>PMVV01000211.1 GCA_003166475.1 Bryobacterales bacterium | reverse complement strand
TTCGCCACCCAGATGTTGGCGCCGTCGAAGGCCACACCCATGGGATTCCCGCCCACGCTGAACGTGCAGGTCCCTACGCAGGCCCCGTCGCTGGCCCGCAGCTTGGTCACGGTGTTACTGTCGCTGTTCGTCACCCAAATGCTGGCGCCGTCGAAGGCTACGCCAGCGGGCGTGCCCACCGGGAAGGTCGCCGGGGACTGGTACGCCGGGAACCATTTCAGCAGCGCCACCTGCTGCGGGTTCACCGCAATCACCCCATCCGGGCCGGCGCTCACAGCCGTGGCCTGCGTGCTCCCGTCCGGGAATGTCAGCATGCCTCCCGTCCCACTGATCTTCATGTTCCCGGCGACTTCCAGCAGCGCCCCCGGCGTGCTGGTCCCGATGCCTACGTTGCCGCCGGCCAGGACTAATTGCGTGCCTGCGGCTAAGCCGTCCGCCGGCAGCGTCAGCGCTCCGCTCAGCGCGCCTCCGGCCAGCTGCAGATAGCGGCTGTCTGTGTAGCCCGTGTTCAAGCTCAGCACAGGCGAGCTCGCCGCGCCGGCCTCAGAGACGCCCGGGCCCACGCCCACCGCCAGCACTCCGGTATTGGCGAGGGTAATGTTGCCGCTGGTTCCCCCGCCGCTCAATCCCGCGCCCGCCGTCACCTCCGTGATGCCCCCTGGGCCCGTGCCCGGGAAAGTCTGCCCGGTGGCGAACGTGATCTGGCCGTTGCTGGCCACCGAAAGTCCGGTTTCGGCCGGCGTAGCGCCATTCGCCCCAAACAACAGGTCCAGTTTGCCGGACGGCGCACTGGTATTGTTCCCCACCGGTTCGGCCAGCCATTGGAAATCCTGACTCACAGCCTGCCCCAAACTGCTGCTGTATGCGGATGCCGCCGCATCGACCGGTTGCGAATTGTAGCCCGTCGCGGCCGTCGCCGTGCCTGCCGATGGGAGCAGTGCTCCGGCTTCGGTAACCGTCCCGCTGAACTTGGCGGTCACGCCCGAGACCGAGCCGGTTGCGGATACATTGCCCGTAATCTTCTGATCGCCCGCAAAGGTGTTGGCGCCCAACGTCGCGTAGGTTCCGGCAGCTTGGAAGTTGCCGGCCGAAAATCCTCCCAGGAAACTCGCATTCAGGTTGTTCACCTGTGTCGTAGAACTGACCACCAGCGGCGCGGCGCCCGTAGCAACGCTGGAAACCAATTGCGTCCCGGTCACAGTTCCGTTCACCGTCTGGTTGGTGGTGAAGACGTTCGCCGCGTTGAGCTGGGGCACCTTGGTGGTGTCCAGGTTTAGCGTCACGTTCCCCGATGTGCCGCCACCCGCCAGGTCGGCGCCGGCGGTCACGCCCGTGATGGTGCCGGCGCCCGTTCCCGGAAAGGTCTGCCCGCTGGCGAACGTGATCCTGCCGTTGCTGGCGATTTGCAGCCCGGTCTCGGCCGGCACGCTCGTGCCCGATCCGTATAGCAAGCTCAGAGCGCCGCTGGCCGTCGCGGTGTTATTGCCCACCGGGTCACCCCTTAACTGAAACGTTTGGGGTACCGCCGCGCTCGTACCGCTGTTGAACACCGAAGCCGTCAGATTCAAGGGTTCTGAGGTCTTGCCGGCGGTGGCTACGGCCGCACCCGTGGCCGGCAGACTCAGCGTGCCGCGGATGACGCTGGTACCCTTCACGTCGAGCGTGGCCGCCGGCGTGGCGATGTTCACGCCAATCTTGGCGGTGCTCCCCGTGCCCGACTGAAACAGTACCGAATTGCCCAGCGTGCCCGCGCTGTCGGTCCACATCGGAATGTAGTTCTGCGTGCCGCTGCCGCCCACTGCGGGCGTCGCGTCGGCCGCCGACTCCAGCCTCGGGTGGGAATCCACTGCCTGCGCGCCGGCCGCCCCCGCTCCGGCCAGCAGAAACGCCGAGGGTGGCAGTCCGCCGACGGTCTCCGCGTCCACCGCTTTCAAGGCATAGGGGACCGCCGCCAGCAGGACGCGGGACTGTTCCGGTTGACCCTCTACCTGCACACCCAACCAACGGGCTTGGCCGGACGCAAACAACTCCACGGGCGCTCCCTCATTCTTGGTTGCGCCCAACCAGACGGTGTAGCGGCCGGCGGCGTCCGGCTGCACGTTTTGGTTTTCGATCCACAGGGGGGTTCCGCCCCGCTGATCCTGGTAAAGGGCAAAAGCGATCCCGGCTAGGCTGCTCACCGGTTTTCCGTCGGCGTCTTTAACCGCGCCGCTGAATTTGACTAGGCGGGGCACCTGTGCCGCAGCGGCGGGCACGCGCGAGACCTGCGCGTTGCCAGCCTCAGCAGGGGCCTGTTGCGCGCATGCGCCTGTTGGCCAAATGAATAACGAAAAGGCCAGGAGCGGAGTACCTATGTCGATGTGGTTCACGCAGAATCTTCTTTCATAGCGAGTCCTGTCCCTGCGCCGGGGTTTTCGATACCGGCGAGGAATCCAGTGGCTTCCTGTCTGGCATCGATTATACTCTGGATTTAAAGGTCTTGTTATCGTTTATTTATTTTGAGCGACTCCGGCAGCCCAGGGAAATGGCTTGCTCCGGATACGGCAAAAGCTTGGTTCCCGTAGAGGTTGCACCGTGGGGCGGCCAATCGTGGCCGCAGCCGCCTTTCGGGCGGCTCCCTGCTTTCACCGCGCCTCGTCACGGTCGCCGTCCACAAGGTTCATAGCCGCCCTTGTTGGTTCCGAAAGCCGCGCCGGCGTATTCTGAACCCAGGATTGCAAAGGGTTCTCCGGCTCAAAGTTCCTCCCCCAGCTCAGCGACAGTCCGCGTGCCACCGATGACCCGTTTCCCTAATCGTGTTGGCGGTACCGGAAACAACCAGTTCTCAATAGCCGCGCATGCGATTCCTGGTTGCCTGCCGCTATCTATCGTTAACCTTGCCGCCCAACCCGATTCGGCTCAGAATGATTGGTGGCCCAGCCCGCATCTTGGGCCGGGAGCCTGGAAGGACTTTTATGCCCGTACGCCAACTCGCCGCTTTGCTGATCCTCGCTTCTTTGGCCGCCCATGCTCAGGCGCCGCTGGACAACGCCATTATCGGAAAGCTCGTCAAGGACGGCGTCGCCGAGTCAACCATCGTGGCCACGATCAACCAGCAGCCGGGACGGTACGCGCTCTCATCCGACGACATGATCGCGCTCAAGAGGGCCGGCGTTTCCGACAAGATCCTGGCTGCCATGATCGTGCGCAATGCGGCCCCAAACCAATCCACCGCTCCCGTGGCGCTGGCATTGCACGATGGCACCCCCATCCGGCTGCGCCTGGCGCGCGATCTCACCTTCACCAACATCAAGCCCGGCGAGCTGGCGGATTTTGAAATCCTCGACGATCTCAGAATCGACGGCCTGCTGGTGATCGCGCACGGTGTCAGAGTCACCGCCACCATCACCGATGCCGAACCGAAAACGCGCATGGGACGAGGCGGAAAAATGGGGGTGAACCTCGACGGCATCCCGCTGTTGAATGGCGTCAAGGTGGCCATTCGCGCGGCGCAGCAGGGCCAGGCACGCGGAAGCACGGATGCAACCGGCGGCGCGGCTGCGGCCGCGGACATGGTCAGGCCGGCGGCGCCCACGTTGCTGTTCGCCTACGGCAAGGGCGAGGCGTTCCCCTCAGGCACCGCCGTCGCCGTCTACGTCGACGGTGAATTCAAGCTCGATCCCGCCCGATTCCTGGTGGACATCGGATTCACTTCGAATCCTCCAGGCGCGCTGGTCACCATGTACGGCGCGCCCGTCGGCCGGACGCCTTTCACCACCAGGCTGGCGCCCGGCGCCTACCAAGCCGTATTCTCCGCCGACGGGTATCGCGATTTGACCCAAGCCATAACCGTGGGGCCGGGGCACTCCAACACCGTGCATGCCGCGTTCGCGTCGAAGCCCTAACTAATCGTAGTACAGGCCTCAGGCTTGTTCACTTTGGTGGGGCAGACCATCGCACTTTGTGGTCTGCCGCCTNNCACCGAAACATCATTAAGTGAACAGTTATTGAGGCTACTAGCGGCGGACCGTAGCCTTGCGGCCGGCAAAGAACAGCGCGGCCAGCCCGCAGCCCAGCAAGGCCAGCGTTCCCGGTTCCGGGACACCCGACGGTAGATTCGTGGAAAGGGATCCAACCACTGTACCGTTGGAGAATTCCCCAAGATTCCCCGTGGTGCTGGTGCCGGCGCTGTAAGAGACAAAATCGGATATGTTGGCGGGATCCGAGAAGAAGGTCGATAGAGCCGCAGTGTTCGCGGTTAAAAGATCCGTTATGATGCTTGCCTCTGGCGTCGCGAAAGGCCAGGGATCGCCCGCAATGCCAACATTACTCGCGAGCCCAACTACAACATCCGTTCCGGTAAGACTGAGACCCAAAACGCTCACGTATCCGGAGACGACGGGACCGGGGACCGTCTGCGGGATGTCATAATTCGTGACCGCCGGCACCGGATTTCCGTGGTTGATTACGCCAAAGTTCACTGAGCAGGGGGGAGTCGCAGTACACTCAGTGTAAAAGAAATAGTCGTCCATGGTGGGGATGCCGATCGTTACGGTTGTATCCAGCAATCCAGCGGACAGAAAGGTGGGCGTCATTATCGCCAGAGTCACCAGTAGAAGCTTGCTTCGCATCGTTCCTTCGTTACTTTCTAGTCGGCATTTCAAACCGACTTATGTAAGGATACCAAAGTTTGGAGCCGTTGCGGAGGATAGAAAGACAGAATATGAAAAGCGTAACTGTCTTTAGAAATTCATTACGTACAGTACGTTTCAAAGCCATTTGGTGGGGTGGTCCCCCTGGACCGCGCGGGACGCCTCCCGCTGCCGGACGCGGAGGTGGACGCGGAAGCAGGGGCCCCCGGCGCGCAAGCTGCGCCCGATCTCCACCCGATTGCTGCTACTTTAGAAAGAGCGTAATCGTTTTGAAATGCCATTTCGTATCCAACCCGTTCATGAATTCCTGGTTCGCCCGGCGCTGCCCGAGCAACTGTCCCGCATGCCGGAGGTGGCCTACAACATCCTGTGGGCCTGGGAACCGCTGATCCGGGCTCTGTTCCGAAGGCTGGACGCGAATCTCTGGCGGGAGTGCAACTACAATCCCGTGCTGATGCTCGGCCGGGTCTCGCGCGCGATCTTGCAGCGCTCGGCGGCCGACCCGCGCTACCTGGCGCTCTACAACATGGCTTGCCAGCGCTACGATGCGCACGTCTTGGGCGGCAAGCCGCGCACCGACGGCAAATTGATCGCCTACTTCTCGGCCGAGTACGGCCTTTCCGAGTGCCTCCCGATCTACTCCGGCGGTCTCGGCGTGCTCTCCGGCGATCACCTGAAATCCTCCAGCGATTGCGACCTGCCATTAGTGGCGGTGGGTCTGCTTTACCAGCAGGGCTATTTCCGCCAGGTGTTGAACCCCGACGGCTGGCAGCAGGAGCGCTATCCGACCAACGATTTCTACACCCTGCCCGTTACTTCGGTGCTGGATGCGCAGGGCGAGAACCTCAAAGTCTTCGTCCGGCTGCCCACCGGCAAGGTCATGATTCAGGTCTGGAAGATGGAAGTCGGACGAGTAACGCTCTACCTTCTGGACACCAATATCCCCGAGAACCAGTTGCCCCAGGATCGCAGCATCACCGACTCGCTCTACGGCGGCGATACCGACACGCGCATGCGGCAGGAGTTCGTCCTGGGCGTGGGCGGGTTGCGTGCGCTCAAGGCCGTCGGCGTGGAACCCACCGTCTATCACATGAACGAGGGCCACTCCGCGTTCCTGGCGCTGGAGCGCGTGCGCGTGCTCAAGCGCGAACATGGATTGACTTTCGAAGAAGCCCTGCAGGCCACCCGCGCCAGCAACATCTTCACCACCCACACCCCCGTGCCGGCCGGTATCGACCTCTTCGATCCCGGCTTGATGTATCACTACTTCAACGCGTATTGCACCGACATCGGTATCGACTTCGACCAGTTGATGGCGCTGGGCCGCCGCGATCCGGCCAATCGCGAAGAGCGCTTCTCCATGGCCATCCTGGCGCTGAAAGCCTCCGCGCACCGCAATGCCGTCAGCAAGCTGCATCGCGACGTCTCGCAGGAGATGTGGCACGACCTGTGGCCGCAATTGCCGGTCTGGGAAGTGCCGGTCAGCTCCGTCACCAACGGTGTGCATCTCACAAGCTGGCTCAACGGCGACTTGGCCGCGCTCTACGATCAGTATCTCCAGCCGGACTGGCGCGACCGCCTCGCCGACCCCACCATCTGGGAGCAGGTCAAAGAGATCCCGGACGAAGAACTGCTCGAAGTGCATCGCCGCCGCAAACGCCGCCTGGTCAATTTCGTGCGCGAGCGGCAGCGTTGGTCGGCGTTGCGGCGGCAGGCTTCGGCGGCCGAGATGCGCCATACCGAAGAGGTGCTCGATCCCAACGCGCTGACCATCGGTTTCGCGCGCCGTTTCGCCACCTACAAACGCGCTACGCTGCTGTTCCGCGATGTGGAGCGCATCAAGCGCATCCTGTGTAATAAGGATATGCCGGTACAGATCGTGATCGCCGGCAAGGCCCACCCGCGCGATAACGAAGGCAAGAATTTCATCCGCGATATCGTGCAGCTCTCGCGCGACCGCGATCTGTGGAAGCACGTGGTCTTCATCGAGGACTACGACATGAAAGTCGCTCGCGAAATGGTGCAGGGCGTGGATCTGTGGTTGAACACCCCCAAGCGCGGTCAGGAAGCCTGCGGCACCAGCGGCATGAAGGCCGGCATGAACGGCGTGCTGAACCTCAGCATCCTGGATGGCTGGTTCGACGAAGCCTACGAAATATCCGGCGGCTGGGCCATAGGCGACCGCGAGAGCTATTCCGACGAGCAGGACTCGCTGCACGCCAGCGAGATTTACTATCTGCTGGAAAACGAGATTGTGCCGCTGTTTTACGAGCGCCGCGACCAGATTCCGCGCGATTGGCTGAAGCGCGTGAAGCAATCCCTGATGGCTCTGACGCCGCAGTTCGATTCGCGCCGCATGGTGTCGGAATACGCGCGCGAATTTTACGATCCGGCGCACGCCGACGCCGTGCGGCTGAGCGCCAACGGTTACCAGGAGGCCCGCGCCGAGGCGGCCTGGAACCAGCGCGTCAGCCTGATCTGGGACCGCGTGCGCTTCGTCGAGACGGGCGCGCCCCCCGTCGGCACCATCCTGAGCGAGCGCCCGGTTCCCGTGCGTGCGGCCATCGATCTGGCCGGTTTACAGCCCTCCGAGGTGCGCGTGGAAGTGGTGATGGGGCGCGTCGGCACCGATGGCGGCCTGGAGGACACCGAAGTGATGGTGCTGCCCTCCACCGGGCAAAACGGAACCGTGGCCATCTTCGAGAAGGAGATCGTGCCCGAACGAACCGGACGCCTGGGTTACGCGCTGCGCATCAGCCCCAACCATTGCGACGACCCCCTGACAAGGCCCTGCACCAGCTTACTCAAGTGGAGCGGGATGTAGTTAAGGCATGAAGACAGAAGTCAGAAGACAGAAGTCAGCCCTTTCCTTGTGGGGCAGGCTCTCAGCCTGCGGCGGCCTCTCAGGCCGCCCCCTGCATTTCGAAGTGCCATGATGGGAGGCCGCTCATGCCGGCCTGCGAAGCGGCGGCGTAACGGCGTACTCGACCGACATAGGATTCGCCATGCGCTTCGAAGCATCGAGAATCTCGAAACCGGCCAGATTGCCGCCGGCGTCGTAGTCCAGGATGACGCCGGGTTTATCCTGATCGCTTGACTGTTCATCTTCGTCAACCACGCCCGCACCAAATGCATTTTCCCGTCTTCGAAAGGAAACCGCGACTGGCAAATCCAACGGCCCTCGCAAGCATCGTCGACCAGCCGTTGCTCCGGGTGCTCCATGACCGCCTGGACTACCGCCAGCGGAATGCCGCGCCGGCTCATCTCCCATTCGGCATAGCTCAAGCTCCCTGTTGACTGTGCATATAATCATATGTACAATGGGACCCGCACAAGAACGCGGCAAATGTTCGAAAGCATGGGGGAATCAAAGCGCGCATGTACGAGTCTAAGGAGCAAATGGATGAAACGATTCGTTAATCGACTGGGCAAAATTAACTGGGGCAAGAGCGCGTGCGTTCTCGTGCTCTGGGCGGTAACGGCGATTTCCCTGCCTGCGCAGACTTTCACCACGCTGTTTAGATTCAGTGTGAAGGACGGCGCGAACCCTGAGGCAGGGCTGGTCCAAGCCACCAATGGGGATCTCTACGGGACCACGTTCGGAGGCGGGGCCACCGGCGGTGGGACGGTCTTTAAGATCGGCACGAGTGGCGTGCTGGCGACGTTATACAGCTTCTGCTCGCAAGGCGGGTGCGCAGACGGTGGCAACCCCGAGGCGGTGCTGGTCCAGGCTGCCGATGGGGACTTCTACGGGACAACGTTAGATGGCGGGACCCACATCTTTGGAACGGTCTTCAAGATCACCCCGAGTGGGACGCTAACGACACTATATAGCTTCTGCTCCCTGGGCGGCTATCCGAATTGCAGGGACGGTCAATATCCCCACACGGCGCTGGTCGAGGCCGCCAATAGGGACCTCTACGGCACAACATCGGGCGGCGGGGCCAACGGCGGCGGCACCGTGTTCAAGATCACCCCGAGCGGGACGCTGACAACGCTGTACCACTTCTGCGAGCAAGGCGGGTGCGCGGACGGCAAATATCCCGCCGGACTGGTCCAGGCCATCGACGGGGACCTCTACGGGACGACGTTTGGGGGCGGGGCCAACTCCGAAGGTACGATCTTCAAAATCACCGCGAGCGGCACGCTGACGACGCTATATAGCTTCTGCCCTCAAAGCGGGTGTACAGACGGCGGCCGCCCCTCTGCGGGGCTGGTTCAGGCCACCAATGGGGACCTGTACGGGACAACGGAAGGGGGTGGGGCCAACAGCTCTGGTACGGTCTTCAAAATCACCCCGGGCGGCACGCTGACGACACTGTACAGCTTCTGCTCCCAAAGCGGGTGCACCGACGGCCAACACCCCGAAGCTGGGCTGGTCCAAGCCGCCAACGGGGACTTCTATGGGACAGCGTCCGGCGGCCCTCTCACTCCCAACGGCAACTATGGCACGGTGTTCAGAGTCACCCCGAGCGGCACGCTGACGACGCTACACAGCTTCTGCTCCCAAAGCGACTGCGCGGATGGCACGTACCCTAAAGGGAGGCTGCTCCAGGCCACCAATGGCGATCTCTACGGGACGACCTACGGCGGCGGGGAGGGCAACTACGGCACGGTCTTCAGCCTGTCCGTCGGGCCGTGACCATTTTCGCGGATTCCTCGTGGGGCAGGTCCTCGGCCTGCGGCGGCCTCTCANNCTTTTTGGTTGCGGCTATGCTGCTCTGTGGAAACACTGCCTACCGGCCGGCGCGACCAATGTTCCGTTCCGAGTGCTCCCATAGAGTCCGCGCTTTCGGCGCGGACGCCTGGGGTTCGACGGCGGACCGCCTCGGAAAGGGTCCAGGATGGCACGCGCGGGCTTGGCCGCCTGTCTGACGGGCGAAAGGCCTCATGACGGGCTTGAAAGGACGAAAAGAACATTAAGTCTACAATGAAGAAGTTCGTTAGGAAAGCAATGAGGCATGAGGCACAAAGTTGAAGGATACCTACGACTTCAGCAAAGGTAAGCGGGGCCGGGTCCTGGCCGAGCCACCTTCGGAACCCGAAAAAGTGAGAATCACCATCCGGCTTGATGAAGACCTGATCGACTATTTTGGCGCCCTCGCCGATCGGTCTGGCGGCAAGGTCGGATACCAAACCCTAATCAACTCGGCACTTCGCGAATACGTCGAGGGGAAAACCCCAAAGTGGGAAGAGACCCTACGGCGCATCATTCGCGAGGAAATGAGTCACCACAGCGCCGCCTGAGTCACTCAAGTCCGTCCCTCCCTAACCCACTGAAAACAAAAGCGAAGCACAGCCAGCCCCCCGATCTCAAGAAACTCCCGTGCTACTCTGATGTCGGACAAAGAATATCCAGCCCTCCGAAAAGGCTCTCCGCACTCGCCGCAAGGTGTTCTGCTGGTGAACCCCCTCGTTCTTTGACAATCCCCACCGCAGCCGGCGGCGATTCTGGCCAGCCAGCCGCCTCCCATGCAACAAATGCAACCGGATGCAACATGAAATCGAAAAACCCTCACCGTGTAACAACCTGGGCGCGGCCGAGGTCTGGCAGGCCAACCCGGCTTGAACCGCGAAGCGAATCCAATTTCCCCAACCATGCAATCGCAAGCAATACTTCAGCTAATCTAGCCAACCATAACAAAATAAGCTAATTGTTCTTCCGATTTTGGCAATTGGCAATGTTCGGCAGAATTCGCCCGCGCGTCCCGCCATCGCACCTCAGGCTCCTGACTTCTGACTTCTGACTTCTGACTTCTGTCTTCTGAAATTTGGATGTACAATTACCGTAGTCATGCCAGATCAAAGTGCCTTGAGCATTAATGAAACGGCCATCAAGGCGATTGCTCGCGAACTGAAAGCCGGCCGCCTGGCGTTGTTCCTTGGAGCGGGCGCCAACATGTGCGGGCGCCCGAAGGACTTTTGCCTGCACCAGAACCTGCCGAGGGGCGGCGAGTTGGCTGAATACCTCCTTCAACAGCTCGAGCTCCCGATTAAGGATGACTACAAAAGCGATCTCGCGCGCGCATCGGGGTACGCAATCCTCAAGTCCGAGCGTCTCGCCGTCTATGACGAACTCCACACGGTATTCGATGGCAATTTCGAGCCTACTCCCTTGCACAAACTCGTGGCTGAACTTCCTGGTCTCTGCGATCACCACCAGTACGTCGTGACCACCAACTACGACGATGTCATGGAGCGCGCCTTTGCGTCCAAGGGGGAGCCCTTCGATGTGGTTTGGTACGACTTGGATGAAAAGACCCGCGGGTTTTGGCACCTGTGTGTGTCCGCCCAATTGCAGTATCCGCCGGATGCGGAACACGCCGGGCTAATCGACGACTATGTAAAGAAAATCGAGGATCCGACTCGCTTTGTGGAAGAAGTCGATTTCGAGCAGCGCTCCGTGATATTCAAAGTGCACGGTGCGGTGTGGCGCTGGGCACAACCTAGGGATCGCCTGAAACGCGACAGCTATGTGATCGCAGAGGATGACTACATCGACTATATGGCGTTCACCCACCAGTTGCCCGCAGGCCTCGTTTCTGAGATCCAGAGAAGGAATATGTTGTTCCTGGGGTACAGTCTGCGCGATTGGAACATGCGGGTGATTCTGAGGCAGGCCTGGGGGGACCGGCGGCTGCCTGGGCGTGCATGGGCGGTGCTGGACCAAGCCGACGATCTGGAAGAGATAGCTTGGGCGAACCGGGGGGTGACCTTCCTCGTCATGAAGCTGGAAGAATTCACCGAGCAACTCGGGAGCCATCTCCGTGGCCGTCCGCTGACCTGCGCGGCGACAGGGGGTAAAATCTGATGGCTTCCGCTTCCGCGTCCGCGGCCCCGCAGGCTCCCCAGGTGGAAGGCCGGCTCGCATCGGCCGCCGAGTCCACTTCGATCCAGGCGACAGCACCGCGCATCCCTTTCATGGGGTTTGACGCTTACGGCGTGAATGATGCGGACTACTTCTTTGGCCGTGCTCGCGAAATAAAGATTGTCACCTCCAACCTGATCGCTTCCCGGCTCACTTTGCTGCACGCCGATAGTGGAGTGGGCAAGACTTCGCTGCTGCGTGCGGGCGTTGCCGCGGGCCTCCTCGCTGAAGCCCGTGGCGAATTGGCCGACGGCCAGAGGCCGAGATTCCTCCCGGTGGTCTTCGACTCCTGGAAGGACGATGATCCCATGGCCGCGCTCACAGGGAGTATTCAGGCTTCCATCGATGCACTCCACTTACCGAAGTCCAGCCATGATCCAGGCGGCCAAGGGCCAGAACCGAAGACGCCGTCCTTCCTGGACGCACTGAATAGCTGGACGGAGTGTGTTGACGGTGCTCTGCTCATCGTCCTCGATCAATTCGAGCAGTATTTCGAGCGCCATGCGGGAAAGGATGGGGGTGGGCCCTTCGCGCACGAGTTCCCCGAGGCGGTCAACGACCGTAATCTGCGCGTCAACTTCCTGATCTCGATCCGTGAGGAGTGGCTGGGCAGGATGGATTTCTTCAAAAGCCGCATACCTCGCCTGTTCGATAACCGCCTCGAAATCAAGCGGCTCGACGAAAGAGCGGCGCGCGATGCAATCGAGAGGCCAGTCGCGCGGTATAACGAAGGAATTAAGAAAGCCGGGGGCGCGCCGGTCGAGCTTGGGGAGGGACTGGTGGACGCAGTGCTCAAAGACATTGCGCGCGGCCAGATCGCTCCCGACCTGGCGGGACAGGGCGGCGGGGAGGCCAGACCCGACGAAGCCCAGGAGTATGAAGCGCCGTATTTGCAGTTGGTCATGCGCCGCCTCTGGGAGAAGGAGGCGGAACTCGGATCGTCGTCCCTTCGCAAGGAAACCCTGAACCATGTGCTGGGCGGGGCGAAAGAGATCGTTCTGCAACACGTCAACTCGGTCATGGAGAGTCTGACGCAACGGCGGCAGCGGGTTGCCGCCGTCGTGTTCCGCTACCTGGTGACGCCTTCCGGAGCCAAGGTCGCCTACAGCGCCCCTGACCTGATGGCACTGGCGGAGCAGGATAAATCGTCCGTCAAAGTGGAAAAACTGGAAGAATATGAAGGGCTGCTGAAAGAATTGGTAGAGCGAAGGATTCTACGCTCAGCCGAGGAGCGCCATGCGCCCGGCGGAGGCGAACCGCGCTACGAGGTCTTCCACGACATACTGGCCCGGCCGGTGTTGGCGTGGCGGCTCAAGTATCTCCGGGAGGCGGAGAGCAAGCGAAGAAACCTGGCGCCTCAGGCGATCTACCACCTCAGGCATGGAGAGTGCGAACGCGCGGCCCTGCTCGCCCGCCAGGCATATCTGTTCAACAAAGACGTGCCGGAGGCGTTGCCCCAGGTGGACGCCGCCTTACGAGAGGTACTCAGCGCCAATCCCTTCACTTACATCTGGCACCGCAGCGCAGAGTTCGATTTCCCGGCTATTGCGTTCAGTGCCCAAGGGAAGTGGCTGGCTGGAGGCGGCAAGGATGGCTATGTCTACTTGTGGGATCTGAATCGTCGCCAGCCTCCATGGCGCTTGCGCCTGCACTGGCAAGGGTCGGAGGTCTATTCGGTCGCTTTCAGTCACGATGAGCGCGTGCTGGCCACCGCTGGCCGGGATAAGACCCTGAAGCTGGTGGATCTTGACGCGCTGGCCGGCGTATTGCCCGATGCCAAGGATCGTGACATTCCGTATGAACGGGTGAACCCCGTCGTGCTCCGCGATCCGCACGGGGAGGATATTACTTCGTTGGCTTTCAGGCCGGGCCAGGGAAGAACCCTGGCCTCGGGCAGTTGGGACGGGTTTTTCCGGTTGTGGGATGTCGACGGCCGGCGCATGCTTCGCGAGTGGCACGGGCACGATGGTTGGATTTGGTCGGTAGGGTTCAGTCCGGATGGCGGCAGATTCGCGTCCGCGGGACGCGACCATGTGGTTCGCGTGTGGGATCCGGAACAAAACGACATGTTTGTCGCCGCCCTGAACGGCCACCGCGACGAAGTCATCTCCGTGGCATTCGCTCCCGATGGAGAGCAGCTTGCCTCGGCCGGCCGGGATGACGCCGTCTGGATCTGGAACAAGGGCCAGGGCCGCGAATGGAACCAGGCTGAGGGCCGCCTGCTCGGCAAGCACAAGAAGCCCGTGAGAGGCGTGGCGTTCAGCCCGGATGGCCAACTCCTGGCCTCGGCCAGTGAAGACGAGACGGTGCTGTTGTGGGATCCGCGTGGAACCCCCGGCGCCCCGGTCCAGGAGTTGCCCCATTTTTACGGCGTCAGTTCGGTTGCGTTCAGGCCGCAATGCGGGCGGACGCTCTTTTCGTCTTGTTGGGACCGGACGGTGCGGGTTTGGGATATCTACCCCGTGGAGCCAAGGGTTCTCGAGGGCCATCGGGCCAGTGTCCAGTCGTTGGCATTTGGCGCCGGGAACACCGTGGCGTCGGGAAGCTGGGATACGACGGTCCGGCTATGGGATGTGAATCGGCCGGACGTCTGCCGAACGTTTTCACGACACCGAGCCCAAGTCTATGCCGTAGCCTTGTATTTCAGCCCGGATATGCAGGTCCGGACCCTGGCCTCAGGCTGTCTGGATGGTTTCGTGCGGCTGTGGAATCTCGCCCAGCACGACCCGGAGGGAAGTCCCCCTCGCGAGTTCTTTCATGGCGGCGGGGTGAGTGCAGTCGCTTTCTCCAGCGGTGGCGCGATACTGGCTTCCGGCAGCCACGACGGGACCGTGCGGTTGTGGGATCTCCAATCTGCCGATGCGCGTCTGGCGGAGTTTAGGCACGGCAACCAGCCCGTCACTTCGGTGGCATTCAACGATGACGGAAAGCGGCTGGCGTCCGCTGGCGACGACGGCGAAGTGAAGCTCTGGAGTCTGGATCCCCCAACTGCGCCGGCGTTGATCGCTACCTTGAAGGGCCACCATGGGCGTGTCTGGTCGGTGGCTTTCAGCCCGGATGGGCGGCTGGCCTCGGGCGGCGACGATCAAACCGTGCAGCTCTGGAGCATCGAAGACCCCAGCAAGCCAATGCGGACTCTCTACGGTCACGAGTTCTGGGTCGGCTCGGTTGCCTTTAGCCCGTCCGGGAAGCTGCTGGCCGCCGGCGGATATGACCGGACCATCAGGTTGTGGGACACAGACAAGCTTTCGACCACGGACGAATTCGAGAACGATCCGTTGGTCTTGCGTGGCCACCAACAAAGCGTAACCTCGGTGGCTTTCAGTCCCGACGGCAAGCTCCTCGCCTCCGGGAGTACCGACAACACGGTGCGCATCTGGACGCTGGAGCTCGAAGCGTTGGCTAATCGGGTTTGCAGCAAGGTGTCGCGCAACCTCAGTTGGGAGGAGTGGGAGAAGGCCATGGGCCTGGGTGTCAAGTACCAATGCACCTGCTCTGAACTAAAGCGGGGTGAGGGTGTTCCGGAGGACGCATAGTCATCCCACGGTCGCGCCAGATGGCGGGCCGGGGAGGACCTCGAAGACGTGATAACCGTAGCCGGGCATGTCGAGATAGAGACCTGAGCTCAACAACTGGCTGCCGTCTTCGAGGTAGCGGGCGTCACTCAGCAAGTCCTGCAGCCACCACTTCTTTCCCGCCAGGGAGGGCAAATCGAAGTACAGAGAGCACTGCGCCCGGTCGCCGCCGAGATTGACGGCCACCAGACGGTACTGGCCATCCAACGCCCAGCGATAAGCGACAAAGCTCTGGGACGAGGAGTTGTCCCACGCGACCTGCCGTGGCTCCAGCAACCGCCAGGCTCCATCGTGAAAGACGGTGTGGCGGAGGGCCAGGAGCAGGCGGTGGTAAAAGCTCACCAGATCCGGTTCGGGGGGCTCCACCTGGCGGCGCCCTAATCGCACCGGCAGATGCACTTGGTAGCCTTCGATCTGACCCTCATGCAACAGGCGCATACCCGGCAGCGCCAATGCCAGCGCGGCAGCGGCGCGGCTGCGCGCCAATCCAAATGCCGTCCGCGCTCTCTCCTCATCGTGATTCTCGATGAAGCGGACGAGACTGCTCTGGTAGGCGGCGTCGGACTCTCGCAGCCGGTTCCGCACGGCCCCGGCATCGCCATGCAGTAACAGGTCGTACAGCCGTTTGTCGTAGGTATAGTCGAAGCCGAAGCGCTGCAACTTCTCCTCCTGATCCAGCCCCCAGTAGACCTCCGCCATAAACAGGAAGCCGGGATACTTTTCTCTTACCGCCGGGATCGCCTTGAGCCAGAACTCGGGCTGCGAGGATTCGAAAGAGCCGCCCCACGTCTTCAGGAAGGTGTCCTGATTCTCCAGCATCGCCATATCGCAGCGGACGCCATCGCAACGGGCGGCTATGTCCACCAGCTCGTCTGTCATAGCTTGCTGCGTCTCGGAGCGGCGGTAGTCCAATTGTGCAGTGTCGGTCCATGCCGGAAAATAGGGGTCGCGGCCGTGTGCGAGCACGCGCGGCCCCCATCGGCTTTCACAGCGAAAGAAAATGCCTGGATCCCGCGCCAAGTCGGCCTCGGTCCCTTGGACAAAACGTTCGGGATGCTCTACTGTCCATGCATGGTCTCGAGACAGGTGATTGGGAACAAAATCGAGGATCAAGTGGAGTCCGCAGGCGTGAAGCCGCTTCCGGAAGGCCGCCAGCCCATCATCGCCACCCAGGGCGGCATCGACGTGGTAGTCGAAGATGGCGTAGGCTGAGCCGACGATGTCTTCGGGGGTATAGTCGGGCAGCGCGCGGCGATGACCGTCCTGGAACTCGGCGCCCTCCCGGGCGATCCTCCGCGCCGCGGGGCTGCGGCGCCACACCCCCATCAGCCACAGCCCGTCGAAACCAAGCCCGCTCAGCCGCTGCAACTCCGCCTCGGGAACGTTCGCCAGCGTGATCGGCTGCTGCGCTTCTTGGGTTAGCTGATTTAGCCATACCCAGGTATTGAGTTCACAAATTACCGGATGTTTGGGCCAGTTTTCCATTTAGGCTAGGCGCCTCGACAAATCGTGACACGTAATACCCACATGATAATAGAAAGCCATCCAGGCCAGTTCCGCGATCACGGCCGGCCCGCCGGGGAAATCTCAATCACGTTCTTGATGCCGCCCGCCGTGCCCATCACCGGATCGTGGAAAGCCTCCATGGGATAGCGGCCGGTGATCATGGCGCGCAAAGCTTGCGGCCAGCGCGCCGCGAAGACGCCGATATCGCGCACGGCGTTGTCGAACGCCTGCGAACCTGCATTCACCACTCCCAGCACCACCTGGTTCTTCAGCACCAGGTTGTACATGATGCGCTGCGTGTCGAACTCCACCGGCGCTTCGCCGCGCGGCACGCCGGTGAAAACATAGATGCCGTTCGGTCCCAGATGCTTCAATACTTCGAATGCGAACTGCGGAGCGCCCACGGCTTCGTAAATCAGGTCGATGTTGCCCACCTGCTCGGCCATCTGCTCGATGGGCGTCTGCGCGGACGATATGTAGCGCGCGCCCACGGCTTCCGCCACATCCGCCTTGGCATTCGGCTTCGGCGACCGCGAGTAGACGTACGTCTCGAAGCCCGCATTCACCAGCACCATGGCGCCCAGCAGTCCCACCGGACCGGACCCCAGGACCACCGCGCGATGCCGGCCGCCGTCCCAGCCGAGGCGCCGCTGGATTTGGCGCACCTCGATGAGCGCCTTCTCCGCTATGGTCAGCGGCTCCACCAGCACGGCCACATCGCGCAGTTCGCGCGCCACCGGGTGCAGGTTTTGCCGGTCGGCGACCACCAACTCGGTCATGAAGCCGTCCAGCCGCATGATGCCGTGCTCGCGGTAGTGGCCAGTGGCGCAAAAATCGTAGTGGCCGGCGCGGCAGGGGGCGCAATCCGCGTCGGCGCAGGGTAGGCGCACGGTGCTCACCACCAGGTCGCCCGGGCGCAGATCCGCGACGCCCGCCCCGGCTTCCACCACTTCGCCCAGCGACTCGTGGCCCAGCACGAAATGATCCGCTCCCGGCGGCGGCGTGCCGTATTCAAAGGCGCATATGTCTTTGTCGGTGCCGCACACGCCCACCTCCAGCATGCGCAGCTTCACCTCGGTGGGAGCGGCGATGCGCGGCTCGGCAATGTCGATAATGTTGACTGCGTGTTTGGCGGGATAAACGGCTACGGCTTTCATGGCTCCTCGCGCGATGCGCCCAACCTACGCATTGTATCCAACTCCCAGTGAACCGGCGCCTTGAAACGTGGGCCTCGCGCGCGCCGTCGAAGATACAATTGCCATCTGCTTTGGGTTTCGAGACAATGTGTCGATATCTCCAATTCGCGTAGCTCTCTTCACCGACTGCTTTAGCGAGGCCAACGGTGTAGCTACGCTCAGCCGGCAGTTCGCCGCATTTGCCGGCCGCCGGCAGCTTCCGTTCCTGTGTGTTCATAGCGGGCCTCGCACGCAGATCGCCTCTCAGTCGTCCTTCCAGGAACTGGAAATCAAACGAGGTCCCGCTGCATTTCCGCTGGACCATGACTTGTCCTGCGACCCCTTCCTGAGCCGCCACAAGAACTGGGTGACGGCGCAGGTGCGGCCATTCGACCCGCATCTTGTCCACATCACCGGGCCAGGCGATATCGGGATCATGGGCTTGTGGGTCGCGCACACGCTGGGCGTCCCGCTGGTCGCGTCCTGGCATACCAACCTGCATGAGTATGCGGGCCGGCGCCTGAATAAGCTCTTAGCGATCCTGCCGGATACCTGGCGGGAGCGCGCTTCGGCCACAGCCGAACAATGGAGCCTGCGCGCCTGCCTGCGCTTCTATGGCTTGGCCCGCTTCCTGCTCGCGCCCAACCAAGCCATGGTCCATCTGCTTCACGAGCGGACCGGCAAACCCGCATTCCCGATGGCGCACGGTGTCGACACCGAAATGTATTCTCCCCAACGCCGCCGCCGCCGCGACGCCGTGTTCTCGATCGGGTATGTGGGCCGGCTCACTCCCGAAAAAAATGTGCGCCTCTTCGCCGCCCTGGAGAGAAGTCTCCTGGCGCAGGGCCAGCGCAATTTCCGTTTCATCCTGATCGGTGAAGGAAACGAGCGGGACTGGCTGCGCAAGCGCATCGAGTTCGGCGAAACGCCCGGCATTCTCCGCGGAGAGGCGCTGGCCGAAGCGTTTGCTAATATGGATGTGTTCGTATTCCCGTCCCGGACCGACACGTTCGGTCTGGTGCTGCTCGAGGCGATGGCTTCGGGCGTCCCGGTGGTGGTAAGCCCCGAGACTGGCGCCCGGGTAGGCGTTAGGCACGGTGTCACGGGTTTTCATGCGCCGGATTTGCATTCCGTCGCGGAGGGGGTCCTGCAACTGATGAATAATGAACCGTTGCGGCAGCGCATGGGCGCCGCGGCCCGTATGTTTACTTGCGCCAGAGGATGGGATGGCGTATTCGAGCAGTTATACCGGACCTACGAGTGGGGGCTTGCAGCATCGGGCTCGAAACCCAACGACCGGGCAATCGTGGAAAGTCAAGCGACTTGATAACCCGCGATGCTCATTCTCCCGTTTCTGTTGTTCCCGATTCACCCGCATGTTGTCCGCCAGGCGCCGGCCGGAACCGAAGTTCACATCCGGCTGACGACCGCCGTGGGTTCTTACGCGAGCAAGGCAGGCAGCCCTGTCAGCGCCGTTCTGATCGCGCCCGTAATGGGGGAAGGCGACACCGTCCTGCCGGCGGGGAGCGTGGTGTCGGGAAACGTGAAGCGGGTCGCCAGCGTGGGGCTGGGCATCCGCCATGAGACCGCCGCACTCGACCTGGAATTCAACCGGGTGGCCCTTCCGGGCGGCGGCCCGGTCGCGCTGCGGGCGCGCGTAACGGAGGTGGACAATGCCCGGGAACGCGTGACCGGCGATGGCCGGATACACGGCGTTCGGGCCACCGACAGCGGCTCCTACCGCGTCAGCGGCTACGTCAGGGATTTGCTTTTTCGCTGCGAGTTGCACGCCAGAATCGCCGAAGTGATCGTCAAGGCCGCGGTCATCAATCTTCCGGAGCCTGAGATCTATCTGCCACCCGGTGCCGAACTCACGCTGAACCTGACTGACTCCCTGTCTCTCGACGCCTCCGCGGAAGATCCGGTTAGCCGCGGCTTGCCCGCCAACGAGGAATATGCCGCAAGCGCCCCCGAGGGCGAAGACCTACGCCGCCTGGCGGCTTCCATGCCAATCCGGACCTACGCCACCGCGCCCGAGCGCCCGTCGGATCTTACCAATGTATTGATTGTCGGATCGCGCGGCCAGATCGCCGCCACGTTCGCCGCCGCCGGCTGGTCCGAGGCCCGTCCCTTGACCTTTGGCCGCCGCGTCCGGTGGCTCCGGGCGATTGGCCTGAGACGGGGATTCGATTCCGCGCCCATGTCTTCTTTGTTGGTCAACGGGGAGCCGGCGGACCTGTCCCTGGAAAAGGGTCTGAACGACGTTTCCAAGCGCCACCATATTCGCTTGTGGAAGCAGGAGGGCCAGTGGGAGGGCCAGGATCTGTGGATCGGCGCCGCCACCCGCGACGTGGATTTCGGCTACTTGCGGCCGGGCCGGGCGTTCACCCACAGGATCGCAGCCGAGGTGGATCGGGAGCGCGACAAAGTGGCCTACGATCTGGCATTCACGGGTTGTACGAACTGGCTGGACTGGACCGGGCGCGCCAGCGTTCCCCGAATCTCCGAGAACGGCACAGGGGACGCCATGACCACCGATACGAGGCTCGCCGTGGTCGGGCTCAACGATTGCCGCGCGCCGCGCCTCTCGACCGAATCGATCGATCTCGCGCCATTGCCAATTCACGGCGGCAAACTGGAGCTCTTTGCGCGGCGCGAGATCCTCAGCGTGCGCAGCGATCTGATCCGCAACAACTGGTATTACCGAAGCTATGAGGTGACTCGATGGATGGTTGGGGTTCTGCGCGCACACGGGCGGAACAGTTCCGGGCCCCGATCGTTTTTGAGCGGCTTTCGTCATTCGAGCCTCCCGGCATCGCCTGTTCAGATCGCGGCCATCGCACCATGAGGCGTCTCGCTCTGTTCCTCATGATCTCCGGCGTCCTCTCGCCGCCCGCCCGGCCAGCCGGGTGTTCCGAATCGCCGGCCGTGCAACAAGTGATCGCGCAAATGGAGGAGCGCGGCCAGGCCAGGTCCGCCTTGTTGGCCCAGTACGTTTGTCTTCGCCGCTATGCGCTGACCAACCGGCGCTTCCACGAGACCGCGGAACTCAGCGTGCGCATGACGTACACCTCTCCCGGACACAAGACGTTCGAAGTGCTATCCGAGCGGGGGCTTTTGATCGTCCGCCAGCGTGTGCTGAGGAAAATGCTGGAGGCCGAGGAGGAGGCCAGCCGCGACGGGATTCGGGAGAGCACGCAAATCTCGCCGCGCAACTACGACTTCCGCCTTGCCGGCGTTGAGATGCAGCAAGGCCGGCCGGCGTACGTTTTGGAGATCGCTCCCAAGAGGGTGAATAAGTTTCTGATGCGGGGCCGCATTTGGGTCGATTGCGAGGATCTCGCGATCATGCGCGTGGAGGCCGTCCCCGCTGTCACGCCGTCCGTTTTTATCCGCAACATTCACGTCGTCCAGCAGTACATGAAGGTGGGTCCGGCATGGTTGCCGCTCTACAATCATTCCATGTCGGACTCGTTCTTTTTTGGGCATACCGACGTCGCCATCGATTCTTCGGAATACCAGATCGTGCAGAAGAAGTGATCGAAGGCGATGCGAGGCGACCCTCGGCGGCGGAATTCTGAAACGTTTGGTGGACCTGGTGAGATTCGAACTCACGACCTCTTCCATGCCATGGAAGCGCGCTCCCAACTGCGCCACAGGCCCGATTCCGTTTCATCCGAATATACCACGGCGCACGCCCATTTGACACACGGCTCGCCCGGTTGCCTACAATGGTATGATGCCTCGCAGGCGCACGCGCGCGCTTCTTCTACTGATCTGCCTGTCGGCGCTGGACTTCTCCGGTTGCTTCGTCCGCAGACGCATCATCACGCGGAAGGGCGGCAACGCCACACCTGTCCTGATTACAGCGGATAAACAGACCCTCATCGACCGCGTCGCGGCTAATTACCGGGCCATCCAGAGCTTCAGCGCCACGGTGGATATGACCCCGGCGCTGGGCAGCTCCGAAAAAAGCAAGATCACCGAATACAAGGACGTGCGCGGCTACATCCTGTTCCGCAAGGCCGCCGACATTCGCATCATCGGCTTGTACCCGGTGGTCCGCAACAAGGCTTTCGACATGGTCTCGAACGGCACGGACTTCCGCCTGTACCTGCCCGCCAAGAATCGCTTCGTGACCGGATCGAACCAACTCATCGGCAGCTCCCCGAACAAGATCGAGAACCTCCGCCCGCAGCACTTTCTGGAGGCGCTGCTGGTCTCGCCCATGCAGCCGGACGAAAAGGCGGAACTGGTGAATCTCACCGACGAAGACAACGCCGTCTATATCCTGCACTTCGTTCGCCTAGGGCCGGGCGGCGAGATCCTGCCCTCGCGCAGCGTCTGGTTCAGCCGCATCAACCTGCACCTGGCCCGGCAGATTGTCTATGACCCGGCGGGCAACATCCTGACGGATGCCCGCTACAGCGACTGGCAGAACTACGACGGCTTGTCCTTCCCGAAGATCGTCGATATCACCCGCCCGCAAGACGAATATGCCGTGGTCCTGACTGTGGTGAAGATGGAGATCAATCGCGGCGTCTCCGACGACAAGTTCGTGCTGGAGCAGCCCGAAGGAACCCAGCTTCAAGTGTTGGGCCAGCCCGCCCCCGCACCGCCGCCCGCGCCTCCGCCTCCTCCAAAAGGAAAGAAGAAGAAACCGTGACGGTAAAACTCGTCCTGGAAAACTTGAGGCACAAGCCCATGCGCAGCTTGCTGAGCATGTTTCTGATCGCCGTGCCGGTGACCCTGATCCTGTGCCTGGTGGGTCTCAGCCAGGGGATGCTGGCCGATTCCGCCCGTCGCGCCCGCGGCATCGGCGCCGACATCATCGTGCGGCCGCCCAAGACTTCCATGCTGACCCTCAGCGGCGCTCCCCTCCCCGAAAAACTGGTTGATGCTATTCAGCGGAAGCCCCACGTGGCGCTGGCCATAGGCGTGATCGTGCATCTGGTTACCAACGTGACCTACGTCAATGGCATCGATCTGGCTGGCTTCGACAGGATGAGCGGCGGCTTCAAGTACCTGGAAGGCGGTCCGTTCCGGGGTCCCGACGACATCATCGTCGACCAGTACTACGCGCAGCAACACAACCTGCATGCGGGTGGCCACGTGGACGACATCCTGAACCACCACTGGCGCGTCTCCGGCGTAGCGGAAGGCGGCAAACTCGCGCGCTTGGCGGTCCCCATGCGGACTTTGCAGGATCTTACCGGAAATACGGCCAAGGTCAGCCAGATATTCGTGAAAGTCGACAACCCCGCCAACATACCCGCGGTGATGGCGGAGTTGAAAGCCCCCGATTTCCTGCCCGATTACAACATCTACACCATGGAGGAGTTCACCTCGCTGCTAACCGTCGAAAACGTCGGCGGGTTGAGCACCTTTATCCACGTGATGGTCGGAATAGGCGTGGTGATCGGGTTCGCCGTGGTGCTGCTTTCGATGTATATGGCCGTCTTGCAGCGCACGCGCGAGATCGGTATTCTGAAGGCGCTGGGCGCGTCGCGCTGGTTCATTCTGAAGATTATTCTGGCCGAAGCGGCGATCATGGGGCTGGGCGGCACGGTGGTGGGAATCGGCCTGAGCTTCGCGGCGCGCGCGCTCATTCTGGCCCTCTACCCCGCCTCGCTGACGCAGGCCATTACGCCGGATTGGTGGCCCATAGCCGGCGCCATCAGCCTGGCGGGCGCGCTGTTGGGAGCGCTCTATCCCGGCTTGAGCGCCGCGGCGCAGGACCCCATCGAGGCGCTCGCGTATGAGTAAGCCGCTCATCGAAATCCGCGGCCTGCGCAAGGTCTATCGCGTGGGCAAGGTGGATGTGTCCGCGCTGCGCGGCGTCGATCTGGACGTGCCGGCGGGCGAGTTCCTGGCTATCGTGGGGCCGTCGGGATCCGGCAAATCGACGCTGTTCCACATTATTGGCGGCCTCACGCCGGCGACCGGCGGCACGGTGCGCATCGGCGGACAGGACATCTCGTCGCTCACCGACGCCGGCCGCACCGCGCTGCGCAAGAACAAGGTGGGTTTCGTATTCCAGAAATTCAACCTGCTGCCAAACCTGACCGCGGCCGATAACATCGCCATCGCCCGCTACATCGCCGGGAGCGCCCTCGCACCCGAGCCCGAATTCGAGGAAGTGCTCAAGCTGCTGGGGATTTCCGAGCGTCTCAACCACCGGCCCGCCGCGCTTTCCGGAGGCGAGCAGCAGCGCGTGGCCATCGCCCGCGCGATCGTGAACCACCCCGCCATCCTGCTCGCCGACGAGCCCACGGGCAACCTGGATAGCGAAAATTCCGCCGCCGTGCTGGATGTCATGCGCGATTTGAACCGGCGCCTGGGCCAGACCATCCTGATGATCACGCACAATCCGGAAGCCGCCGCCTTCGCGCACCGCACGGTGCGCATGCGCGATGGACGGATTGTGGGGTAGCGGCTAGCTGTTGGGTCCACTATACTGGGAGCCAGGATGCCAGTTCATATCGGCCGGCCAGCCAGCATCAAGGACGCGCGCGCAAGGCGCAAGCGGACGGGGCGCTTAGGGGTCCCTGTTACTGTCGCGGAGAACGTCACCCAGGCAGTGCAACAGATTAACTCGGGCGCGCGCCGGTTTCGCCTTCGGGAACCAATCGATCTCACAGCCAGGAAGCGCGGGCCGTACTGCTTTGTAGGCTATGCGCCGCTCGAAATTGAAGGCTACGGACACGACGAAAACGAAGCCCTGGAATCGTTCGCCGATGTGTTCTCCACGACCTGGGATGCTTATGCGGCCGAGGAGGACAGCCGATTGAGCCGGGATGCTCGTCAGCTCAAGCGGCAATTACGCCGTTTGGTAGCCGAGGTTGAACCCGGCTGAAATGGCTGAGTTGCACGTTTCTGAGTTTAACCGTGCGCTTGTTTCTAAAGGTTTCGATCGGTCGGAAGGCAAGCACCATACCATGTTCCATCTGATGGCGTATCGTAAACGCACCAGCGTCCGCACGCGGCTCAGCCACGGCGAGCGTAGGGTGGACGATTGGCTCCAGAGCCAGATAGCGAGAGAGCTTCGTCTGTCGAAGCGGGAACTGTGGCGCTTCGTCAAGTGTGAGATCGGCGAACAGGAATATCTCGGCATGATGATCGAGGGCGGCCATGTCTTGCTATAGGTCCGCTCCGCCTCCGAGCTATAGACCTCGCACCCGGACAGCGTGGCCAAACCCGCGCGCCTTGCGGCGGGATGCGCGATGGGCGCATTGTGGGGTAAGGACCCAGCTTGCGAAAGACGATCTCGCGGTTGAGCCACGGCGAGTCTACAAACCACCCCCTATTTGAAAACGTCCGCAACCCGCAGACCATCGCCGCCGAACAGTGGGAGGGGAATGCAGTCCGTGCCCGAATACTTTACCGCTTTCCCGTCAGGCGCGATTGCCGTGATCGTGCGAGCCTTCTCGTCGACAATCCAGAAATCCTGGCAGCCATTCGCTAGACAAAGGGAAGCTCGCTCGCGTAGTTCCGCCCAGGTATTCGACGCGGATTTGATTTCGATAACCAGTTCCGGCGCACCACGCAGGTTGGCCTCCAGATCGATAGCGTCCCAGCGCTCTTGCGAGACAAAGGCTACATCCGCGGCGCGAAGGTCGAACTGCGGGACCGCGCGGAAGGGCATCTCGATGCCGACCACGCCGAGATCCCCTGCTCTGGTCTCCAGAAGGCGTTCCAGCCGCTTCTGCAACCTGTAGTGCTTAGCTTTCGGGCGCGTCAAAGTAACGACCTCTCCGTGGTGCAACTCGTGCATCACTGGCCCTCTATCGAGTGGAAGTTCCTGGAACTGCTCGACAGTCATTAGCGCAGGTAAGGTGGCCATCGCGTCCTCGTATTCTATCTATTATCGCCGAACCTCACCCCGCCGCCATGCCCTGCTTCAAAAACTTCACGCCCTCAAACGCAATCGACTCCGGCGACGGCGCGATGTCCCGCCAGATGGAGGCCGCCGCCGATAACTCGCCCAGCGCGAAACCGAAGCTCTCGATCGTCAGCCAGCCGTCGTACTGCACATCGCGCAGCGCCTGGAACACGCCGGGCCAATCCACGTGGCCCGTGCCGGGAATGCCGCGGTCGTTCTCGCACGTGTGTACGTGCTTTAAGTGCCTGCCAGCAACGCGGCAGGCGTCCGCCACATGCTTCTCCTCGATGTTGGCGTGAAACGTGTCGAACAGGATGCCCACGTTGGGGTGATCGATCGCGTCGCACAACGCCACCGCATCGGCCGCCGTCGTCAGGAAGTAGGTCTCGAAGCGGTTCAGCGGCTCGATCGCGATGGTCACGCCGTACTCGCTGAGCGTCGGCCCGATCGCCTGATAGCAATCCACCGCGCGCTTCCACTCGTCATCGGTGGGCCGCTGCCCGGTCATCAGCCCCACGGGCGAGTACAGCGGTCCGGCGACGATCTTCGCGCCCACTTCCGCCGCGGCCTTGGCGCAATCTTGCAGGTGGATGCGCGTCTTCTCGCGCACCGCCGCATCGCCGGAAATCACGTTCATCCCGCCAGTCAGGATGGAGCAAATCGTGCACTCCAGGCCGTTGTCCGCGATGCCCTTGCGGATGTCCGACGCCGCGAACTGCGATGGCTGGAAGAGTGGCACTTCCACGCCATCGAACCCCGCCGCCTTGATGGCCGGCAGCAGATGCAGATTGGACCGGTCGAAGTTGGCCGTCCAGATGAAGGTATTCACGCCGTATTTCATTGCCCCGCTCCCTCACGGTCGCGGCTCGGATTGTCGCGGCTCGGATTTTCCGGATTGCCCGGGCCGAAATGCTTAAGCATCACCAGGTTCTCCTCATCGCTGCGGTTGCGCACCTCGACGCCGCGCCGCGCCGCTGCCGCGCTGACGAACAATTCGTCCTTGGTCATCGCGCCGTACCGGATCAGCGAAGGCGTCTCCACGTCCATCTTGCCCACAGCGCCCCAGCCCTGCACCACGATCAGCCCGTACGCCGCCGCATCGTGAATCACCGCCGACCGGCCTGGCAGCACTGTCAACTCCTTGGCGGAATAATGCGGCGTCGAGTAGCTCACCCACTTCTCCGAGTAACCGCCCGCGGCCATCTCCTCCTCGGCCCGCACCGCCTTCGGATGGAACAACCGGTGCTTGGCGAATTCCGGATCGACGTTGGCGTCCCAATCCAGCATGCCAATGATGTAATCCAGGTCGTGATGATTTTCCGGCGGCACATCCTTCACCAGCAGGTCCCACGGCACCGCCCTGCCTTCCACCATCGACTGGAACATCCCGAAGACATCCGAATTCACCTGCGGCTCGTAGGTGACCAGCGACCCCGGCGCGTGCAGGATGCCCGCGTCGATCTGCCATCCGGTGCCCGGCTGCAGCCGATACGCTTTCGAATGGTACAGGATGCCGTTGTCGCCCCGGTTCCAGCGCTCCAGGCATCGGCGCACATCGTCCTCCGTGGTGCCCGGCTCGAGGCCCATGAACGTGTAAGGGAAATTGTTGTCCTTGAAATTGTATTGCGGCGGGAAATAGTAGGCTTCCGGCTTGCCCTTCTGCCCGACCTTCCTGGCATGCTCGTCCATCTGGTGCATGTGGTGCGGAATCGGCCCCAGGTTATCGAAAAACTTGCAGAGCACGTTCCATCCGCCGTAGCGCGCCATTACCTCGGCGCCCAGGATCTCGTCGCCCAACTCCGCCACGGCGTCCCGCAGCAGCACGCGCTGGCCGTCGATCGCGACATAGCTTAGGCCCTCGTCGTCGGGCGTCCCCGGCCCGTTGGCGGCCTGCGTAGTTGACGAGAACCACCGCTCGTCGATACCGCCGCGATGTGCACCCAGCGCGTACAGGTCGCGCGGATCCAGTTTCAACCGCCCCCCCGGCATCAGGAAGGAGCGCGGCACCCAACAGGGCGCAAGTCTAACGATGCCCTCGCCGGCCGCGAGAGCTTCCCGTACTAACGAAATTTTGGACATGGTTATTTCTTGGCGGGCACCCGCAGCACGATCGGCCCGGAAGCGTACTCGTTCTGCTGGTCGGCTCGCGTTTCGATATTACCAGATAGCACAATCGGCTGGTCGATGGCCTCGGCGTTCGCCAGCGCCTGCAAGGTGAAGGTGACGTGGTTCTCGTTTTCAGTGATCAAAACGCCGTTCAGCCCCACATTGGCCACGATCACGGTCGGCGGCAAATTGTACACCTCCACGGGCACGCGCCCGCCGAAATTGTTGTTGCGCCGGATCTCCACCTCCACCGTGGCCGTCTTGCCCGGCTCCAGCACCACCTCGCGGGTTTTGGCCTCCATGGTGACATCCGGCTTCGGCATCAGCGCGATCAGCTTCAGCTTGTCTTCCGGACTGGCCCAGTGCGCGAGTTGCCGGGCGCCGTCCTGCGCCTTGCCGCTCACGCGCAGCGGCACGGCCCGGTCGAGATGCGCGTTCTCGTCCGCGCTTAGCAACACCGTCGTGCTTACGCGCCCCGGCTCGATCACGCCCCTGCTGGCGGAAAGCCCCGCCGGCAGATCTTCGATCGACACTTCGATCGGCCCGTCGAAATCGTCGAGCCGCAGCGCCGTGACGGTTACCGGAATGCGTCCCCCCACCGGCACATTGGGATTGCGCGGCTCCACGCTCAGCCTGAAATCGGGGGCCGGCGCGCGCATCGTCAGGCGGTATGCATAATCCTCGCCGTGGAGACCGCGCACGTCGCGCAACCGCACGATGTATTCGCCATCGGCCGGCGCGGTGAAACGCAACCGGGAATCCTTGCCGTAACCGGGACCGCCATCGTCGTTGCGATACGGCAGGCGCACCAGCGGCAGGCCGTTACTCACGAACGTCGCTCCGGGCGCATGGATTCGCACCTTGTAGACCGGCGTATCGATCGAATGCGCTTCGGGCGTGGTATCCAGCAGGCCGATCCGCTGCCCCTCGAAGGACTCGAACCGTATGTCGTCATCCGGCCCGCGCGGCATAGCGGTCACCTTGACCAGTTCGCTACCGACCATCAACGTATCGCCCACCGCCATGCCGGTCCACGACAGGATGCGGATTCCGCTTCCCGATGAGCTGGGGTCGTTGAGGGTCACCGCCGTAGCCAATTCGCAGCGCACGGTGGCGCGCTCCACCGGACCACCTTTCGCATCCAAAACTTCAAGCATCGAATCGAGCGGCGAGCCCAGCCTGTTGGCGTTCACTTCCAGCACCAGCTTCTCGCCTTTATGCGCCTTGAACCGAAAGTCACTCTGCGCCGCTAAAAGCCTGCCATTCACTGTCACGGGAGCCTGAATGGACTGCACGCCGGCCGCGGCTTCGACCTCCGGCTCGTCACCGACCGCCAGCTTCAGCTTGTTGAACGTTTTGCCGGCGCCAGCTTTGGGTCGCAGAATGGCGGCCGATTCGTCCTCGGGCGAAGCGTCGACCCCCTGGGGGCCCGCGATTGCGACTTTGCCGGTGCCGAGGTTGTATCCGGTCAGCGCGATCTGCGCCGTTTGCCCCTTGCGCACGCCCAGCGGATACGCCGCCAGCGCCAGCGGAAACTTGCCCACCTTGATGCGATAGAAGTGCCGCGCACTGCCGCCCTCTTCGTAGTCCGCGATCTTCACGTAGTACGCGCCGGCCTTATCGAAGCGATGCGCGAAATACTGCGCCGAACGGCCGCCCTCCAGACCATACTCTTTCACCAGCGCCTGATCCGTATCGTAAATGCTCACCACCGGCTGCAACGCCGAGCCCAGCATCGCCGCGCCGTTCTCGAACACCAGTTGCTCGCCCGCCTTGACGGTGACCTTGTAGTAATCCACGTCGCCCGGCTTCGAAATCGCACCCACCAGAATCGCCGGTGTGTAGACTTCCACAGCCTCTTCGGGCGTGTCGTTCGGCTCGCGGTCCGCGCTCTCGCCGTAGTACGGCTCAATCAGGAAGCGCGCCGACGGACTGGTGCCCAGCGGCGTCTGCAAGCGAAAATCGACGGGGCCGATGTCGGCGTCCGGACTGATATCCAACTCGAGGGTGACTTCGTTGCGCGGCGGCAGCGGGCCGAGATCGACCGTGGAAATGCCGCCGTTGGAGCCTAGCCGGACATCCGGCCCATCGGGCAGTTCTTTGATGCGCAAGATGCGCGCCTGAATGCCCGGCTCGCTGAAAAATACCGCGCTGGCCTTGGCCAGGTTGAGCCCTTCGACCGTCAGTTCCGTGGTGGCGCCGCGCGGTACGCCCCGCGGAGAAACCGAATTGATGGTCGGCGGCGTGGTGCGATTGCCGGTGGGCGAGTCGGTGGTGGTGTTCGCGGCGAAGGCCACCGCGGCGAAGGCGAAGACGAGGAGAGATTTCATGAACTATGTCCCCTTGTGAAGAGCGGGGCTGGGAGCCCCGCGCAGGCCGGGGGCCTGCCCCACGATATAAACCTCATACGAGCCGTCGAACCGGCCCACGGCGAAGCTCTTGCCGTCCGGCGCGAATCCCAACGACAGCGCCCAGTCCGGTTGACGCAACGTCTTCACCAAGGTGAGATCGTCCGCCTGAAATACTTTCACTTCCTTATCCGCGGCGGACGACACCAGATACTTGCCGTCCGGCGACCAGGCCAGTTGCAGAATCGCGTCTTCATGCGCGATCAGCGAATTCAGCAAGGTACCGCTCTTCTCGCCCAGCGACCACACCCGGATAGTGCGGTCCAACCCGCCAGCCGCCACGCGCTTGCCCGCCGGATCCACTGCCAGCGTGTTCAGCCCGTCGGTCGCTTCGCTGAGCGTATACAGCCGCTCGCCCGACGCCACATCCCAAACCTTGACGCCGCGATCGGCCGATGCGGAAACCAGCCGCTGGCCATCTGGCGTGAACGCTAGCGCATAGACCGCGTCGATATGATCCTTCAGCGTGCGGATCTCCTTGCCGGATTCGACATCCCACAGCTTGATCAACTTGTCGTAGCTGGCCGTTGCCACGGACTTGCCATCCGGCGCGAANNTCCCGCGAAAACGCCACGGCGCGCACATCTTCGGCCTCGCCGGGAAGCGTCGCGACGATCTTGCCGGTCTCCGGTTCCACCAGCCGGACCTCTTTGAATGTGCCCAGCGCCAGCAGTTTGCCATCGGGCTGGTAAGCCAGCGCGCTGATGAGCGGCGACACCCGCGTGCGTGGCTTGATGTCCGGAATCGCAACCGTGCGCCCCGCCACGACCTCGCCCGCAGCCGGCCCCCGCGCTCCCGCATCGATCCACTCGCGGATGATCTCGATTTCGCCGTCCGCCAGTTTCTTGCCATTCAGCGGCATGGCCGGCGTCACCGCGCCCGTGATCCTTAAATACAGAAGGCTTTCACCGCTCTTGCCCGACACAATTACCGGTCCGCTATGGCCGCCCTTCTGAATCCCCGCAAACGTATCCAGATCGAGGGTCCCCATCGCGACATTGCCGGCATGGCACCCCGCGCAGTTCGCCGCGAAGATGGGCGCCACGTCTTTGGCGAAAGATGGCGCCTCAACCGCACACACCGGCATTGCCAAATAGAGCAGGACTCCCCCTGCGATGGGAACAGCACCTCTCATCCCAGCATCCTCCAAGTTGCTCCGTTTAGTTTACACCCGAGCAGATCCCGATTGGAGATTGCCAAGCGAGTTTACGAGAAATCGACGATCCGCCTTCAGATCCTGGACTCGGAACGGCAGTCGGGCTTCTTTTGATCCCATGGCCAGCGCCGTTTTGCCTTGCATATTGTCCACGGCGTGGACGATTTGCGAGGTAACAAGATTACGGGAGCGGCCCCAAGCCACCCGTCAGGTTTGCAGGCCGCTCGTCCGAGTGCCTTATGAGAGGCCGACGGATGCCGGTGACTGGCGTCGCCAGGTCCGGCTCGGTACCCTGATACTGCTAGAATGCAATCGATGGCCAAAACTTTAACGGCCGACGACATTCTTCCGCTAGTCGCGTCGTTGACGCCTCAGGAACGCGTACGTCTGCTGCGGTTGATTGCCTTGCCGCAGGGCGGGGACGCGCCCGTTTATCGGTCCGTACCACCCTCAAGCGACGAGTTTTCGGCGGACGAGGAGCCGCTTGCGTGGGACGCAGACGGCTGGGAGGATGTGGGGGCAGCGCGGTGAGATCCGCTGGTATACGTTTCGGCTTCCCGATAAGCGGCGGCCGGTTCTAATTCTCACGCGAAACGACGTCATCGATCGGTTGAACGAGATCATCGTAGTACCGGCGACGCGAACGATTCGAGGATTGACAACTGAGGTAGTCTTGACCGTTGACGATGGGATGCCGGCCGCGTGCGCGTTTAATTTCGACCACGTGTCGCTGGCGCAACGGAGTCGTATTGTCCTGTGCTATCTATCGGAAACGCGATGGGCTGAAGTGCGGGATGCGCTACTCATCGCGTGCGGTTTCGGGAGATCAAGTGATTGAGGCTGCGAAAAGCAGGCGTGGTCCAAGAATGATTGATCTGAGTCGCCACGGGTTTGCTCACCAGGGGTACCTCGAGTGATCGGGATCCGACGGTCGCACTTCGACAGTTCGGCGAGTATACGCTCAAGGTACCCTCGCCAGTTTCCGGTAACCCCGTTTTTCTTTCCCTGCGTGTTACCGTGGAATAGTCGAACCACGATGCACCGAGTTCTGGTCATATTCGCAGGGGCGGCGCTGGGCTTTGCCTCGATCGCGACGGCGATTGGATTCGTAATCGATGCGCCGCATCTGTTGGGCCTTCACGTTCATCACGCTGAGACCACTGGCCGCGTTGTCCGAGTCATTCCGAATAGCCATGGCCGTACGGAAATCGAGTATTCAGTCCGAGGTGCGCCGTACAAGCGTGACGTGCCATTTTATTGCGTCCCTATACCGCATTCCGAGGGCGAAGCCCTTAGGGTCTATTACGATCCAAGCGACCCATCGGTTGCCTCCGCTGTGCCCGCCGCTGAAATACTGACGGGGCAACTCCGGTCTTGGATCGGTGGGTCGCTGCTGGGCTCGATCTTCGGTGCCGGCGCTGCCCTGAACATCATTCGATATCGGGACCGGCACGACGCACGATTCTCTTAATTAACTGTGTCCGTGGTGAGCTGGTGAACTGGTCTGCCACTTGCTCCTGGTGGCATTAAAGTGGGGGTACAGGAAACTGGCGGTCCGGAAGACCTCGCGAGTTCGCTTGGCCGCGTAAACGCCCTACTCGTAGAATTGTGCCCACGCTGTCCCCGAGTTCGTTCGAGGAGGTAGCTATAGATCAATCCCGCCCGGGCCGAAGCTGAATCTGGCCAGAGGAAGAAGAGCCGCCTGAAAGGCGGCTGCGGGCAAAATTGCCCGCCCTCCAATCAATAGTTGAACAAAAACTCTTTGCTGGTCAGCATGGCCCACATCATGTCTTCCAGCGCCTGACGATGCACTTCGCGCTGCACTTCCGGCGAACCTGTCGTGGCGCGCGCCTTGCGCAACGCGTCCACCAGCGGCTGCTTCTCCGCATCCGCCGGATACCGGCTGAACGCCGAAAGAAACAGGTGATCCAAAATCCGCGCATCCGACAGCCCCAGCTTCACCGCCAGCGCCGCATACCCGTTCGCGTCGCTCAGCTTCTTGTTCAGCGTATCCCCGTTGATCACGTGCAGCGCCTGCGCGATGTTCGGCTCGCTCGACCGCTCCCCCGCATCGCAGATGATGCGCTTGGGCCGCCCGAACGCGCTCAGGAATTGCGACTGTACCTGCACGTCCGGCAACTGCAGCGCGTGCGTGCCCGTCGGATAGCCGCCGAACTTCGTGGGCACGCCGGTCACTTGCGATAGCGCGTCCAGCAGCACCTCCGCCGGCAGGCGCTTCACGAAATAGCGCGAATAGTATTTCGTGTCCATCTGGTTGGCCGCGTTGGAATCGGCGGAAAGCTGATAGACGCCCGAATTCATAATCGTGCGGATCAGCCGCTTCACGTCGTAGCCGCTCTTCACGAAATCGTCGCTCAGCGCGGCGAACAACTCTTCGTTCGAAGCCGGATTGGTCGCCCGCACATCGTCCACCGATTCCACCAGGCCCCGGCCCATGAAATTCGCCCACACCCGGTTCACCAGCGAGCGCGCGAAATAGGTATTCTGGGGGCTCACCAGCCAGTCGGCGAAATGCACGCGCCGGTCCTCGGTCGAATCGAGGGACATGGGCGTACCATCCAGCGGCGTGGGCGGCAGCGGCTTCAGCAGCTTCGGATGCAGCACGTCGCCGGTGGTCTTGGCATACACCACGATGTCGCCCGGCTCGTTGCCGTCCTTCAGCCCCACCCGCGCGAACAGGTTCACCAGTTCGTAATACTGCTTCTGCGTCCACTTCTCCAGCGGATGATTATGGCAGCGCGCGCACGTCACGCGATTGCCCATGAACGCCTCGGTCGCGGTCTCCGTCAGGTCGATGGGATCCTTGTGCAGCACGTAGTAATTCAGCGCGCCGTTCTGCCGCGTATCGCCCGACGACGTGAAGATTTCATACGCGAACTTGTTCCACGGCTTGTTATCCTTCACGCCGTCGCGAATCCAGTTGTAGAACGACCACATCGCGTTGGCGCGCAGCTTGCGGCTGGAGATTAGCATCAGGTCCGACCACTTGTAGGCCCAGTAATCCACGAACTCGTCGCGCTCCAGCAGGCGGTCGATCAGCTTGGCGCGTTTGTCCGCCGCCTGATCGGCTAGAAAGTCCTCCACCTCTTCCGAAGTGGGCAGAATACCGGCCGCATCCAGGTACGCGCGCCGCACAAACGTTGCGTCCGACGCCGGTCCCGAGGGCGCGATATTCAGCGCCTTCAGCTTGGCCAGCACCAGATCGTCGATGTAATTATGCCGCTGGAATTTCGTATAGACAGCCGGGTCCACCTTGTTGTCGTAAGGCACGCCCATGCGCGCGTACAGCACCCGGCTGGCGTACCACAGCGTGATGGCCGCTTCCCCGCTGCCGTTCATCTTCACGCGGCCGGAATCGTCCACCGACGCCACGCCTTCATCGCTCGATCCGTAGCGCACCCAGCGCGTCACGTCGCGCACACGCCCGTCGGAATACTTGGCGCGCACCACGATCTGCTGCTCCGCGCCGGTTTTCAGGGTGGCCAGGGCAGGGAAGACTTCGAGGCCCGTCACCGTGGGATCGCTGTCGGATGGACGTGGCGCGCCCGCCGCGATCCATTCCGCGATCACGCGGTATTCGAGCGAATCGGTGGAGAACCGCTTGCCGCCGCCGTGCGGGACCGCGAATGTGGGCTTCAGCAGCATCAGGCTGTGCGACGGCTCCGAAAGCGAAACGCGCCGCCCGACCGATTGCCGCGTCAGCGTGGCGTAATCCTCTTCGGGATCGTAGCCGCGCAGCGTGAGCTTGAATCCGTTCTTGCCCGCCGCCGCGCCATGGCACGCTCCCGAATTGCAGCCCACTTTGCTCATCACGGGGATGACATCGTTGCGAAAGGTCCATGTATATGAAGCCTGCGCGGCGTGCGCGTTCTTCACGTGAACGGTGACGGTGGCCGTATGGCCTTGGGCGGTTGCGGTGATGGTGGCTTCGCCATCGGATGCGGGGCGCACCATGCCGGATTGATCTACGGTGGCTACGGCTGGGTTCGACGAAGTCCAGTGCGCGGTTCGGGTCCAGTCTTCGTGATGGTTATCTTGCGAGGCTTCGGCAAGGAGTTGGTGGTACGACTCCGGGCCATCGAGGGTGACGGGGCCGGGCAGGATGGTTAGGTCCGCGGCACACGCGGCGGTGGCGAGAAAGAATAGTATGCATCGATACATGTACGGCACCCAGTGAGAGCGGGGCTAAAGCCCCGCGCGGGCTGAAGCCCGCCCTCCAGCTATACAAACAGCTCTTTGATTGGTTCGACGCCGCGCTCTACAAGGGGGATTGGACGGCCCTGCGCGCCGGGCAACTCAAGCTCCAAAGAGATCCCCAACCCCTTGTAAATGGTCGCCGCCACTTCTGCAGGGCTCGTAGGACGGTCCTTCGGCGTCGCCCCAATCTCGTCCGACGCCCCGATCACCTGCCCGCCCTTAACGCCCCCGCCCGCCATGACAATGCTCCAGCACTGCGGCCAATGGTCGCGCCCGCCCGCCGGATTCACCTTCGGCGTGCGCCCGAACTCGCCCATCGCCAGCACCATCGTACTCGTCAGCAGCCCGCGGTCGTGCAGGTCCTGCAATAGCGAACTGTAGGCCATATCGAACATCGGCCCCACCAAATCGCGATAGCAACTGATCGGGCTGAACGGTTTCGATCCGTGAATGTCCCAGGTAATCTCGTCGAAAACCGTTTCGAACATGTTGACAGTCACGAAGCGCACGCCCGCCTCGATCAGCCGCCGCGCCAGCAGGCAGCTCTGCCCAAACCGGTTCTGCCCGTACTTCTGGCGCACCTGCTCCGGCTCGCGCGCCAGCTCAAACGCTTCGCGCGCCTTCTGCGACGACATCAGCGTGTAGGCTTGGTGGAACGTGGCGTCGAACAATCGCGCGTCCTGCGAAGTTTCGAACTTGCTGACGGTGTGATCCACCATCTCCCGCCAGTTCTTGCGCCGGTCCACCCGTAGCGCCGAGAGATAATCCGGCGGCAGCATGTCCGGCACTTTGAAATTCGGATCCGAAGGGTCTGCGTTCAGCACGAACGGATCGTAGGTCTTGCCCAGAAATCCGGCGTTCTGGCCGTGCGGCATGTTGCCGCCGGTGTTGCCGATAGGACGCGGCAGCAGCACGTGCGGCGGCACGTCGCCATTCGGCCCTTTCAGCTTCGACAGCACGCAGCCGATGTGCGGATACTCCACGCCGCCCTGAAACAGGCGCCCGGTCTGCATCATCTGGTGCCCCGTGTCGTGCACTGCGGCAGCCGTGTGATACACGCTGCGGATCAGCGCGTATTTGTCGGCGTGCTTGGCCATGCGCGGAAAATTCTCGGAGATCTCGATCCCCGGAACATTGGTTTTAATGGGCTTGTACGGGCCGCGAATTTCGATCGGCGCGTTGGGCTTCATGTCCCAGGTGTCGAGCTGCGACGGCCCGCCCACCAGGAACAGCATGATGCAGTTGGTGTCTTTCTTGGTATCGACGGCGCCCAACGCCTTCATGGCGAACAGGTCGTTGAGGCCCAGACCGAGCATCGAAAGCGCGCCGGCGTGCAGAAAGTCGCGGCGGCGCAGGCCATCGCAGAACTCTACCGGTTTATCGGAATCCAGCCGTAGCATCCGGATCCTCCTCTCAAGGGAAGTCTGGTTGCCATTCTAGCTCTTTTGTTACAGTAAGTGAAAGTTTACTTCGATGGCTGCCGCCGACACCACCGGTTTTCCATCGCGCGTGCCCGGGCGGAAGCGCCACTGTTTCACCGCCTCGACGGCCTTCTCTTCGAGCCCCAGCCCGAGCCCCCGCGTAACCCGGATGTTGCGCAGCCGGCCGTTGATATCCACCTCGCCATAGAGCATCACTACGCCTTGCAGCTTGGCCTTGCGCGCTTCTTCGGAGAATTCCGGCTCCACTTGGAAAAGCACCACGGGCGCGGTGGATGCGCCTCCAAGCCCTCGAGGTCCGCCGCCGGAATCGCCGCCTTCGCCCGGCCCCACACCGGGACCCTTGCCCGGCCCGATTCCCGTGCCGTCACCGTCTCCGATGCTGCCACCCGTGCCGGTACCGTTCGACGGCGGGCCCTTCCTTCCATACGGGTCGCCGAGCACCGACAGATCCGCTTGCGGCAGTTTCACATCGGCGGAGATGACCAGGGTCGGCTCCATCGGCAACTTCGGATCCATATTGTGGATCACCACGAGCGGCGGCGTGAATTGCCGCGGTGCGATTCTCGGCAGGCGCCCCTTGCTGGCCGGAAGCGGAGAACGGTCGCCAGAGCCTCCGCCGCCGTGGCTGGCCGCCGGGACATAGGGCTCGATCAGCGTCATCCGGTCCAGCGTGGACTCCACCGTTTGCCGCACCTTGGGGTTCGCGCCGGCCAGAAACAGCAGCGCGACGGCTGCGCAATGAATGGTCACGGACAGCGCCGGTCCTTTTGCGGATTGCACGGATTCGAACATGGCGCCCTGGGCAACGGCACGCTTGGTGCCGCAGACTTGAAGTCCGTATAGTGTTCATAAATAGGTACTTCGATAGCTGGTATTGGTCTCGGCCTGTCGCTTCGGCGGATACAGGTGTGCGGTTGGCGGCCTGGGAGGGCCGCCGCAGGCCACGGGCCTGCCCCACGGCTTCCTACACGTACCATTACGCAAGAAAGTTCTTCATTCCGTCATTTTTATGTTGCATTCAAGGCGTGCAGGGTAGTACACTGCGACTGTTTAAGTCTTAATTCCAGCATTCAACGGAGTATGCTGGAACGGGTGTAATTGGGAGTAGCGCTATCGCTTTGGGGGCAAGGCGCGCCTATTTTTCCTCGGCCACCAGCCGCTTCGGCGACGGTCTATTCCACTGTAATTCATGGTGTAGGGACCCGGCCCGTGTCGACCGGCGGAAGTGCTCGCGAGTCTACGGAAAAAAGGGGATACAAAATTATGTTCACGTTTCGAGCAGATGTGAAGTTCGCACTGACGGTCGTGTTTTGTGCGGCTCTGGTGCTCCTGTTCGCAGGCAGCGCGCAGGCTCAGACGGTTCAGGGCGTGGTTACGGGCGTGGTTTCGGATGCTTCGGGGGCGGTCATCCCCGCAGCCGATATTACGCTGACCAACGAAGGCACCGGTGTGTCGCAGCACGAGAAGAGCGAAACCAACGGCGACTACCGGTTCGGACTGGTTCCTCCGGGCACCTACACCCTGATCGCCAAGGCGCAAGGGTTTACGACGAGGGAAATCAAGACCATCATCGTCAATGCCAGCCAGAGCGTGGGCCTCAACGTGACCATGTCGGTGGCCACGGCGCAGACCACCATCGAGATCAGCGCGCAGGAGAATCTGGTGCAGACCGCCAGTTCCGATCTCGCCACCACCGTCAATCAGAATTTCATTGACAGCATGCCGCTGATCAGCCGCGACGTCTCGCAGTTGGCCTTCGCCGCTCCGACGGTCACCCAGGGGATGAACCTCAATGCTGCAGCGGGCGGCGTGCGCGAGTCAGGCACGTTGACCACACTGAACGGCGCGGATAACAACGACAACTTCAGCGAAGGCTCTCGTAATATCACCCCTCCGCTGGAATCCGTGGCCGAGTTCACCGTTCTCACCAACAACATGAGCGCGCAGTACGGGCACGCAGCCGGCGCCTTGGTGAGCACCATCCAGAAGTCCGGAACTAACGCTTTCCACGGGGTGGCCTACGAGTTCAATCGCAACACCGACTTTAACTCGGCCGACTTCTTTTCCAATCGCAACGACGTTCCCAAGTCCCAACTCATCCGCAACCAGTTCGGCGGCGAGGTCGATGGCCCTATCGTCAAGAACAAGACATTCTTTACCTTTGCTTATGACCGGCTGGATATCCACTCGGGCTACACGTTCACCTCGGCAGTTCCCACGCCCACCGAACTGACTGCCATAAGCACTAACGCCGGGCCTCTGGCAGCCAAGACTCTGGCGGCGTGGTCGCCGGTGACCTCGACCACCCCGTGCCCCGCTCAAGCTGAGAATTATCCGGACTCCGTCGGTTATATGGGTTGTGTAAATGGGTTCGACCCGACTCCCACCATGCAGAACGCATACGTCGGAAGGATCGACGAGAACTTCAGCAGCAAAGACCGGATCAGTTTCACGGCCAATGTGTCAAGGTACAACTACACCGACAAGTACGGCGGGGCGTATTCGTACGGCGCGCAAGGGCAACCGATTCCGTACACCGATAACGAGCATTATCACAACCTGTCCCTGATCGAAACCCACATCTTTAATCCCAGTCTTCTCAACGAGCTGACCATCGCGCACAATCGCCACTATTCCGTGGACGAAGCGAACAATGGGAAGAGTCCAACGGCTACAATCGAAATCGACGGCGCAAGCTTCGACGGCGAGGGCTGGGGATACGGGCCCATTGAAGGCGACTTGGTGGAAGGCTTCGTTCAGGACCGCTGGCAGTTCCAGGATAACGTGTCCTGGACCAAGGGCAGGCACTCGTTCAAGTTCGGCGGCGGCCTGCAATACGGCATCCTGTACCGCAACTGGGACTTGGGTTCCCCCGGAATTTACGAATTCGCCAATGCGACTGGCCCCACGCCTTCGTCCACGGGCAATCTGATCGGGAGCAACACGATCGGCAATTACGTCGCCTACGCGAACAGCAACTTTCAGAACGATTTTCCTTACTATTCGGAGCTTTCCGTCAATCCGACCACTGGCGGGGCGGGCGTCGCCTATCGCCACTACATCATGAAGGACGACAACGTCTTTTTCAACGACGACTGGAAAGTGAGTAAGCGGTTGACCCTGAACCTCGGTTTGCGGTGGGAGCGCTATGGCGCGCCTACGGAAGCCAACGGCATCATCGCGCAATTCACCAACCTCACCGGTATCTCTCCGGCGGAGGTGGCGGCGGCCCGCGTCAATCCGGTGTCGAGCATGTGGACCACTCCGAACCATGACTTCGGTCCGCGCGCCGGCTTCGCCTACGATGTGTTCGGCGACGCCAAAACGTCCCTGCGCGGCGGCTTCGGCATCTCCTACGACCGTCTGTTCGATAACATCTGGTCGAACGGCGCATGGAACCCGCCCTTCTATGGCTTGGCCGATCACGACGCGACCGCTGGCGACCAAATCTACTACAGCATTCCCCCTTCCATCGGGGCCACCTACGTTCCGGGCTCGATCCCCGGTGTACCCGGCACAGCGAACTGCTGCACTCGCGTCTCCGTCCGTACCATGGACGTCCACATGCGGGATTCTTCGGTAGATAACTACTATCTCGGAATCGAGCGGCAGATGGCGCACGATTTCCTGCTGCGGGTCAACTACGGCGGGTCCATGGGGCGGCATTTGTCCCAGTTGATGAACCTGAACCGGTATAACGGCATGGATTACGTTGCCAATCTCGATGGCAGCCGGCCGAATCCCTTGTATTCGGGCTTCAATTATCGCGCCAACAATCTGAACTCCGAGTACAACTCGCTGACCACGGAAGTCCAGAAGCGCTTTTCGCACGGCCTGCAGTTCCAGTTCAGCTTCGTCTGGTCGAAGCTGATGGACGACGGCTCCGATCTGTTCTCGGGATCGACAACCACCGGCGGGTACAACCAGCCGTTCTACTTCCAAAGCAACTCAGCCCCCGCGTTGGAGCGCGGTCCGGGAGCTTTCGACCACCAGAAGAACTTCAAGGCTCTGTTCACCTATGAACTGCCGTTCCTGAAGAACCAGCAAGGTTTCGTCGGGCGCGTTCTGGGTGGCTGGCAGCTTTCCGGGTTCTATCAGGGCTACTCGGGCCATCCGATCGAGGTCTACAACGCCCGCTGCCACTATGCCGGAGACGCTCTCGATGCCAACGGCATCGTGGAAAACATTGGCGGCGACTACAACCTCGACGGCGTGTGCAACGATCACCCGAACTTTGTGGGTTCCAGCATCGCCGCCGCTTACTCTCATAACAACCCGGCGGACGGGATCTTCACCGACAACAATGAAATCGGGTGCGGTTTCGCCGGCGCAAAATCCAGCCAGACCGCCATTGCCGGGTGCAACGCCGCCTATGGCGTGGTTACGCCGAACTCCCTGTTCGTCAACCCCACCCCTGGGACCAGTGGCCTCACCTTCGGAGAACTGGGCCGCAACGTGTTCCGGGGGCCCTGGTTCAACGGTCTGGATGGAGCATTACTCAAAAACTTCAAGGTCACGGAAGCTGTGAAGATGCAGCTCCGCTTTGAAGCCATCAACCTGCCCAACCATCCGAACTTCGATGGCATTAACAGCAACCTGAACAGCGGCTCGTTTGGCAAGGCGCAGATCCTGGTTGGCAACGCCATTTCGCGGGAACTGCAATTGGGCGCGCGCGTCACGTTCTAATCGGCGCGACAGTCGTTCTACCAAAGGGGACAGGCCTTCGGGCCTGTCCTCTTTCTGTTTTTGGGGCAGGCTCTCAGCCGGGGAGCCATCTGGGCCGGGCCTCTCGGGCCGCCTTATCTGCGGCGGTACGCCACCACATCGTCTCCATAGCTGCCTGACGCGCTGTACGAAACGTTCCGACGCCCCAGGTATTCCAGAGCCGCCGGTCTTTGCGTGGGCAGCACCGTATTCGACAGGAACGCGCCGCCGGGGTTCATCATCCGTGCAATGGCGGCCATGGCCAGCGCCTGCTGGAAGCGGTCGTAGTAGACCAGGATATTGGTAGCCACCACCAGGTCGAATCCCGATCCGTCCGCTACCTGCGCCACGACATCCAAGTTCAGCGGTTCAATCGACGCCACATACTTCGGCCGTATGGCCACGGCACGTACGCTCAGGCCCTTTGGCGCGGCCAGGGAAGGGGCCGGCGAGCCGATCAATTCTCCAAAATGCTCCCAGTAGGCGACCGCCTGGGGGGTCCAGTCCCCGGCGCCGTTGAGCGGCAGTTGCAGCACGTAGGATTCGCCCGCGCGGGCCTGCTTGGCGGCCCGCTGGAGGTGGGCGTTCACCGCCGGATTCAAATCCAGCGTGACCAGACGCAGGCCGTCCAGTTTCCCCAGACCCAGCCGGGCGACCGCTTCCATCACGGCGAACGGCTGAATGGTCTGCAGCGGATAAAAATCGTAGCCATCGCGCTTGTCCGCGAAGTCCAGACCGGGACCGATCACCGCGATGCTGCGAACGCTGTCCGGAGCCAGCGCGCCCTTCCGCAGCATCGCGCGCAGCGTATCTTCCAGAGCGTAATTCGGCAGCAGCGATGTGTCTACCGATAACCCGCGCTGGTCGAATAGAGTGGACCAAATGAACCGCTCCTCATGCGGATCGGAGCCTTTATGGGCCAGGCTCAGTTTCTCCTGGTATCCGCGCTGCTCCTGGGAAAACCGCACCAGGTTGGCCGCCAGAAACGCCTCCGTCTCCTTCGGCTGTACGCCGCGCAGGGACAGAAAATCGCACGCGAACAGCAGCCGCTCGTTCGTTCCCGGGTGGGCCAGCGCGGCCGCCGCCGCCCGCACGCGCGCACGGGCCGCCCCCACTAACTCGCCGGCTGAGGTCGTGGCGGATTCGGCGGACTCCACGCGGGGTAACGCGGTGAACGAGGTTCCGCGCAGAATCAGGTTGCTGATGGAGTCCTCGACTCCGCGGTCAGTCCGCGCGCGCACGTCGCGGTCTTGCGTCCTCACCCAGGCGTCCCAGGCGGCGGCATCCTCTGTGCGGTTGAAAGCAGTCAGGGCATCCTGGACCTCCGCAAAACTCAAGAAGCGCACCTCGGGCGGCGCCGCGCAGGCAACCGCGCAAGCAACCCACACCCCTGCCAGGAACCGCTGTGTGTTCCCCATTTTCCCGCTCGCTTACCCATATTACCGCCTGTGCAGTGGGGCGGCTCAGTAAGCCGCGGCCGATTGACAATCGGCCTGCAGGTTTGCAACTGTTTGCAACCTGCCCCACAGTGCTAAGATGACAGCATATTGCATCGTTTCCCGTATCTTGCGCTAGCCGCGCTGGGGTGTTCGGCCGCGCACGCCGGGCCGTCCACGCCGGTCATTCTGATTTCGGTGGATACGCTCCGGGCCGATCACCTGAGCTGCTATCAGGCGGGCAGACGGCCGACGCCACACATCGACGCGCTGGCGAAGAATGGAACGTTGTTCTCCCAGGTGAGCACCCCTTTCCCCCTCACTCTGCCGGCTCACGTGGCGCTATTCACTTCCACGTATCCTTTCGCCAACGGAGTCAGCGATAATGGCGTGCCGCTCCAGTCTCGCGCCATCACACTTGCCACCGTCCTGAAGAGCGCGGGATACCGGACCGCGGCATTCGTGGGCAGCTTCATCCTGGACCGGCGGTTCGGATTGAGCCGGGGCTTCGACGTTTACGACGGTCCTTTCGATCTGCACAATAAGATCGCGAGCGGCGCGAACGAGCGCAAGCGGCCGGGAACCCAGGTGGCGGAAGCCGCGATGCACTGGCTGGACGGCAATTCCGGCGCGCCATTTTTCCTTTTTCTGCATTTGTACGACCTGCACTTGCCCTACGACCTCCAGCCGGACCCAGCCCAGCGCCACGGCGAGACGGGCTATACAGCCGAGCTGGCCTATGTGGATCGGGTGCTGGGAGATTTTCTGGCGTTCCTGGAAGAGCGCCAGCTTCTCGCAAAGACGCTAATCGTGTTCGCCTCCGATCATGGAGAGGGACTGGGCGAGCACGGCGAGAGCACCCACGGCTACTTCATTTATCAGAGCACCCTGCATGTGCCTCTCATCGTTCACTGGCCGGCAGGATCGCGGCGCATTCCGCGGGACCGCGTGGATGAACCCGCCAGCCTGCTGGATGTCGCGCCAACCATCCTGGAGGCGATCGGCGTTCCGCGTCCGGGCGAGATGCGGGGCCACAGTCTGATGGGGGCCGGTGCCGGTGAAGAAGTCTATTCGGAAAGCGTGTATGCGCGCAATCACTTTGGCTGCGCAACCCTAAGAAGCCTGCGGGCGGGCAGTTACAAGTACATCGAGGCTCCCAAGCCCGAACTGTACGATCTGGCGAGCGACCCAAACGAGCTGCGAAACCTCTACGAGCAGCAACGGCCGAAGGCAACCGCGCTCGCTCAGCGGATCGCCGCGGTGCGCGCCGGTTCTCCGTCGGGCCGTACCGGCAAGCCTCCTTCACTCACGCCGGAAACCGTCAGCGCCCTCCGCTCACTTGGCTACCTGAGCGGATCCACGCGTTCCAGCCGTGCGGAACCCCATGTGGATCCGAAAGATCGCATCGGACCCTTTGAACAATACCTCGGGGCGTTGGGGCAGTCCTCCGCAGGCAGGCTGGCTGAAGCGGACGGTTCGCTGGAGAGCCTGCGCGATAAGTTGCCCGACGTCGTGGATATCCGAACCAGCCTGGGGCTGAACCTGCAGCGGCTCGGCCAGCCTGCCCAGGCCGCGCGTGAGTTCAAGCGAGTGATCGAACTGGATCCGTCGAACGCGCCGGCCCACTTCGAGCTGGGGTTCTGTCACTTCCTGCTCCGCCAGCGCGATGCCGCCATCAAGCAGCTCAAAGCCGCGCTGGCCCTCGAGCCGTGGTACACGCGGGCCGACGAGGCGCTGGCCGACATCTATATTCAGGCCAAAGATTTCGCGCAGGCCCGCGCGCATCTGAATCACCTTCTGTCCGTCGATCCCAATAGTTATACGGCGCACTTCAACCTGGGCGTCATGGCGGCGCTGGAGCAGAACTGGAGCGAGGCGCAGCGGCAAGTGCTCTCGGCGCTGCGCGCCGATCCAGGCTCGGCGGAGGCGCACAACACCTTGGGTGGCATCTATCTCCAACGCGGCGAACTGGAACTGGCGCGCCGCCAATTCGAGGAAACTATCCGGCTGCGGCCGAAGCTCGCCCAGGCGCACTACAATCTTGGCATGATCTTGCAGAAGCAAGGAAAGAACGACGAGGCGGAGCGAGAGTTTCGCGCGGCCCAGCAATGAAGAACTTCCAGATCGCGCTGTGTGCGGTTGCCGCGCTCGCTGTGCCGCGTGCCACGGCGCAAACCGAGCCGGTCTTCCGCACCACCAGCGAAGTGGTCCTGGTCCCGGCGAGCGTGCTCGACAAGCACGGCCAGCCGGTCGCCGGGCTGAAGCGCGAGGATTTCGAACTGCGCGTGGACGGCAAGCGTTCAGGACGCCCCACTGTCGCTGGTCGCCGAAGAGTTGAACCGCAAGCGATTCCGCACGCGCGCCGGCGCCAACTGGACTCCCGGATCGGTGTTCTACATGCTGCCGCGTTTCATCCAGGTCGGGAAGCGCATCTTTTCTGTACAGTGCGCTCAGCAGCGGTAACAAGAACCCCGCNNAACGAATCCGGCAATATCCTGACTCAGTCGGTCACCAGCATGTGGAGCGACCTGGATACCAATTGGACAGCTTTCGGTCCAGCCCTGACTTCAACCAATCAGTGCTTCTACTGCTATGCGTACACCTCCGATGGTTATTCCAACTACAACGCCATGGTGGTTACGGCGCAGAAGCGCTATTCCAACGGCTTGACGGTGAATGCCAACTTCACCTGGAGCCACGCGCTGGGCATCATCAGCACCAACCAGTCCTACACGCTCGACAATGCCGGCGATCCGTTCAATCTCGGTGCGGACTACGGCCCGCAGTTCTTCGACCGGAGGTTCGTAGCCAACGTGATCGCAAGCTACCAATTGCCCTTCGGTAAGGGGCATAAACTGGGTCAAAGCGCCATCATGAGCAGAATCGTGGGTGGCTGGACGCTTTCGCCCATCTTCTCGTGGGGGACCGGTATACCCATCAATTTCGCTACCGGTTCCTATCAGGAGTCGGGGCAGGCTTTTGACGGCGACCTCAGCGCCTCGGCCATTCCCATTGGCAACGTCGCCGCCAGCTCCCTTGGCAACTCGCAGCACTACGGCATTACCAGCAATGGGACCGTAGGCGTGAACGGCGACGTTTTGAATGGCGGCAGCGGCGTAAATATGTTCGCCAACCCGGCGCAGGTCTTCTCCGAATTCCGGCCGTTTATCCTCGGCGTCGATGGCCGGACGGGCGGAGCGGGCACCGTAACCGGGCAGTCGCGCTGGAACCTGGATCTCGGCCTAACCAAGGATACTCAATTCACCGAGCGGGTCGGCGCTCAGATCTTCGTTCAGGCGTTCAACGCTTTCAATCACATGAAATGGGGCGATCCGAGCATGAACCTGCTCGATCCGGCCGACTTCGGCGTGCTGAGTGGGCAGTACGGCGCGCTGACCTTGGGCGGTTCCGGAGCCTCGGCGAACTACACACGCATCATCCAGCTCGGCTTGCGCCTCCACTTCTAGCGCAAGCTGTAACCTGGCACTGTTCCAAGGGGGCGAGGCACACCTCGCCCCCTTCTTTCTTGTCGTCCCACCACCGGGACGGCGAATCCCACCTCCGCACAATTCCTCCCCGTTTCAGCCTCGGATTGCCCACTTTGGCGCGGAATCCAGCTTGCTGAGTCCTGCGTCTGAGCCGCGCGCGTAAGCAAGCGGTCTCCGGAGGTGGCGCCAAATGTCGAGATTGCAGAGGGTGCGGGAGGTTCCGTCCGTGCCGCTCACCGAGGATTACGTGAGCCGGAAAGCCAGCGAAGGCTGGAAGTTGACAGCTTTGGAATGGGAGCGGGAGGTCGAGGAGCCCGCGGGCCAGCCGGGCCCGTTGAGCGAAGAGGTCCCCTACGGCCTGCGCGTGTCCGCCGATTGCAGCCACCTGGAAGAGAACGCCAGCGAAAAACAGGCGCTGATTCAGATGATGGACCTGATCGTCCAGGATGCGCCGCTGTCGCTGGTCGCGGAAGAGTTGAACCGCAAGGGATTCCGCACGCGCGCCGGCGCCAACTGGACTCCCGGATCGGTGTTCGACATGCTGCCGCGCCTGATTCAGGTGGGGCCGCGCATCTTTTCCAGCACCGAGTGGAGCGCCCGCACGCGGCACCTGTTCCGCATGGCGTAGGCCTTTACTACGGTGCGCAACCCATGGCGACGCGCACCTTCGCCGCTAACTCGCAAACCCGGCTGTCGCTCAATTGCCGGAGTCTGCCGTGCGGCTCAAAGAGAGTCTGCTTTTTCACTACCGTTATGTCCTCCGCCCGCGCCGCCGAATCCGACTGGAGACCGGTTTCACCCGCCGAGAGAAAAACATGTGTGGCGGCTTCCTTGTGAATGCTAGTCGTCAAGGGCACGACCAGTACGGTGTCGGCTTGTTCGTGCCGGTTTCGGCCGTCGAGTGAAACGATCACGACAGGACGTCTTCCTTTTGTGGGCGGGTCAGTGGGCAACTGAACGAACCAAATCTCGCCCCGCCGAGGAGACTTCGCAAGCGGCACTCAGGCGTCCTCCGTAGGGAATTGGCTAAGCGCGAAGTCGCCCCATTCACTTAGCTCTTTCACTTCCTCGTCGGAAAGCGAATCGTAATAGGCGGTTACCGACTGATTGATCTTGGCCATTTCGGCCTCGCGGCGAGCGGCTTGTAGAATCTCCTCCAGTACGAAGGAGATCGAGCGAGCGCGCCGTTTCTTGCGCAGCTTTTCGAGGAAATCCACCGACTCGGGTGAAAGCGTATAGCTTTTCTTGGCCTTTCGGGCCGGTTGCCGATGCGTAGTGCGAAGCATTGTCCTACCATTCATCCTACCACCGCTGGAGGGCGGGCAATCATGCCCGCAGCCGCCTTTCAGGCGGCCAGAGCCGGCTAACAGCCGGCTGCGGCCAAGATTGGCCGCCCCACAACTAGGTCTACAACGCCGTCTTGACCACACGCTCCAGCGCATCCGCCGGCGTATAGCCCTCGAAGCGCTGCAGCGTCTTCCCGTGGCGGTCGAAGACTACCGTGGTGGGCAACTGGTTCACATGGAAAAGGTCCGTCATCTTCTCCGATCCCAGCGCCACGCGGTACTTCATGGGGTGCTGCTTGAGGAACGATTTCACCAGCGGCGCGCCGCCATCCTCGTCCATGGAGACGCCCAGCACCACCACGCCGCGATCCGCAAGCTGTTCGTGCAGCCGGTTAAAGGTTGGGATCTCCTTCAGGCACGGCACGCAGTAGGTGGCCCAGAAATCCACCACTACGACCTTTCCTTCGAGCGCGGCAATGTCCACGGGCGCGCCGTCGAGGGCGGTCGCCTGCAAACCCGCCAGATCGGAGGGCGGGGCTGAAGCCCCGCGCGGACTGAAGTCCGCCCTCCCTTTCTGCAGGAATGCCAGGTACGCAGCCGCGTCTCGGGTCGCGCCCGGATAGGTGGCGATGGCGTTGCCATCGGCGTCCACAATCGCGTAAAACGGGATGGCGATGGTCTGGAATTTGCTCTGCTCCAATTCCTGATTCGCCAGCGAAGCTGCGTCCGTGCCGTCGGTATACAATTCCACCAGCACGAAGTTCTGGAGCGCGCCCGCGATTTCCGGCCGCGTGAACATGTTGGCCTTCATCCAGTGGCAGTTGGTGCAGGCATAGCCGGTGAAGGTGACCAACACCAGCTTGCCTTCCCGCCGCGCGCGGTCGAGCGCCTCACGATACTGGTCCTTCATCCAGACCAGCGCGTTCTCGCCTCCGCCTCCGCCCCCGCCACCGCCTGAAGCCACCGGGATATAGGCGTCCAACTCGCCCAGCTTGCCGCCCGACATCCCCGGCGCCAGGCTGATCGCGAAGATCAGGAACACCATCCCCGTCAACAGGCGCCCCAACCCCATGGGTTCGTCTTTGGCGATGCCTTCGAGGCGCAGGAAGCCCAGCAGATACAGTCCCGCCATGGCGAACAGCACGATCCACGCCGCCAGGAACCGCTCGCGGGTGATGACGTTCCACTGCAGCACTTGGTCCACGCTGGCCAGGAACTTCAGCATGGCGGCCAGCACGATGAATCCCATCACCACCTTCACGCGCGCCATCCAGGCGCCGCTCTTGGGCAGGCGCTTCAGATAAGAAGGAAACAGCGCCAGCAGGAAGAACGGCAGTGCCAGGCCGGAGGCGAACGCGATCATGCCCAGCAGCGGCCGGATTCCCCCGCTGCCCACCGACGCCGCCAGCAGCGTGCCCATAAACGGCCCCACGCACGCGAACGAGGAGAGCGCGAACGTCAGCCCCATCAGCAGCGTGCCCGCGATGCCGCCCTTCTGCGAGCCGCGGTCGAGCCTGGTCAGCACCGATGATGGGATGGTGATCTCAAACGCTCCCAACAGGCTCAGCCCGAACGCCAGAAAGACCATTGCAATGAAACCGTTCACCCAGGGATTCGATCCGAGTTGCACCACGCCGAACGGGCCGAGAATGGCCGTGGTCATCAGGCCCAGTCCAGAGAACAGCACCACGATCCCCAGGCAAAAGAGCACCGCCTGAAAGACGCTCTCGCGCCGGGTCCCCTGCCGGTTCAGAAAGAACGACATGGTGATGGGGATCATGGGGAAGACGCAGGGCGTGAAAATGGCCGCCAGGCCGAAGCCGAAGGCCACCAGCAGGAACGCTCCCAGCCCTTGGGTGTCCGGCAACGGGCGACCTGGGGGTCGCCCGCGGACCTGGGGGTCCGCCCCACTCACTTCGGCGTATCCCGCGGGAATGGCGGAGGCTGCGGCGCGTGCGGCGGGGTCGATGGTCAGGGTGGCGCTGGCCGTGCGGCGCCGGGGCGGAATGCACACCTTGTCGTTGCAGGTCTGGTAGCGCACCTCCGCGGAGATTTCGGAAGCGCCCGCCGCGGCGTCCGGTTTCAGATGCAACTCCAGCAGGAAAACCGCGGAGCCTTCGTAAGTCTCCGTGTCAAGCTGCAAGTTCGGGTCGTAGGCCTTCTTGGGAGGCGCCTGGAATATCCGGACCTTTTCCACGGCGGCATTCGCGGCCATTTTGACGGTGGTGGGGATGGCCCCCGCGCTGGTCGTCGAATAGACGTGCCAGCCCGGATCGATACGGGCTTCCAGGCGCGCCAGAACCAGCGATCCAGGCGGTGCGGCCGCAGGTTCGAGAGACAGCGACCACTGCACGTTGTTGGGACCCTGCGCCAGCGCCGGGAAGGCCGCCAGCAGGAGGAGAGTCTTACACCGCCTGCCGGCCATTGGCTAACTCGCCCTCGATGCGCTGATTCACGTTGCCGGCGGAGAATTCGGCCGCCACCCGGATGGCATTCTTGATGGCATTGGCGTTGGAACGGCCGTGGCTGATGATGGTAATGCCGCGCACGCCCAACAGCGGCGCGCCCCCGTATTCGGAATAGTCCACGCGCTTCTTGAAATCGGTGAAGGCCGCCCGCGCCAGCAAAGATCCGATCTGCCGCGTGATGGTGGCCTGCAGGGATTCCTGCAACATCTGCTTGACCATGTCCACCAGCCCTTCGCTGACTTTGAGCGCCACGTTGCCGATGAACCCATCGCACACGATCACATCGGTCTTGCCGGTATAAATATCGCTGCCCTCGACGTTGCCCACAAAATCGAGAGGCAGGTTCTTCAGCAAGGGCGTGGCGCAGCGTGTGGTGTCGTTGCCTTTATGTTCTTCCTCGCCGATGGAGAGCAAGCCCACCTGGGGACGCTCCTGGTGCAGCACCACGCGGGAATAAACTTCGCCCATCACCGCGAACTGCGCCAGCATGCGCGGGGAGCAGTCCACATTGGCGCCCACGTCGATGACTACCACGGGCTTGCCGGCGAGGGTCGGAAAAATGCCCGCTAGCGCCGGACGGTCCACGCCGTGTATGACGCCCTGCACCATCTTGGCGGTGGCCATGACCGCGCCGGTGTTGCCGGCCGAGACGAATCCCTGCGCGATGCCATCGCGCACCAACCGGGAGGCGACCCGCACGGAACTGTCGCGCTTGGACCGCACGGCGCGCGCCGCGCTGTCCTCCATGGTGACCTGCTGGGTGGCGTTGACCACCTCGATGGGCAGGCCGCGGTAGTCGTCGAATTGCTCCAACTCCCGCCGCAGAACCTCCTGCCGCCCGACCAGGATGACCCTGACCCCCAAAGTCCTGGCCGCCCTGACGGCCCCTTCGACTTCCGCTTTCGGGGCGTTGTCTCCGCCCATTGCGTCGACGGCAATGGTGACCATGTTGGGCAGGTGGCTACTCCTGCTCGACTTCCACTACTTCGCGGCCCTTGTATTGTCCGCAGTGCGGGCACACGCGGTGCGGCAGCTTGGGCTCATGACAGTTGGGGCATTCGGACATCCCGGGAGTTTTCAACGAATCATGCGCGCGGCGAGTTTGGGTCCGCCGCGCAGAGTGGCGTCGTTTCGGATTCGGCATTTCAGTACCTCAAAGAGTTTACCCCGGAACCGCGGGGTTTTCAAAATGTTTTCAGGTCTTTCAAACCTTCGAGAGCGCTCCACCGGTTACCGGCGTGCTCTTCGGTGCAGTCGCACGGCGTTTCATTGCGGTTGCCGCCGCACGTTGGACAGATCCCCTGGCAATCCTCACGGCAGACCCGCTGCATGGGCATCGCCAGCAGGACTTGCTCGCGTAAAATATCTTCCAGCTCCATCCCGCCGCCTTGATAGAAGCCCAATTCAGCTTCGCCTTCATCGATCTCCACCTCTTCGTCCCGCGCGATATAAGACATCGGCCGGTAGAAGAGATCGAAACTGGTATCCAGCGGAAATCGCGCGCGGCCCAGGCAGCGGTCGCATTCCGCCTCCATCTGCACGTCGAAGCGTCCCTGGATGCGGACTTCGCCCTCGGTATTGGCCAGCAATTCGGCCGTTCCCTGCGCGTGCAGCGGACCCGCCAGCCAGATTTCATCATGCTCGAAATCCAGATCGCGGGGCGCGAAAGTTTCGTCGAAACGAATCTTTCGCAATTCCATCTCTTTGATGCTAAGGAACATAGGAATACCCGGGCGCGGGAAGACGCAACTGTCATTATAGCGCAGACGCGTTTGCGGGATGTGTGCTGTTGGAGGGCGGCCAATCTTGGCCGCAGCCGGCTTTTAGCCGGCTCTGGCTACCGTCGGGATTTTTATTCCGGCAGGAACCGGCGCAGGCCCCAATCGTATGCCGCCGCGCCGACGATACCGCCCAAGATCGGCCCGGCGATCGGCACCCAGAAGACCATGCTCCCATCCGTGAGGCCGTTGTTCTTGAACCCCGCGACCACCGTAAAGAGCCGCGGACCGAAATCGCGCGCCGGATTGATGGCATAGCCGTGCATTCCGCCGAACGACATGCCCACGGCGACCACCACGGCGCCCACCAGCACCGGCGTCAGATTGGCGCCGGGCGGCTGATTGCGCGCGTCGGTCAGCGCCATCACCATGAACAAAAGGATGGCGGTCCCGATGGTCTGATCCAGCAGGCCGGCGCTGGGAACTTCCGGAAACGCCGGGAACGTGGTAAAGATACCGGCGGTGTGATCCAGGTGGGGATCGGCCGCATGGAACGCGGGCAGGTAGTTCCAAAACACCAGCGCGGCGGCCAGGAATGCGCCCGCCACCTGCGCCAGGATATAGGGCGCCACCTTGCGCCAGGAGAAATCGCGGAAGATGGCGAATGCGATGGTCACCGCCGGATTCAGATGCGCGCCGGAGATGCGCCCCGCGGCGTAGCAGCCCATGGTCACCGCCAGTCCCCATCCGATGGTGATGTTGGTGAATCCGCCGTGCACCACTTCGCCCGGCGTGCCTTTGGCGAACAGCACCACCATGGCGACCACGCCGTTGCCCAGCAGGATCAGGATCAATGTGCCCAGGAACTCGGCGGCCAGCTCCGCGCGGAGAGAGTATTTTTGCACGAGATGGGCATTCTAACACCCTGCGATCGCCTTTGTCTGCGCGCGCTACGCGGGGGGGTGCAGTGCGCGCCAGGCGTCCACGCCGCCGTGGAGTGGGCGCACGCGCACGATCCCCCGCCTTTGCAACAGCAGCGCCGCACGGGCGCTGGAGGCTTCGTTTGGTCAACTGCAGAACAGGATGATATCGCGATCGCGGGGAATCTCGCCGTGGCGCGTCTCCAGGTCTTCGAGCGGAATGCGCAAGGCTCCCGGTACGGAGTCCGCTTCGCTTTCGAGAGCGCTCCGCACGTCCACCACCACGAGATCTTCGCCGGCTTCCAGCTTCCGTCTCAACTCCTCCGGAGCGATGCGCGCCACCGCGAGTTTCTTCAGGAAGCGCCGGCGCTGCGCGAATTTCCAACCGATCCAGGCCGCCAGCAGTCCCACTGCCAGCACCCCCACCCAGGAACCCATCCGCGCCGCGTAGTCTCCCACCCTGTCGAGCTCGCCGCTGAAGACATAGCCCAAACCGGTGTAGGCGCCGATCCAGATCAGCGCGCCCAGAGTATCGAACAGGAGGAACCGGCCCCAGCGCACACCGGAGATGGCCGCCAGCGGCGCGGAGACGGCATTCAGGCCGGGCACGAACTTGGCCACCAGCAAGGACCGGCTGCCGTAGCGCAGGAACGCGGTCTCCGTCTGGCGCACGCACGAGTCGGGCTCGAGCGCCACCCGGCAGATGAATCGCAGCACCTTCGCGCCCCGGCGCCGTCCCAGCATGAACCACACGTTGTCCGCGAGCAGGCAAGCCGCCATGCCCGTGAGGACGATCCAGTGAAGGGCCAGGCGTCCGTCTTTGGCGAGCGCGCCGCAGGCCAACAGCAGGGGCGCGGAGGGCAGCGGCAACGCGCCTTGCTCGGCCAGGATCCAGAAGAACAGCAGCGCGTAACCATGGCGCACGACAAAGTCGAGGGTGTCAGTCACGAAGGGGGCGCCACGCCGCGCATACCCGTTATCCTAACGCTTTTTGCCAATACCGCCGAATACTTCATCGGAGGTTATTGTGCATCGCGTCTCTGCATTCTTGCTTTTGTTTACGGTTCTTCTTCTGCCATCGGCGTCGGCCGCCGACAGGCCGGCCCGCTGGCATACCGTCTGGCGCGTAAGCCAGGCGCTGCTGGCAGGGGCCGACGCGGCCGATGCCGCCAGTTCCTGGGGAAAACATGAAACCAACCCGCTAGTGCGGACGGGACAGAGCTTCGGCTACGGTTCCCTGGCGATCAAGCTGGGTGCGCTGACCAGTGGCGTGGTCGCACAGCACTTTATCCTGCGCAAGGCGCCTTATCAAACGCCGTTGTTCGCATCCGCGAATCTTGCCGTCGCCGCCATGTTGGGTGCGGCCGCCGCGCACAACATGCACGTGACTGCCGCGAAATGAAGCGAGGCTAAGGAGGGCGGGCAATCCTGCCCGCAGCCGGCTTTCAGCCGGCTTCTGCTTCTATGGTACCGGCAGCAGTTGGATGCCGTTCATTACCGGGCTGGGTTTCTCCCGCGGTTCCTGAGTCTTGGTAGGCGGCGCGGGCGGCGGCGTTTGCTGGTAGGGAGATAGCTTCGGCGGGCGTGCGTCCGGCTCCAATAACCAAAGCATGCGATCCGGGTAGTAATGCCGCAGCTTTTCGTTCTCCGCGGCGTCGCGGTCGAGCGCCCAGACCACAGGTGCGCGGTCGATATCGGCGGCGTTTTGAATCCACTCGTGGAAGCGGTGTTGCGGCCAGTAGCGCACGAACACCAGTTGTTTGCCGCCGGCCTGCGCCAAGCGTTCGTGCACCGCGATCCGCCCTTCCGGATCGCCATGATTCACGTCGTCCCATGCGTCGTATTGCAGCATGGCGACCGAGGCATTGGTATTCGCGAATGCGTGGAAGCCGTACCAGAACACGAACTGGGCGGCGCAAAGTAGCACGAGGAGTTGAGCGGATTCCCAGCCCGCTCGATATCCGCGGATCGTAACCCGGCTGATCCTTTCCAGCCCGATCACACTTACCAGCACGAACAGGCACGTAGCCGCGGCGATGTAATGCGGATAGAAGTAAGGATAGAAGTTCGTGCCTGCACCGAATATCGCGAGCGCCAGGGCGACCCACGCAAATCGCCACCGCCGCAGCGACGGCAAGAAGAAAGGCAGAGCCAGATAGAGTGGCGGCAGGAAGAAGAAACGGTAGAAGCGCGCGCGGGAGGCCAACCGCTCCACGAAGCCGCGCGCAGTGTCCGTGCCCTTGCCGTGCGTGGCGGCTTGCTCTTCATAGTCGAGCTGCTGGCCGGCCGTCAGCTCCCTATGCGGCGCCGGATTCGGCTGTACCGTGAAGGTGGTGGGCACGCCATACTGATACCGGCTGAGCATATAAGGGAGCGTTGTCCAACTGCCAGTGACTTGTTTGTTGTGGAGCAAGGTCAATCCCGCGGCCGGTAAGATCGTAAGAGCTAACGCCGCCGTCACTCGCGCGAGTTTGCGCCACTGTATCGGTCCCCGCAACGCCGGCAGAAAGAACAACACGACGGCCGCCACCAGCAGAACGCATTCGAGCGGCCGCGTGAGCAACTGGATGCCAATCCCCAGGCCCAGCAAGACCGCATCCCGTGTTCGATAGCTCGCCCGCAATCGGGGCAGCGATCCAAACACCAGGCAACCCGCAACAGCCGAAACCGCGCCGCCCCAGTAAGTGTTCATCCAATATCTCAGCGGCCCGAACTGGATCACGGTGAGCAATCCGCCTGTGAGCGCCCACCCCGGCGTGGTCCAGGCCAGCAGCATCCAGTAGCACAGGGCACAGAGCGCCGCCACCGAAAGCGCCACTCCGGCCCAAGGATGGCCGAACAGCAGGCGTCCGAGCGCCAGCGCCAGTCCCTGCCCGATCGGAAAGATAGAACTGTAGGCCGGTTCCTGCAACACGAAAGTGGTTTCGAAAAACTGGGGCAGCGGATGCGGCGGATTTGCCAGGCGGAAGTGCCGTAGCGTGTCGGCCACCAGCAGGTGCGAAAATTCGTCGGAGCCGTTCGGCGTGGGCACCGGACTTTGCGCCAGCAGCGCCAGCCGCAGCGCGATGGGCAGGATCGCCAGCGCCAACATGCACCATCCGGTGCGCGCCGCCAGTTTGCGCGCCCAACCGCCCAGGCCCGTTTGCGCCGCGATCAGCAGAACGAGCAGCGCCGCGATTTCCAGCTCAATGAAATCGCTCGCGCCGAAGCCGATCGGATTGTGCAGCGGCAGGAAGGACCGGAAGATCTGAAACATCGATCGCTTTCATTCTAGCGTGTGGGGCGGGCGTCCACGGGGCGCCCCCTGGGCCCGGCGGGTCTCCAGACCCGCCCCTTACTGAATCTCCACGGCTGTGTTGTCGGACGCCATCATCTCGCCTTCGCTGTCTCTCACCACCACCCGCACGACGTAGCTTCCTACTTTGACGTTGAAGCTGGTCTTGACTTTGATCCCGGAATCCAGTCTCTTCTCCAGAGTCTCGTCTTTCAGCCGCAGAGTCAGGTCCCGCTGTTCGCCCGCCACATAGTTTCCGTTGAGGTCGAAAAGAGCGGATACGATGGTCAGGGTATCGTTGTTTCGCCCCTCCCCTTTCCGATAGTGCAGGCTTCTGATATCCAACTGCGCGACCACGGAGAGGTTCGCATCGACGTCGCCGGAGCGGAAGAACTGCGTGCGCACGGCTAGCGGAATATCTTTTATAACTTCGCGGGAGAAGACCGAATCTTCGATTTCCTGCTTGGCCTGGTCTCCGGCGACCGCGCCGTGCTGCGGCGCGTAGTAGCCCTTGCGCGTCTGCACGCTCAGCCCTTTGGGCTCCCGCAACGCGATTTGGAGTTTGTGAAACTTGCCGTCCGACTTCAGATTCTCGGGCGTAAAAGCCAGCACATAGATGAACTCCGGCGCGGTGCCCAGACGCCGGAATCCGTCGCCGAGGTCGTTATTGGCGTGGAACCAGTCGCCGCCGGTGGAGTGCGCCAGGTCTTCCATGACAAACTCCTGGGCCTGCGCCTCTTCTTGAAGATACTGACTCACCATGTTCAGGACCTGAGGACCTCCCGCCGGCGTCGGCCTGGAGGCGTCAAATCCTGGCAGGGTCCAAAGTCCGCGCACATCCAAAGTGCTGATGATCACGTTCGCCTTGATCGCCCGGTTAATCGCATCGGTGACATCCGTTTGGTCGGCGAAAGGCACGAAGAAGCCGGGAGAGGCCAGCACGATGTTGCGCTGTCCCGGCATCCCCGCGACGCGCCGGACTACCTTGACCAGGACGCTGGTTGCCAGGCGGGTCTCGTGCTCGCCTGCGTTCAGCGCGGACTCCGCGAACCCCAGAACCTCCTGTGTGGTGGCGAATTGATTACCGCTGCACGCCTGATAATTGATCAGCGCAACCTGGAGTGCCTGCCCATCATTGAGGTTCACGATGCGGTCCGCCATGTAATAGCTGATGTCCGGGCAGTCCATGCCATGGCCTATGCCGCCGGCCACCGGGGCCGGCTGCAGGCGTGCCAGCGTCTCCTGCAATTTCGCCTTGTCGTCGGTGAACTCCTGCACGATATGGCCGGACGTGGTGTAGATCGCAGCCCGCTCCGCTGGCGGCATGGACGTTGCGATCACCCGCGCGGCGGCGTCGCGCGCGCGCATGATGTCTTCGGTCTTCACGTGTATATCGTCGAACAGATAGGCCACGAAGTGGTCCGCGAGCACCGGGGGCGGCGCGGCGGCTGCACCTGCTACCGGCGGTTTGGCCTCCGGCTGCGGCTCCAGATCGCCCGCCTCTTTTTGCAGCACCACCGGCGTACCTGGCTTCTCCAAGGAGAATCTCGAGATGACCTGCGGCTTCCCGTTGTCCAGCAGACGAAAGTCTTCCTTTGTCAGGTTGCCCACGGCATGGCCCTGACGGTCGCGCACGACTACGGTCACGGGCACCAAATTCACCCGCGACGTGAACTTCGCGGGCGCTTCCTTGGTCTCCATTTCGGATGCGGACTGGCCCTGCGCGGCTACCTGCTGCGCGAAAGCGAGTGGGCCCGCGATGAGTAGAAGAAACAAGCTGCGGAGCTTCATGGCTTTGCCTCATTCATTCTAATCCCTGGCGGGCCGCTGTTAAGACACGCGCTCCTCCGAAACCGCCCACCCGCGATTGACACCCCCTAGGGGCAGGTGATATGTGTAGTGATCTTCGCAGGAAATCAAATGGCAGACGAGCAAAAGCCCGAGGGCTCGCCGGCGCCTCCTCCCTCCGGGGGCGAGGCCGCCAGTCCGACGGAAAAGCCGGCTACTCCGGCGCCTAAACCCGCTGTGCCGAAGCCTGCCGCGGCAGCCCACGCCGCGCCTCCCAAACCGCCTGCCGTCATGGTCACCACGCCGTGGGAAAGCGATATCACCGAACTCCTGAAGGAGCATTTCGGCGGCGACATCACGGAATTCTCGACCTACCTGGGGCAGAGCTTCCTGGTGGCCAAACCGGATGCCGTCATCGCCATCCTGGACACGCTCAAGCTGGAGCTGGATTTCGATTACCTGGTGGATGTGACGGCGGTCGATTACCCCAAGCGAGCCGACCGCTTCGACCTGGTCTACATTTTATATAGCTTCGCGCGCAACGAGCGCATCCGCGTGAAGACCATGATCCCGGACGGCTACACTCCGGCCACCGCCGTCACCGTGCATCTGACGGCCAATTGGCTGGAGCGCGAAGTGTTCGACATGTTCGGCATCCAGTTCGCAGGCCACCCCGACATGCGCCGCATCCTGCTACCCGAGGAATGGCAGGGCTACCCGCTGCGCAAGGATTACGGGATACTGCAGCAGGACGACGGTTGGGTGCGGGAGAACCTGGGCATCGAAAGCGGGCAATAACCCTCTATGCCGGAAGTCACCTTTCTAGACGCGACCGAGTTAGTCATCAACATGGGTCCACAGCACCCGTCCACGCACGGCGTGCTGCGCGTGATCCTGAAGCTCGATGGCGAGAAGGTCAACGGCACCGAGTGCGTGATCGGCTATCTGCACCGCGGCGTGGAGAAGATCGGCGAAAACCGCACCTACCAGCAGTTCGCGCCTTACGTGGATCGCATGGATTACGTGGCCTCGGTCTCCAACGGCCTGGGCTACTGCCTGGCGGTCGAAAAGCTATTGAACATCGAAGCGCCGCCGCGCGCGCAGGCCGTGCGCGTGATCCTCACCGAGCTGAATCGCATCGCCAGCCATCTGCTGTGGCTGGGCACGCATGCGCTCGATATCGGCGCCATCACGCCGGTGTTCTACTGCCTGCGTGAGCGCGAGGAAGTGCTGAAGATTTTCGAGAACTACTGCGGCGCCCGCCTGACCACGCACGCGTTCCGCATCGGCGGACTGCAGTACGAAACCTACGACGGTTTCGAGGAGGAGGTCAAGAAGTTCTGCGACTGGTTCATCCCCAAGGTCGACGAGTATGAGGAGCTGCTGACCAATAACCGCATTTGGATGGGGCGGCTGAAGGGCGTGGGAGTTCTCTCGGCCGAGGAATGCAAGGAATATGGCGTGACGGGGCCGGTGTTGCGAGCCGCCGGCGTGCAGTGGGATCTGCGCAAGGCGCAGCCATATTCCGGCTACGAGCAGTACGAATTCGACATTCCCACCGGCGAGAACGGCGACACATACGACCGGTACACGGTGCGTATGGAGGAGATGCGGCAGGCCACGCGCATCGTCCGGCAAGCGGTGGACCGCATCCCTAGCGGACCTATCATGGGCAAGGTGCCCAAGGTGGTGAAGCCGCCGGTGGGCGAGGTTTATGTGGCGATCGAAGCGCCTAAGGGCGAGTTGGGCTATTTCATCGTGAGCGATAATTCCACGCAGCCGTATCGCATGCGTGTGCGGCCGCCGTCGTTTGTGAATTTGCAGGCGCTGGACTGCATGGTGCGCGGCGGTCTGGTGGCCGACGTGGTCGCGATTATTGGTACTCTGGATATCGTGCTCGGCGAGGTGGACCGATGAGCGCGAGGGGGCGATCATGATTTCAAAGCTTTTTCGGAAGATTTTTCTCGTAGACCTGTTCCAGGGTCTCCGGGTGACCTTTCGCAACCAGGACCCCAGGCGTATCTATACGGAACAGTACCCGGCCGAGCGGCCTAAAGTTGGCGAGCGCTATCGCGGCGCGCCGCGGCTCAACATCAACCCGGACAACGGCGAGACGCTGTGCATTTCCTGCAACCTGTGCGCGCTGGCCTGCCCGGAAAACCTCATCGTGGTCACCAGCCAGCGCAATGAGCAGACCAAGCGCAAGGAGCTGACCACCTTCACCTACGACACATCTCGCTGCATGTTCTGCGGTCTGTGCGAAGATGCTTGCCCGGTAGACGCGCTCGAGCTGACGCAGGATTTCGAACTGGCCAGCTACACCCGCGAAGGCGCCATCTGGGATCGCCAGATGCTCGAAGAAGGTCCCAAGCCGACCCAATACAAATGCTGACCCCAGAGCTCACCCAGGCCATCTCCTTTTACATCTTCGCCGCCATGGTGTTGGCCGGCGCCATTTTCACGATTACCCGCAAGAACGCCGTTCACTGCGCCATGTCCCTGATCGTTTCGCTGATGGGCGTGGCGGGTTTGTACCTGTTGCAGCAGGCGGAATTCCTGTTCGCCGTGCAGATCGTGCTGTACATTGGCGGCATCATGGTGCTGTTCCTGTTCGTGATCATGCTGGTGAATCTGGATCTGGCCGCCAAGGAAAAGCAGTTCAACGGGCAATGGATCGTCGCGCTGGTCTGCGTGGTGCTGGTGGGCGTGCAGGTGTTCTGGTTTCTGGGGAAGGGCGGCGCCGCGTTCCAGATCGCACAGCCCGGCATCCTGCCCGCGGCCTCCGCCTTGGGAAATACCGAGCAATTGGCCGACGTATTGTTCCAGGAGTATCTGTTGCCGTTCGAGATCGCTTCGATCCTGCTGCTGGTGGCCGTGGTGGGGTCGGTGGTGATGGCTAAGAAGAGGATTTGAACGTGTACCCGATTACCACCGCGCACTATATCGCCTTGAGCGCCGCTCTCCTGCTGATCGGGACGGTGGGCGTGCTGACCAGGCGGAACATCGTCGTGATTCTGATGTCCATCGAGCTGATCCTGAATGCGGTGAATATCAACCTGGTGGCATTCTCGCAGGCGCTGCATAACCTGAACGGGCAGGTGTTCGCTATTTTTGTGATCGCCGACGCGGTGGCCGAAGCGGCCGTGGGGCTGGGCATCCTGATCGCACTGTTCCGCAACAAAGAGACGGTGCTGGCCGACGAGGTGGACTTACTGAAATGGTAGGGCAGGGAGATACTGTTTGAATTTCCTCGACCTGATTTGGCTCATCCCGCTATTCCCGCTGTGCGGCGCGCTGCTCATGCTGCTCTCCGGGAGGCTGCTCGATCCGCAGCCCGTGTCCGACGTCGCGGTGGCGCCCGGAGTGGAGCACACCCACGACGAGCACGACCATCATCACGATCATGGACACTCGCATTCCCACGAGCACGGAAGCCATCATCATCGCGGCTCGCCGCTGAAGGTGCTGGTCAGCCTGCTCTGTCCAGGCATGGTGCTGATCTCGTTTCTGCTCTCCGCGGGCGCGGTCTGGCAGTTGGCGCAGCAGACGGTTAGAGTGCATGAAGTCATCCAATTCACCTGGCTGGCGGGGCTGCCGTTCCACATGGCGGACGGGCGCCTGGCCACGTTCACCGCCGATTGGGGCTTTCTGCTCGACCCGCTTAGCGCCGTGATGATTCTGGTGGTCACCGGCATCGGCTTCCTGATCCACGTGTATTCCATCGGCTACATGGCCCACGACAACGGCTATTACCGGTTCTTCGGCTACATGAACCTGTTCATCTTCTTCATGCTGATGCTGGTGCTGGCGAACAATTACACGCTGCTATTCGTGGGATGGGAAGGCGTGGGGTTGTGCAGCTACCTGTTGATCGGGTTCTACTTCCATAAGAAATCGGCAGCCGACGCGGGTAAGAAGGCGTTTATCGTAAACCGGGTGGGCGACGCCGGATTCATCCTGGGTATGCTGCTGATGTTCAGCGTGCTGGGGACGGTGCGCTTCCTGGACGTGAACGCGGCCTTGCGCGGCGGGCAGTTCCACGCGGAGACGGCGGGCTTCGGCGTGCTCAGCGCCATTGCGCTGCTGTTCTTCATCGGCGCCACGGGCAAGTCCGCGCAATTCCCGCTGTACGTCTGGCTGCCCGATGCTATGGAAGGTCCCACGCCGGTGTCCGCCCTGATCCACGCGGCGACCATGGTGACCGCCGGCGTGTACATGGTGGCGCGCTCCTCGGCGCTGTTCCAGTTGACGCCGCAGACTCTGGGAATTGTGGCCGTGATCGGCGCGTTCACGGCGATTTTCGCGGCCTCGATCGCGCTGGTGCAGAACGATATCAAGCGCGTGCTGGCGTATTCGACCGTGAGCCAGCTCGGCTATATGTTTCTGGCGCTGGGTGTGGGCGCGTATTGGGTGGCCATCTTCCACCTGTTCACGCACGCGTTTTTCAAGGCCCTGCTCTTCTTGTGTTCCGGCTCGGTGATTCACGCCATGGGCGGCGAGCAGGATATGCGCCATATGGGCGGACTGAGAGACAAGATTCCGATCACTTATTGGACGATGTTGATCGGCACTCTGGCTATCGCCGGAGTTCCGGGCCTCGCGGGCTTCTTTTCCAAAGACGAGATCCTGTGGCAGACGTATAGCTCGCCGCTGGGATCGCACGCACTGTGGGCCGTCGGCCTGGCGACCGCCGGATTGACGGCGTTCTATATGTGGCGGTTGATAGCCATGACTTTCTACGGGAAGTCGCGCGTGTCGGCGGAGGCCGCCGCGCATATTCACGAATCGCCTGCCAGCATGACCCTGCCGCTGTCGGTGCTGGCCGCCGGCAGTGTGCTGGTAGGTTGGCTGTCGGTGCCGAAAGCCTTCAATCTCTCAGAGATCTTCTACACTTTCGAGCGCTGGCTGAATCCGCTGCTGGCCCCTGCGGCGGAGGCGGCGCGAGAAGTGGCGCACGATTCCGGCACGGAGTTCATCCTGATGCTCGTTTCGGTGGCCGTGGCCGGCATCGGCATCTACGTGGCTTACTATTTCTATCAAGTGAAGCTGGACATTCCGGACTCGCTCGCGCGCACTTTCCGGCCCCTGTATAACATGCTTTACCACAAGTGGTATGTGGATGAGATCTACGATTTTCTGTTTGTCAACGGTCTGGGCAAAGGCGGCGGCGAGGCGTTGGGCGCATTCGACCGCAACGTGGTGGATGGCGCAGTGAACGGCGCTGGATGGCTGACGCGCTTTTCCTCGCGTGTTTCGATGTGGTGGGACACCTGGATCGTGGATGGGGCGGTGCGCCTGGGATCCTTCACCGTGAAACTGCTCTCCTATCCGGTGTGCATCCTGCAAACCGGACGCGTGCAGGCTTACGCCTTGTTCGTCGTGGTAGGCGTGCTGGTCTTCTTCGGATACTATCTGGCGGGTAAATAATGAACGACCACTTACTCAGTCTGGTGCTGTTCACGCCGCTGGCGGGACTGCTGGTCCTGCTGTTCATTCCGTCGCGCCAGAAAGAACTGATCAAGGTCTGGGCGAACCTGGCCAGCTTCGCCGGTTTCCTGATTTCGCTGCCGCTGGTGTCGCGCTTCGACAAAGGCGTCGCCGGCTTTCAGTTCGTGGAGCGCGCCAACTGGATACCCAGCTTGGGCGCGCAGTATCTGATCGGCATCGACGGCATCAGCCTGCTGCTGATCATGCTGACTACGGTCATAGGCTTCATCGCTATCCTCTCTTCGTGGAACGCCGTGCAGGACCGGCTCAAGGAATACTACTGCATGTTTCTGCTGCTGCAAGTGGGCATGCTGGGCGTATTCATGTCGCTCGATTTCTTCCTGTTCTACGTGTTCTGGGAACTGGTGCTGGTGCCCATGTACTTCATCATCGGCGTGTGGGGCGGCCCGCGCAAGCTGTACGCGGCCATCAAGTTTTTCCTCTACACGCTGGCCGGCTCGGTGCTGATGCTGCTGGGCATCCTGACGCTCTATTTCCAGTACGCCAGCCAGTTCGGCAGGTACACTTTTGAAATCTCCGAGTTGATGAAGCTGAGCCTGCCGCTCGGGTTGCAGCAGTGGGTGTTCTGGGCATTCTTCCTGGGCTTCGCCATCAAAGTGCCGATGTTCCCGTTCCACACCTGGCTGCCCGACGCGCACGTGGAGGCGCCCACCGCGGGCTCAGTCATCCTGGCCAGCGTGCTGCTGAAGATGGGAACTTACGGCTTCATCCGCTTCTCGCTGCCGCTGCTGCCGAAGGCTTCGGTGGACCAGACTATCGTGCAGATCCTGGCGGTGCTTTCGATTATCGGCATTATCTATGGCGCGCTGGTCAGCCTGATGCAGAAGGATTGGAAGAAGCTGGTGGCTTACTCTTCGGTGAGTCACCTGGGTTTTTGCACGTTGGGTATCTTTGCCATGAACCCCAACGGCCTGGCGGGCAGCGTGCTGCAACAGCTCAATCACGGCATCTCCACCGGCATGCTCTTCTTGATCATCGGGGTGATCTACGAGCGGCGGCATACGCGCGACATCTCCGAGTATGGCGGCCTGGCGCATGTGATGCCAAAGTATGCGGTGATCTTTGCCATTGCCATGTTCAGTTCCGCCGGGTTGCCGCTGCTGAACGGATTCGTGGGCGAATTTACCATTCTGCAAGGCGCGTTTGAGGCCAATCGCGCGTGGGCGGCCTTCGCGGTCACCGGCGTAATCTTTGGCGCGGCGTACCTGCTGTGGCTTTACCAGCGCACCATGCTGGGCCAGATCACCAACGCAAAGAACCTGCATCTGCCCGATCTCTCCCTGCGCGAGATCGTCGTGTTTCTGCCGCTGATCGCATGGTCTATCTGGATCGGCGTTTATCCTAAGCCGTACTTCGACATCCTGGAGAAGCCCGTGCAGCAGATAGTGGAACGTGTAAGGCCGGGATACTATCAGGGCGGCGCGCAGGCCGCCACGCGGCCGGTCCCGGGGGTGAATGGCCAATGAACCAGTTCTACACCAGCGCCGACCACTTTGTCCTCGTCCCGGCGGTCATGCTGGCCTTGTTCGGATGCGCCATCCTGCTGTTTGATTTCGTGGTGTTTCCCGATCCGCGGCAGCGCAAGTACCTGCTGTTCTTCCTGATTCTTGGCGAAGGGTTCGCCGGGTACGGCCTGTGGAACCAGCAGGCGGACCTGGCCAACGGCGTGCGCGAAGCTTTCCACGGCTCGCTCATCATGGATGGCTTCTCCATCTTCTTCAATTGGATTTTCATCGCCGCGACAGTGCTTGTCGCGATTGTCTCGTACAAGTATCTCGAAATCGAGGGTGAACACCACGCCGAGTATTACTCGCTGATGATGTTCGCCCAATGCGGCATGTTCTTCCTGGCCTCAGGCACGGACTTAGTCACTCTCTTCATCGGCCTGGAATTGATGGCGCTCTCGTTCTATGTGATGGTGGGCTTCTTGCGCACCAGCAAGCGCTCCAACGAAGCAGCCATGAAGTATCTGCTGCTGGGCGCATTTTCGAGCGGCTTCCTGGCTTACGGCTTCTCGGTGATGTACGGCATCTCCGGATCGACCAAGCTGGCGGACATCGCCGCCGCTATGGAAGCGCGCGGGCCGTTCGATCCGCTCGTCTTACTAGCCCTGGCCACCACCTCGGTCGGCCTGCTGTTCAAGATCTCGGCCGTCCCGTTTCACATGTGGGCCCCGGACGCTTACGAAGGCGCGCCGACTACCGTCACGGCCTATCTTTCGGTGGCCTCCAAAGCCGCATCCATCGCGTTCCTGTTGCGCATGTTCCTCGGTCCGCTGGCCTCCGCGAGAGATGCCTGGGAGCCCATCCTGAGTTTTATCGCCGTCGCCACCATGACGGTTGGCAACCTGGCCGCTATTAATCAGAGCAACATCAAGCGGCTGCTGGCTTACAGTTCCATCTCACACGCCGGTTACATGCTGCTCGGTCTGATTGCGGGGAATGCCACGGGCATCAAGGGTATCGCGGTCTATGTGATGGTCTACACGTTCATGAACCTGGGCGCGTTCCTGGTGCTAGTGGCGTTGCGCCGCAAAGGAATTATCGGCGAAGATATGGACGATATCGCGGGTCTGATGCAGAAGAGTCCGGGCTATGCGCTGCTCATGTTGCTCTTCCTGCTGTCGCTGGCCGGAATCCCGCCGACGGCCGGCTTCCTTGGCAAGTATTACATCTTTCTATCGCTGATCGAGACTCACCATTACACGCTGGCGGTGATTGGCACACTCTATGTCGCCGTGGCGATTTACTATTACTTCCGCATCGTGCGCAGCATGTTCACACGGGATCTCACCGAGCAGGCGCCGCTTTCCACCAGCTTCGGATTGCGCGTGGCGCTGGCCATCACAGGCATTCTTACACTGGGCATCGGCCTCTATCCTGAGCCTTTCCTGCGGCTGGCGGGCACTTCATTGCTGCATTAGGAACATATGGACGCAATCATCCACCATCCGATAATCGGGCCGATTCTAGCTACGCTGGTGACTATTGGCGTGGTCTTGCTGGTGGTCGCGTACCTCACGCTCGTCGAGCGCAAAGTGCTGGCGGATTTTCAGGTGCGGCTGGGCCCCATGCGGACTGGCCCGCATGGGCTTTTGCAGCCCATCGCCGACGCCTTGAAACTGCTGATCAAGGAAGATATCATTCCGACGGAAGCCGATAAAGCCATATTCTGGCTGGCGCCTGTGATATCGACTTTCACCGGGCTGACCGCGTTTGCAGTGATTCCATTTAGTAAGTACCTGTATCTGGCGGACGTGAATGTGGGCCTGCTGGTGATATCGGCTATGTCCGCCGTCGGCATTCTGGGGATCATCTTGGGCGGCTGGGCTTCCAACAGTCACTATCCGCTGCTCGGCGCGCTGCGCAGCGCCGCGCAGCTTGTCAGTTACGAAGTGGCGCTGTCGTTCGCGCTGCTCTCCGGCGTGATGGTGGCCGGCACGTTGAGCATGCAGGGAATCATTCAGGCGCAGCAGGCCCGCGGCATCTGGTTCATCTTCTCCAATTACGGCTTCATGATCGTTCCGTTTGTCGTGTATATAATCGCCGGGACAGCGGAGACTAACCGCGCGCCGTTCGACTTACCCGAAGCGGAGTCCGAGTTAGTGGGTGGTTTCCACACGGAGTACAGCGGCTTCCGCTGGTCGCTCTATTTTCTGGCCGAGTACACTAACATCCTGGTGATCTCTTCGGTGGCCGTGACGTTGTTCTGGGGTGGATGGCTGCGCCCCTTTCCCAGCGTTTCCTGGCTGGCGGCGCTCAATTATATCGTGCCGCTACTGGTGTTCGCCGGCTCCGGCCTGAGCAGCCTGACTCTGGTGCGGAAGATGAAGGATCCTCTGCAGCAGAAAGTGCTGGTCGCCGTGGCGCTGCTGCTGGTGCTGATCGGCGCCGTCTACATGATACCGGCTTTCAACGCCGCAGCCAGCGGTATCTTCTGGTTCGTCTTCAAGGTGTCGGCGATCGTCTATCTGATGATCTGGTTCCGCGGCACCTTCCCGCGCTTCCGCTACGACCAACTCATGAACGTCGGATGGAAAGTCATGATCCCGGTGGGCATGGCGGCCATCGTGATCAACGCGCTGCTCGGCCTGGTGTGACGCTGGGCTGCGCCGCGGTTCGGCGCAACCCAGAGTAATAGCACGTATCCGGTGAAAGGAGCCGCTGCGGGAGACTTAATCTTAATATTCGGTTTTCAAATAACGCGGGGAAGAGAGTCTTACGCGGTGTCGATGGGTCTTCACCCGACATCATGGTAGCACGTGGTTTTCTTGCGGCCGGAGGGATAGAACGGACCTGGCGATTGTTTTCAGCCGGTTAAGGGATTTCGGAATTGAGTGACTGAAACGGCGTCCCAAACGCCGGCCGGCCCGGGTAGCTCCGGGCGAGCCGCCTAAAAGGCGGCTGCGGGCAAAATTGCCCGCCCCACAAGGGACATCAGCTCCAAGGCCGCGCCGTGCGTAGCAGAGACTTTCGCCTGGAATTTCCGCTGAATGTGGAGGCCGGGGCGTTTTTTGGCGTCCCAAATGCCGGCCGGCACGGCTAGCACCGGGCCGGCCAATCTGCGTTTGGGCGGAAAGGAAGGCAGCGCATGATTATTATCACGCTGACCGTTACGATTCGCCCTAGCTGTGGCGATTACGGTTACCATCCGCATTAAGCGGAAGTAGCCGAAATAACGGCTAAACCCGCGGATCGGAAAGCCGGTCCGCGGTCCCTTCTATAGAATACACCAAAACGCCGATGCTACGATAGTATTCGGCTCATGTCGTCACCCGTAATTCCGCCTCCTCTCGAAGCGCTACGGAACCAGCCGTTCTCCTTCTACCCGCCCATTCTGAATATCGAGCACAACCAGTGGCAGTATCGCAAAGCCACCTGGACCGATGCGCTGGTGGTCAACGCGCGCACCGGCCAGGAGATCTGGATTCCGCGCCGGTTTTTGGGCGAGATCTCGCGCATCGAAGACCCGGTCGTGATCGTGGGCCTGCTGAAGGAACTCGAATACAAGGAGGGCGCGGTGTGGCCGCACCGCCGCCGGGTGATCGAGATGCCCATCGCGGTGGGCGCGCCTGCGGGGCCCCCATCGCCGGTGCAACGGGCAGGGCCTGCGCCAGTGGTAGGTATTCGCCTGGAGTCCAGCGCCGAGTCGCACGTACTCCGCATGGTCGGCGGCGCATTGGTGCTGGGCATTGTTGCGGCGTTCGTGGTGGTGAACTTCTACCGCGACAGCGTGGTGCGCCCTCGCATCGCTTACATGGCCAAGGACAGGATCGTTCTGTCTCTAACCGCCCAGGACGATTACCATGCCGTGGTGCACAAACTGGGCGCGCCCGGCCGCGATCATTGGCTGGGTCCCGCCGGCGGCACGAGCTACCGCGCGCTATGGTATCCCGACCGCGGGTGCATCATTATTCTGATGGCCGCGGATGGCGCCGACGCCACCTACATCGGCGCGCTGGACGCCAACTGGAATCCGATACACTCAGTGCGGCTCGCAAAGGGCGACGCTGGCGCGTTGCTGCGCAGTCTACCGCGCTTCTAGCAGGAAGCTGAAAAAGGCCCTCACAGGCTGAAGCCTGTGCCACCCTCGTTCAACAACCACTTGGCATACTCGCGCACGCCGACCAACCGCACCGGCATGGCTTCCAAAGTGGCGCCCATGTCGATCGCATCGCCGTGCGCGTAGGCCAGCGAGAGGGCCGCGAAGGCTTCATCCAGCGCCCTGCGCGCGGACGCCTTGCCGGCGCGCAAAACTGACTCCAGCACGTATTCGACGGTGAATGGCGCGCCGCCTAGTTCTTCGAAGATGCGCACGACTTGGACTGGAGAAATCGCCTCCGGGCCGCCCAGCGTGAAGGTGGCGTTGTGCGCGGCCGGGGTGTCGAGCGACCGCACGGCAAACTCGGCGACGTTGGGGAACGAGATCCAACTGATGGGATTCTCGCCCGTTCCGTAGATGCGGGCGCGCCGCGCGGCCACGTCGAAGCCCAGCGCCGGGCTGAGCCAAATCTCCATGAAGAACGTGGGACGCAGAATGGTGTACGCCATGCCGCTCGCGATCAGCGCCTGTTCCACTTCGCGCTTGGCGCGCTGGAGGGCGAAATCCTCCGCCATCGGCGAAAACGAAATATACACGAAATGTTTTACGCCTGCGGAGGCCGCCGCCTCGATCAGTTGCAACTGGCCGATGCGGTCCACGCCGTCGATGGTGTCGCCAGGTTGGCGCGAGAGCACGGAGGACGCCGTCGACAGGACTGCCGTCGCTCCCGCGCAAGCGGCCTGGATCGACGCCGGGTCTTTCAGGTCGCCCGTAGCCAGTTCGGCGCCGGCGGCGCGCAGTTCGTCGATGCGGGACGCATCCCCGGCCGGCCGCACCAGGGCGCGGACCGGTTTGCGATCGGCGGCCAGCCGGCGGCAGATCTCGCCGCCCACCAGGCCTGTGGCTCCTACGATCAGGTTCATAGCGTCAACCGATTCTCTCCGGGATGGAGATCCCGAGTCTGGCCGTGCCATTCAAACCGGCCTGTCACGCCGGCGGGCAGCGTTACGCCGGCTTCCAGTTTACCGTTATCGAGCGCCAGAGTCACGGCAATTTCGCCCTTGGGATGCGGGATCGCACCGGAGACGTGGGTCAGCTTGCCTAAGAATGGCCGGATCACGACGCGCGCAAAGCCGGGCGCCGCGGAATCGATGCCCAGCACGGTGCGGAAGAGTTCGTAATTGGGGCTGGCTCCCCAGGCGTGGCAATCCGAGCGCGTGGGGTCGGCTGTCTCCGCCCAAGTGGTCAGGCCGCGGTCGAGCATGGTGCGCCAAGTGCCCAGCATGTCGAGGTAGCGATCGCCCACGCCCACTTTGTTCATGGCGGAGTGCAAGTAGTGGCGGAAGTAAATGGAGCACTGTACCAGGCTCTGGTCGCTGGCGGCGCGCTCGATCAGGTCGCGGGCTTCGGCACCCTGGCTCACCCCGGCCAGCACCGCCAGCGCATTGGCTTGTTGTGAAAATTCATGTTTTTCTGGAGTGTCGGCGAACAGGTGGCGGCTGCCATCCCAATAGAGCTGGCGCGCGGATTCGCTGAGACGCGCGGCGGCCTGGCGATCCTCTGTAGCCAGCGCTTGGTTGCCCAAGGCGGCTTCCATCTCCGCGGCCCATTGATATGCCAGCGTCAACTGCAGATCGATCGGCGCCGAATTGCCGCCGTTGAGCGCGGGCGGGACACCACCTTCCCACTCCTTGGTCCAATCCACAAAGTTCCACCAGGGAATGTGGCCCAGCGAGCCGTTGGCCTGCTGGCGTGCGGCGAAGAACCAAAGCACGGCGCGCACACCTGGAAGCATGCGTGCGACAAACGCGGGGTCATCCTGGTACATCCAGTAATCGTGCAACATGCCGACCCACCAGAGCGAAAACGGCGGGATGTATTGCTGCAGGCGGGAAGGCGCGCGGCTGTAAGTTGCGCCTTCCGCGCTGCGCGAGGAATCCAGCAGCTCGATGGCGTTGCGCATGAGGCGGCCGTCGCCGGTCATATACAGCGAGACCAGCGCCTGCACGCGCGTGTCGCCGGCATACTGCAATTGCTCGTAGTAGGGGCAATCCATGTAGGTTTCGTGAGCGCACAGGCGGGCGGTGCGCCAGCCGGTGTCGAGGATCTTCTGAATCTCGGCGGAACCCGCGTCGAAGCGTGCTTTGCGCTCGAAAGGGTAGCCGGTGTAGAGGCCGTGGAGATCGTCGATGGTGAGCGCCTGCTCCTGCGTTTCTATCGAGACCCGCAGATAGCGCCAGGTGCGCCACCAGAGCGTTTCAAAGCGTCGCCGCGGGCCGCCATCGGCGATGAAGGTATCGTGCCCGCCGATGAATTGCTTGCCTTCGATTTCGTTGCGGCTGCCCTTATCGCGGAAGCCGGGGAGCCACAGCGACTCCGCATAACCCACTTCGATCCTGGCGTCCTTGCCGCCGCTCACGGTCAGTTGCGGATAACCGGTGGTCAGATAGGTCTGATCGAACAGCAGGGTGGCCTTGGTGTGCGGCGGGATTTCATGGGCGGGCCCGCCTGACCGCAGCTTCGTGATGGGTTGCGGCGTCAATTCCATCGGCGGGATGGAGCGCGGCACCAGCATCCATCGGTTGGGACCATCCTGCGCATCGCGCGGTGCGCCGGGGCTGGCAACCGCGGCGGCCGGCCAGGCGGAGTCGTCGAAAGCGGGCTGTTCCCAGCCCCATGGATAGAGCCTCGCATCCAGTTGGTCGCCGGGGCCGGTTACGTAGTAGAACCGCAACATTTCACGCTCGCGTGGCACGGGCGAGTAGGCCGCGTCGCGCACGCCTTTCCAGAGCTTGCCGGTATCCACGATGTGCTCGGCCTCGCCGTCGCCCTCGACCAGAAGGCCGGTCCGATTGGTGGTCTGGGCCTCGGGCGCAAGCTCGCCGAAATTCCAGACAACCGCGGCCAGCACGTTCTTGCCGGTCTTCAGATGACGGGCGATATCCACCGATTCATAGCGCCAGTTGTGCAGGTCGCCGCGCGCCGGACCCAGGCTGACGAATTCGCCATTGACGTATAGCTTGTAGCGATTGTCGGCGGTCACGTGAATGAGGAAAGACGATGGCTGGGCGGGCAGATCGAATGTGCGGCGGAAGTGATAGACGCCGTAATCATAGGGCGACGTGTCGGGAACCGAGATCCAGTGGGCGCTCCAGGCATGCGTCTGCAACTTTGGGTTGGCTGCGATCAGGACAAGGGGAATCAGAAACAGAAGCGCTGAGATGCGGGCGGCCTGAGAGGCCGCCGCAGGCTGAGAGCCTGCCCCACTCGGTTTATGCATAGCTGGTCACCGCAGCGGCGTTCTTCGCGCCCCGTTCCCTTGCGGCGCGCTCCTGGTAGCCGCTTTCGCGGAAGGCTTTCAGCGGTTCGGCGGGGATGCCGTTGGCTTTGCGCCATTCGCGGATGGCCGGGCGCACGTCCGTGGCGAAAGCATCCTTCAAGCATTCTTCGGCATCCACCAGCGCGGACTTGCCCTGATGGCGCGCCAGCGCGGCGTGATCCACCAGCGCGGCCTTGGCGTAAAGTTCCTGCGCGGTGACCGCGGTCTGGATGGTCTCTTCGATCTTGTCTTTCAGGTTGTGGCTCTGATCGACCATGTAGGCGATCTCAGCGCGCCGGCCGGTCTCCCATTCGAACAACGCGATTTCGTGGAAGATGCGGAAGACCTGGTAGGGATCGATGGATCCCAGCGTGAGATCGTCGTCGGCGTAGCGGCGGTCGTTGAAATGGAAGCCGCCCAGCATGTTTTCCGAAAGCAGCCACGCCACAATCTGCTCGATGTTCTGCGCCTGGTAATGATGCCCGGTATCCACCAGCACCTTGGCCTGCGGGCCGGCGTTGCGCGCCATCAGCAGCGACATGCCCCAGTCCGCGATGTCGGTGTGATAGAAGGCCGGCTCGAAGGGCTTGTACTCGACCAGCAGGCGCTGGTTCGGCTCCAGATTGCGGTGCGCTTCGACCAAGCCTTCTTCGAACCAGCGGCGGCGATGGCGGATATTGGCCGTGCCCGGATAGCTGGAGCCATCCGCGAACCACAGCGAAATGTCGCGGCTGCCGGTGGCGCTGGCGATTTCGATGCAGTCCAGAATGTGCTGCAGGGCGGCGCGGCGGACGGCCGGGTCGGGGTTGCCCAGCGAACCATGTTTGTAGATCTGGTCCTGGAAGACATTGGGGTTGATGGCGCCGATCTTGACGCCATGGCGCTCGGCCATGAGCATGACTTCGGGCACGCTGAACTTGCCGTCCGGAAAGTCCCAAAGGACGTGTACGGCCACGGTCGGGCAGCATCCCGTGAAGCGATGCACCTGGCCGGCGTCGCTCAGCTTTTCGGCGGTGGTGGTGGCGGCGGCGGCTTGTTGGAACTTGCCAAAACGGGTTCCGGTATTGGCAAAACCCCAGGAAGGCAATTCGATGCGGAAGCCATCGAGGGCCTTCCAGACCTTCTGTTCCAGAGCGTCTGCGGGCATGGTGTTCCTCCAAAAAGATTGTGAAGTCTGATTATATCCGGACGCGGTGAGGCCGGCGCGTGGCGCCGTTGCGATCCGGCTGCCGTTAGCTGGGTGGGTCGTTGCGCTGTAGCCTTTCGGTGATCTCTATGGCTTTTGGCGTCTGGGCGGCGAGGGTCCTCTCGCCGGTCTCGGGGTTAATCCAGTAAAGGTTGATGGCAGGGTGCTTGTCCGATTCCCGCTCTTCCTTGGATTGGTCCGGTGGCTGCGGTTGTTGTTTCTGGCGGGCGGCTTTGATGCGCTCCAACTCCTTATAGGCCTTGAAGAAGGCGCGCTCCAGGCGGCCTGTGACCAGGGTCATCTGGCTGAACACCTTTTGGCAGGCTTCGATAGAGGAGTCCTTAGCGAAGGAACGGGCTTCGTAAGCTTCCGCGCGGGCCAGCTTCCATTGCGCGATGGCCGCCTGGTCGACGAGGTGCTGCTCGGCCGGGTTCTGAGGCTGGTATTGGTCCTGGAGGCCGGCGTGGATTTCGTCAAAATCCTCTTGTTTTTCGCCGGGCAGGATGATGGTGCGGGCGCGCAGGCCGTGGCGCAGGTTGTTCATGGAGGCCGTGGCCTTGCCTTGCGGGCTTGTTGGACCCGTACACTTCTGTGCGTTGCGGCGATTTGCCGCGATTTGTTTCTTTGTTGCCATGGAGTTACCTTTTCGGACAGTCGAAACCAATTGGGCGGCGGAGGGGGCGACGCGGTGACACGGCGACGCGGGGGCGACGCGACGAGGCCGCGTAGGTTCTTCTGAGTTCAGGTTAGCATCGGGGAGGATGGGAACTGGGTTGGCTGGGGCGGGGTGAGGCTTGCATGTGATTGAAAAGGCAGGGAAAATAGGGCGCGGGGGATTTTTCGCAGATGTGCGACCGGTTTGCCGGGCGGGCGATATGAGGCTGTGTTTTGCGCATAGGCGGTTTGGATTCAGATTGAGTGGGGGGTAAGGGACCGGTACGCGGGGCGGCGGGCGATTGGTCAATGCGTTATGTGGGGTTGCGGCGGCAGGGTTGACTCCAGTCCAATTGTTGGTTTGCGTGTTTCGCGGGCAGTGTCATGATTCGGCGGGTTACCGTCGGGATTATGATTCAAGGCGGTTGAGAGGCGTGCCCCTTTTTCGCCTGACTTTTCGCGGACTATCCGGTGAGTCAAACCCGTTGTGGCTGGTCAGTAAGCTTCACCCCGGTTGTCAATGCCGAGGACGCGGATGAAATCAGGTGGCTCGAGGCAGAAAAAGACACGCCACTTGCCGACGCGCGGGCGCAGTTCACCGGGACGGTCTTTGAGGGACTTCACATCGCCGTGGCCGTCGCGGCGAAACGTACCAGGGCCGCATCGATCCATGCCTGGACGACGCGATCGAGGCGCGCTAAATCGCGCACCGCTGCAGGCGAGAAAAACGACGCGGCGGATCACAGCCCGAGCCGGCGCCGGACTTCGTCCAAGGGGACATCGTCGCCCGGTTCCGCGCGGGCAAGATCCAGCTTGGCCGCAGTCTCGGCATCGAGGATTTCCTGCTCACCCAGTTCCGCTAGAAAAGAAATGGCCACCTGAACCTCGCTGTCCGGAAGGGCATCCACGAGCGATTGAAGGCGGTTGCGATCGGGGGACATGTTTCAATTATAGCTTTAAGGGCGACCAGCCAATTCCGGCAGGAACATCAAGCGCTCCGTCTGAGGTCCGGAACCATGTTGGCGATCTGCGGAGAAGCCCGTCGGGCGCAGTTGGGTTGGGAGGCGACCGGCGTGTCACGGGAGGGATTGCCGCTCGCGCCTGATCCATGGATGCCCGGATGCTAGCCGACTTGTGGGGCGTAATCCGGCGACAACGGCGCGAACCGTAGTGATCCACATTTCGGCGCTCAGTGAACGGTGGCGATGGCGTCGGCATCACTGACGATGCCGGCTTCCGTTTCTTTCTTGTACGGGATGGACTCTTCGGAATGACCAAACCATATGTACAACTCGTGTATCAATTGAAAGGCTACGCGGTCAGGGTTGTAAGATTCTGATGGAACGAGATACTTGTAGCTCCAGGTGTCCGCAGGCGCCTCCATCGGTGGTCCGGCCATCACCTCCCACCATGGATTAGTCACTGGGCCGGCGGGCAAGCGCGTTTTCTCGTTACCGAGCCACATGTTCCTGAGATCCATTTGGAATTCTAAGCGGGCTGGAGCGGTCCGAAGGTCGTTCAAAACGAGTTGATAGAACCGAGCAAAATTGGTTACTACTTCGGCGAATGCCAGTGGATGCAATCGTGCGTCGGTTTTGTCGGACCATGCTAGGAACTCTCGGTTGATTCCCCCGACGAAAATGAGAGTGCCATCGCGGTAGAGATCAATAGTGAACCTGTATCCTTCCACTCGGATCAGTTCACCGCGTATAAATTTCGCCTGAGATCCTGTGCGCAGGTCCCATCCATTTGGTCGGAGCCTTGGGGGGTCCTCCAGTTGACGTCTAATGCTGTCCGGCTTATCGGAGAAAATCGTCCTCAGTTCACCGTGTTCAGTCGGCATCGCGCTAAGAATGACGCTTCGTCGGTTCTTCATTCCGATCAACCCTTCGCCTCGTCAATTAGGCGGGCAATGCGCTTTGTCAGCGTCTGCTCCCGCTGTTCTAGTGATTCCGCTACTGCTTTTGCAGAGAAGTGCTGTTCAATCAGCGATTCCAGATTCGCAATTCGCCCCAGGAGTTCCCGTTCAAGATTAAAGCCGGTTTTTAGCGCGTGATGAAGTTCCGCAATAGTCCGAACTTCGGTTCCATCAATTCGACGCTCCACGTAGCCGATCAGCAACTCGCTACTCTTCTTGTTTTCACCAATCACGCGCTTTATTAGAAACGGTTTCGCCCGATCCTCCTGAAGCGGTATGAATATTGCGCCAACTCCCTTGGTAGCATCTGGCCCGAATGGTGTCCACATGATCTCGACACCTGCCGGTTGCGGATAGATCCACTCGGCGAGAATTTTGCGGTACTGGTCAGGATCGAAGAGAGTTCCTGGTATGGGCCGGATCTCATCGACTTCTTCTCCGATGTGGAGCGGACCCGTTGTCGTGTGCATGCCAACGAGGATACTGCCCCCACGGGTATTCGCGAATGCAGCTACGTCCTTCGCGAACTCTCGCTTCACATCGGCGCCGTCCTCAAACCGGTACGGCTGTCCCTTTGCATCAAACAATTGACCTTCGACTTCACCGACGAATTTGTCGAAGTCGCCTGAGTTGATGATTTGCTTCAACTCGATTAGCGTGAAGGGCACAAAGCACGTATAACCTATTTCATCGGGATCTGCAACATTCTGCGAGCTTGCGGGCGGGAGGCATTGATCCCGTTATTGCGACTGGTAGGAAGGCTAGGCCAAATGGCGCTTAAGGAACTCTGCCCATGTGAGGAATCATGCTCCGAGCAACGAGGGCGGACGGCCTCAACTGGAACAATTGGAACAAGGTGCGGCAGTTTGGCCGGCTGTAAGTTATTGAATACCGGGTAGTGGGTCAATTTGCATGCGCGGCAGGAATCGCTGGCGGTGCTGCAGGCCGCCTGAAAGGCGNNGCCGCCGCAGGCCGAGGGCCTGCCCCACGAATTCTGAGCAGGTGTAATACTACTACCGCACGCTCACGAGCGTCCGGCCGGGCGTCACCACATGCACCGTTGGGCTGGCCGTTCCCTTGGGCACGGTGGTGGCAATCAAGGAATCTGAAACCACCTTGAACACCGCGGGCGTGCCGTTGAAGCTGACTCTGGTCGCGCCAGTCAGGTTCGTGCCCAGGATCTTGACCGCAGTTCCCGCCGCTGCCGATGCTGGCAGCATCTTGACAAACGGCGCCCGCCCCACGGACAGACTGAAGACTGTGCCCTTGCCGGCGGCCCCGCCCTGGTAGGTGGTCCCGTACAGATTCCCGTCGGTCGCTTGGAAGAGTCCCGCGTAAGGGTATTGCCCGTCGGCGCACCCGGCTTGGGCGCAGAAGCTATACAGCGTTGTCAGCGTGCCCCACGGAGTGATCCGGTAGACCGTGCCGCCATTGTTAGCCCCGCCGTAATGCGTCGTCCCGTAATAGTTCCCATCGGTGGCCTGGATCAGTGGCCCCTCGGGAGTGGAGCCGTCCGCGCACCCGCTCACGGCACAGAAGCTATACAGCGTCGTCAGGCTTCCGCTCGTGGAAATCTTGTAGATGGTGCCATAGTTGCCGGTAGACCCGCGTTGATTGGTGGTCCCGTACAAGTTCCCGTCGCTCCCCTGCAACAGTCCGGCCCGAGGCCAGCACCCGGAGGGGAACGCGTCGAAGCTGAACAGCGTGGTCAGCGCGCCGCCCGGCGTGAGCTTGAAGACCGTGCCGACGTCCCCCAGACCCTGGGGCCAGCCCTCTTTCGCGCCGCCCGTAAAGGTGGTCCCATAAAAGTTCCCGTCGGTAGCCTGGATGACCCCGCCCAACGGGGCGGAGCCGTCCGTGCAAGTGCCGAACCCGTGGCAGAATTGGTACACCGTAGCCAGGGTGCCGCTAGAGGTGATCTTGAACACCGTGCCTTCCGGCGATTGGCCGTTGATGTGCCCGCCTATGAATGTCGTACCGTAAAACACTCCGTTGGCGGCCTGGAAGAGCCCGCCATAAGGGTACCCGCCATCCGCGCACCTGGTTTGGGAGCAGAAGTTGTACAACGTTGTCAGCACGCCAGCCGGCGTGATGCTGAAGACCGTCCCATAACTGTTGGTCCCGCCCCCCTGGGTAGTCCCGAGGAAGTTCCCGCCGGTAGCCAGCGTCAGCCCCGCGAAAGGAGACTGGCCATCCGCACACCCGGAGGCCGCACAGAAGTTGTAGAGCGTTGTCAGGCTGCCGCTGGCGCCGATCTTGAAAACTGTGCCGCCGCCGTAAGTTCCGCCCTGGTAAGTGGTCCCGTACAGACTTCCATCGAGGCCCTGGACCAGCCCAGCGTAAAGGTTTTCGCCGTCCGGGCAATTCCCGCCGCTCGCGGTGCAGAAGCTGTACAGGGTCGTGAGCACCTGCGCAGGCAGGGCATTCGCCGTTGCCAAACCTAGAACAAAGAGAGCATACACCATCCTGCCCCGCAACCGATTTTCTTGCATCGCAAAACCTCCCGATTTCGCCGGCATCATTTCAGCACCGTGAAGGAAACATTACTCGACAAAGTGCCGCCCGGAGTGACCACCCGGACCGGTCCGGTGGTCGCCCCGGCCGGCACAGTGGCGGTGATTTCGGAACTCGAAACTACGGTGAACGCAGCCGCTTTCCCGTTGAAACTCACGCTGGTCGCGCCGGTAAGGTTGGTGCCCAGGATCTGGACGGCGGTTCCCGCGTTGCCCGTAACGGGCACCGTCATCACGAACGGGGCGAGGCCCGTTGAAAGGCTGAAGGCCGTCCCGGCATTGGTAAGATTTCCGCCCTTTGAGACTGTTCCGTAAAAGGCCCCATTGGTGTGCTGGAACAGTCCCGTATTCGAAGGCAACCAGCCGTCGGTGCAGGCGCCGCCGCTGTTACAGAACGTATGCAACACGGTAAGCGAGCCACTCGGAGTTATCTCAAAGATGGTGCCGCTGTCCGGCCCGGTGGCCCCCACGGCAATCCCGTAGAAATTTCCATCGGTGGCTTGGATCAGCGACCAAGGAGCCGAGCCGTCGGCGCAGCCTGGCTGGGAGCAGAAGCTGTAAAGGGTGACCAACTGGCCGGCCGGAGTCATCTTGAAAAAGGTGCCGCGATTCATGGCTCCGCCCTGTGAGGCCACCCCATAGAAGTTGCCGTCGGTGCCCAGCACGAGGGAGTTAGGGACAGCACCGTCGGCACAGCCGCTCTGGGAGCAGAAGTTATACAAAGTTGTCAGGCCTCCATGCGCCGTAAGGCTGAAAACAGTGCCTTTGTTGTTGGCCCCTCCCGACTGGGTACTTCCGTAAAGTGTCCCGCCGGGTTCCAGGATCAAGCCCCCATTCGGCACCCGGCCGTCCGTGCACCCACGAAGGGCGCAGAAGCTATGGAGCACCTGCAGTGCGCCGTTTGGGGCGAGCCGGAAGACCGTGCCAGCGGAGCTATGCGGCCCGCCGGCCGAAGCTGTTCCGTAGATGTTCCCCTGGTTATCCGTGATGAGGTAACCCCAAGGATATTCACCATCCGGGCATCCGGCCTGGGGGCAGAAAGTGTACAACCTCGTCAATTGGCCGCCGGTAGTCATCTTGAACAGTGTGCCGTAGCCGGTGCTCCCCCCGAACCAGGTGGCCCCATAGATATTTCCGTCAATGCCCACGACAAAGGATCCGTATGGATATGCGCCGTCCGCGCATCCCGTCTGGGAGCAGAAGTTGTACAGGGTGGTCATTTGGCCGCCCGGAGTCAGCTTGTAGATGGTGCCATTCCGATAGAGCCCACCCGCACAGTTACCTCCGTATATGTTCCCGTCAGGTCCCTGCATCAAGGCCGGAAAGGGATGCCTGCCGTCCATGCATCCAACTTGGGAACAGAAGTCATAGAGGACCGTGAAAGTCTGTGCCGGCAAGGCGATCGCCGTTGCTCCGCACAACGCAAGAACGGCGCAGGCCCGCTTGCCTAGTATCCAAATGTCTCGTTGCATCACCCTTCCCCTTCAATCTGGTCTTTGCGCGCTGCCGTTTTTGACTAAGCGACGCTAGTGCTTTTCAAACTAACACAAAAGCGGGCAATCTGGTATCAAGAATTACATAAAATTCCCAGTTATTAATTTAATTAGCGACGGTCGCCATTCCGGGTCGAAGTACCAGTACGTCCAGCGGATCCCCTTGCCCACGAGATGTTTGATAATCGCCGGTGCGTAGGCATCCGCGCTGGCGCCCGGCGAGGCAAATCCCCCGAATTTCAGCCGATGCCCTCCGCGTTCATCGGGGCGAGCGGCAAGGGCGTCCAGTTGACCGGCTGCGATCGATTGCGGAAAGTGGCCGGGTCGTTGGCGGGGGCGGTGCCGGCTCGCTGCGGATGCCGGAGGCAGGCGAGCTGCGCTCGCCGGCGGGTCCGGGGGACCCGCGCAGGCCGAGGGCCTGCCCCACATCAATTCCTTCACAATCCGGCTTGAACGGCGGCGATGCGCGCAATGGCGGCCCAATCGAGATCGCCTTCGCCGCGGGCCATGGCGGCCAGGAAGCGGTCGCGCAGCACGCCGGCGAGCGGCATGGGCACGGCGGCCGATTCGGCGGCTTCCTGCACCAGGCGCAGGTCCTTGAAGCCCAACCGCAGTTTGAAGCCCGCCGGCTCGAACTGCTCCTTGGCGACTGCGCCGCCGTAACCGGCGTACAGCGGCGAATTGAACAGCGCGGTATTGATAATCTCCAGGAATTGTCCGGCATCCACACCGGACTTGCGCACCAGCGCGAAGGCTTCGCCCATCGATTCGAGCGCGGCGGCGATCAGAAAATTGCCGGAGAGCTTGACCGCATTGGCCAGCCACGGATCGGCGCCGACCACCGAAGTGCCGCGCCCCAGCGCGTCGAACACAGGCTGGCAGCGCTCGATGGCTTCCGGCGGACCGGCGGCCACAATCCAGAGCTTGGCTGCGGCAGCCGCCACGGGCCGTCCGAAGACCGGCGCCGCCACATAGGCCTGCCCGCGCGCGGCGTGCCGTTCGGCGAGGCGCTTGGAGCACGCTACGCCGATGGTGCTCATGCCGATGTGGATCGCGCCGCGAGCGAGGGTCTCGACGAAACTCTCGACCGCCTGCTCCACGGCCTGGTCTTCGGCCAGCATGGTGACGATGGCGTCCACGCCGCGCGCGGCATCCGACGGGGAGTCCGCCAGCGCCGCGCCGTCCTCCCGCAGCGGCTCGGCGTGCGCGCGCGTGCGATTGTACACAGTGACTTGATGGCCGGCGCGCAGCAGGTTGCGTGCCATGGGCGAACCCATGTTTCCAGCGCCGATGAATGCGAGTTTCATGGTAATGTCATTCTAACCTATGGATAAGCCCGGAATCCTTATCGATATCCCCGGTTTTGGCAAGCGCCACATCCGCATGGCGGTCAGCGACTATACGGGAACGCATTCTTTCGGTGGGGCGATCGAGCCGGATGTTAAGACGAAGTTACGAGAGTTGGCGGCTCTGGTGGATCTTCACATTGTGACTGCCGACTCATTCGGCACGGCCGAGAGTGAACTGGCGGGAATCGCGATACCGTACAAGCTGCGGACCGGCCGGCATGATATCGAGAAGGCCGGGTACGTGAGTCAGTTCGACCTGCGATGCGTAGCCGCGTTTGGCAACGGCAACAACGACCGGCTGATGCTGAAGGCGGTGAAGGAGGGCGGGGGACTGGCGATCGCCGTCGATAACGGCGAAGGGTGCGCGATCGATGCGATGCGCAATGCGGACCTGTTTGTGGTGGGCGCGGCGAATGCCATCGATCTGCTGCTCGACCCGGTGCGCCTGAAGGCCACGCTGCGGTTCTGAGCCGCGGGAAAACGGTAGCAGCCACAGATCTCTTACACCACTTTGATTGAGACTTTCTTGGGGTGCGCGGCACAATAAAGTTTTAATCGACTCGTTTGCGGCCGCTCCGGAGGAGCCTAGACGGCTGGTGACGCTTGCGTTGGTCATCTGGGGCGCGCTGGCGCAGGGCGGATTATCTTTCGTCATCAACAAAAGATATATAAATATCTCATTTACCGATGAACTCCAGGCGAAACGAGCTACCGTGTGGAGGAGGACAATGATGGAAAACAAGCCAAGAACTCGCAGCGATGCGTCTGGGGCCGGGCGTGCAGTGTGGCGCGTTTCCCCGCTTTCAGCGGTTGGCCTGACGCTTGCATTGGTCATTTCGGGAGCGCCGGCGCATGCGCAGCCCCAGCCCCAGCAACTGCCCAATATGGGCCAACAGATTACGCCGCTGGCGCCCCAGGGTTCGCAGTTCCAAGGGCTGAACCCCGGTCTGGCCCCGCCAGCCCAAGACTGGCTGGCCTCGCAGGCGGTTTCGAGCGTGGTGAGTCCGGATCGCAAGACCATGCTGGTTATGACCAGCGGGTACAACCGCTTCGGCGTCACCACCGTCCAGCCACCAACGGGGGGGGTGTCATGGTATGGCCCGGACTCCAACGAGTACGTATTCATCTACGACATTTCGCAGCCCACGCCGGTGCAGCGGCAAGTGGTACAGATGCCGGCTACCTACAGCGGGATTGTCTTCGATCCATCCGGCTCGGCTTTTTACGTGGGCGGCTGCGCCGCCGACTACATCTTTGTAGTTGGCCAGAACGCCACCACCAGAGCCTGGCCGACGCAGCCCACAGCGGCGCTTGCCTTGGGCCACAACAAGCTGGGCCTGGGCCTGAACATAGTGCCTAACGGCGCGACCGCGGTAAACAACTCGGTGGGCGTGTATCCTTGCGCCGCCGGCGTGGCTATTTCGAACGACGGCCAGACCCTGGTGGCGGCGAATTACTACAACGACTCGATCTCGGTGTTTACCGGCGGCCTGGGCCACTGGGCGATGGCGCCGGGACCCAACGCGAGCATACCGGGACTGGATCTGCGCCCCGGCAAGAGCGCGAGCAACCCGCAGCCGGGCACGCCGGGCGGCGAATATCCGTTTTGGGTGGTGGTGAAGGGCGGCGGATCGAGCGCAACAGCGTACGTATCCAGCATTCGCGACCGCGAGATCGACGTGGTGAGTCTGAGCGGGACGCCGGCGGTAACGGCCCGCATCCCGGTGAAGGGCCAACCCAACAAGATGACGCTGAACGCGGCCCAGTCGCTGCTGTATGTCGCCGACGACCAGTCGGATACCGTTGAGGTCATCGACACGGCCACGAACGCGATTCTCGAAAGCATCCCGGTAATCGCGCCATTGCTGCCTGCCTCGCTGACCGAACAGCCTGCCGCGCTGGCGCAAAATGGATATAAGGGCGCGAACCCCAACAGCGTCGCCCTTTCGCCGGATGAGACGCAGCTCTACGTGACGGATGGCAACCTGAATTGCATTTCGGTGGTGGCGCTGAGCGGAAAGAACAGCGGCGACCAGGTAGTTGGTCTGATTCCGACCGGTTGGTACCCAAACTCAGTGAGCTTCAGCGGCGATGGCAACACGGTGTACGTGGTGAATGGGAAGTCTCCGACGGGCCCGAATCCCACCTGGTGCTATGGCGGCTACGGGCCGCCGGGAGAGCCAACCTGTAATGCGGCGAATACCTATAACCCGCAGTTGACCAAGGCCGGCCTCCAGACCTTCCCGCGGCCCGGCGCGGCGCAGCTCGGGACGCTGACCGGGCAGGTAGCCACCAACGACCGGTTCTCCAGCACCGAGACCGCCAGCGAAGCCGAGGTGATGGCGGCGGTGCGGAAGGGCGTCCAGCACGTGATCTTCATCCTCAAGGAAAACAGGACTTACGATCAGATTCTGGGCGACCTGCCAATCGGCAATGGCGATCCCAGTCTGGCTGAGTTCGGACAGGCGGTCACGCCGAATCTGCATAACCTGGCGCTGAACTTCGTCACGCTCGACAACTTATTGTGCACCGCCGAAGTCAGCTTTGACGGCTGGTTGTGGAGCAATTCGGCGCAAGCCCCCGACGTGGTGCAAAAGGAATGGCCGGTAGTCTACGGGTACCGCGGCCTGCAAGTGGAAGCCGAGGGTTTGAATCGCAATGTGAACGTTTCGATTCCGACGGTCGCCGGACGCATAGCCGCCGATCCCTTCACCTCGAGCGATCCGGATGTGTTGCCGGGCCCCGCCGACGTGGCTGCGCCGGATGGACCGAACAATGAAGTGAATACGGGCTATTTGTGGAACTCCGCACTGCAGGCGCATCACACGGTTCGCAACTATGGTTTCTTCATAGACGGGACCCTCTATTCAACGACCACCAACGCCATTCCGGTGCTGCGCAACCCGTTCTCGACCGGCACGACGGTGGCCCACCCCACCAATGTCGCGCTCACCCCGTACACCGATCCTTACTTCCGCGGTTTCGACAACTCGCTTCCGGATTTCTGGCGTTACTCGGAGTGGGCGCGAGACTTCGATGCCCGCGAGCGGCTGGCCAGGCCCGTAGTAGGCGGGCCCGTAATCCCGGAGGGGCTGGCTCAGTTGACCCTGGTTCGCTTCATGCACGATCACACCGGAAACTTCGACGTCGCGATTGACGGCGTGAATACTCCGGAGCTGATGGTAGCCGACAACGACTATGCGGTGGGCTTGCTGATTCAGAAGATCGCCAACAGCAGGTACGCGAACAACACTCTGATCTTCGTGATTGAAGACGACGCGCAGGATGGCGGCGACCACGTGGATTCGCACCGCACCATTGCCTTCGTGGCGGGCGCTTACGTGAAGCAAGGCGCGCTGGTTTCCACAGCGTACAACACCATCGACTTCTTGCGCACGATGGAAGAGGTGCTGGGCCTGCCGCCGATGAACCTGAACGACGCGCTGGCCCATCCCATGGCCGACATCTTCAACACCACGCCGAGCCCATGGAACTTTACAGCCACTCCTTCACCGCTACTCTACAATACGCAACTGCCCATCACGCCTCACCAGCGGGCCGGCCTGACGGCGCCAAAGCCGGCGCACGACGCGAAATACTGGGCGCGGGTCACCAAGGGAATGGACTTCACGGATGCAGACCGCGTGGAGCCCGAGGATTTCAACCGAATTCTGTGGAAAGGGATGATGGGCGGCAAGCCCTATCCCGCCGCGCCGACGGGATTGGACCTGCGCCAGAACCGCGCGGAACTGCTGGCGCGTTACCGGCGGTCTCTGAAGCCAAAAGCGGCGCAGGAACAGAAGAAGGGCACGGACTGAGCGCGACGAATTCATAGAAGAACAGGAAACCATCATGCCTCTTATCGAGAAACGGCGGCTCGCACGGATTCTGATGCTGGCGGGGCTGGCGTCGGCCGCAGCCGGGCAAACCTATGATTTTGACAACAGCGCCAACGCGACGCTCAAAGGACAATATTTCGTGCGCGAGGTTGCGCTGCTGAACCTGAGCGCAACAGGCGGCATTGGAGAAGCCATCGGCGCCACCGGAACTGCCACCTTCGACGGAGCTGGAAACTATACCTTCAGCGGCCAGATCGCCGATTCCGCTTCGCAGACGGGAACCAGCAGTACAACCTCCAGCGGCACTTACGCGATGGCCGCGAACGGTTTTCTGAGGATCGCCAGTTTTGCGGGCAATGGCGCCATCGCCTACGGCGGGGTAGGGGCCGTGGGACCGTCTGCGTTCACCGCCAGTGCGACGGAGAACCCCAGTCCGGTGTTCGATCTGATGGTGGGCATTCCCATCGGTTCCAGCGTCTCCAACGCCAGCCTGAAGGGCGCCTATAATGCCGTCTATCTCAATTTCCCGCAGGCGGCCGTGGGACAAATCCGGCAGGCATACATGCCGCTCCAAGCCGACGGGGCCGGCGGATTCGGCGCGGTATCGGCGGCGGGCAGCGCCACAGACGACGCGAGCCTGACCACACAGGCCATCCCCAGCGTCACTTACTCTCTGTCGGGGACTACGGGAACCATCAATTTCGGCGCCGCGGCCTCCCATCAGTTGATCGGCGGGACGCAGTCGTTCTTTGTCTCGGCGGACGGCAACCTGCTGGTGGGCGGATCGCTCGACGGATACGACCTGTTTCTGGCGTCGCCGGCTATCTCGACTGTTTCCCAGACCGCCTTCCAGGGGTTCTACTATCTGGGCGGCCTGGAGGCCGACAACACCGTGTGGACCAGCCAGACGCAAAGCCTGCCGGATGCCTTCTACGGCTCTGTGAATGCAACCGGCCAGGGTAGCTATACCAGCCACCTGCGCCTCAACTCGAACGGGTACTCCGTCGAGGATCTGACCTCCGGCTGGCAGTCCAGCATACAGGGTAACGGCAGCTTCACGCCGGGGGACGGCGACCAATACTGGCTGGGCGCCAATGGACAAGTGGTGCTGGCTGTGGGCCAGGGAAACTTCTATTCCATCGTAGCCGGCCTGCATGCGGTGAACTACGCGCCGGCTAATCCCACGGCGGATGTCTTCCTGAACCCGCTGGGCATCGTGAATGCGGCCAGTTTTGCGCCGGCCACGAATCCGGTGGCGCCGCAGGAAATGATCACGCTGTTCGGGTCGAACCTGTCGTCCGGGCCGGCCCAAGCATCCACGTTCCCGCTGCCCACAACACTGTTGACCACGCGGGTTCTGGTTAACGGCGTGGCCGCCCCTCTGCTGACGGTGAGTCCGACCCAGATTACCATGCTGGTGCCTAGCGCCGCGTCGCCGGATTTCACGGCTTATGCGGCCTTCGAGGTGCAGGGTCCGGCTTGCCCCGTCCCGGCCCCCGCCGGTTCCCAATGCCCAACGTCGAAGCTCGTGTACATGTACACGAATTACACCGCCCCGGGCGCCTTCGCCCTGGCAGAGAATGGCGCCGGGCCGGCCGCGGCCGAACAAGGCGCCGGATACACGGTCATCGGTGCGAACAACCCGGCGGCGCCAGGGGGCATTCCCATGCTCTTCCTGACCGGTATGGGTTCGGTTACGCCGTCTCTCGCCGACGGAGTGTCGTCGTCGCCCACCGGCCAGCCATGGAACCTGCTGAATATCTACAACGAGAGCGCTCTGGATGTGTACTTCGACGGCTACGCGTCGCCGAATATCCCGTTTGCCGGTGTGGTACCGGGGTACGCCGCGGGGCTGTATCAGATCGACGCGCAGATCCCGTGCAACGTCTCCAGCGGAGACGATTACGTGGACATCCAAACGCCGGACGCGGAAGCCGAGCAGGTGACGGTGAACGTCGCCGGCGCGTGCCCTTCCACGGTTATTATTCTATCGAGTCCTACAGCCATGCGGAAATCTTCCGGCAGGGGACGGCGCGCCGCGGCCGTTCGGCGCGGATCGGCCGCGCCACAGCAGGTCAGGCCGGTTTCGCGATAATGCTTAGATGCGTAGATGCCTGGTTCTGTTATTAATCGCCGTGGCGGCGCTGGCACAGGAAGCTGCCGTCGCCCCGGGCGCTCAGCCGGGGGCGACGGTTCCGTCCGGCGTTCCTCTTCGTGTGGCGCTGGAACGCCGCGTCGCAATCAAGCGTGCGGGCGAACCTATCCAGGGACGATTGGTGGACCCGATCTACGTTTACGATCACTTGGTTCTTCCGGCCGGAAGTGTCGTGGAAGGGCATATCGCTGCCATCGGCGGAGTTCCAATTGGCCGGCGCCTGCAAGCGCTCCTGTATGGCAACTTGACGCCGCCGCGGGAAGTTCGTGCGCAGTTCGACGCCTTGGTGCTGAGCGACGGTTCGCGGCTGTCTCTTGGCACGGAACCCTCGCGCGGAACAGCGCACACCGTGCGTATCGCCAAACCCCTGAAGAAGGGGGAAGTGCGCAAGTCCCCTGTCCAAGACGCTCGGGACAGGTTCGCAACCGAACGGGCGGCGATGCTCGCCTTCAAAGCGCCGGGCAAGCTGGGCCGGCTGAAATCCAGGCTGTTCGAGATGCTTCCTTATCACCGGCAAGCCTGGCCGGCAGGGACCCTTTTCACTAGCGTCTTACAGGAACCTCTGACGGGGCTGGCGCCCATTCGCGTCGAGGCGGCAGCCGCTTCCCCCGCCGTTGCCGAATCCGAGGGTCAAGAAGTTACCGCCCGCCTGCTGACTCCGATCAGTTCCGCGACCGCACGCAGAGGCGCGCCAGTGGAAGCGGTCGTGACCCGGCCGGTGTTCTCGGCCGATCATACCCTGCTGATTCCGGAAGGCAGCCGTCTTTTCGGGGATATCGTAGAGGCGCAACGTGCGCGTTTTCTGCACCGCAACGGGAAGGTGCTTTTCGCATTCCGCCAGATGAAGCTGCCGGCTAGCGCCGCGCAAGGCGTCCAAGGCTACCTGGCAGGTGTGGAGGCGGACTTTAATGAGCACCTGATCCTCGACGCGGAAGGGGGCACGCACGTCGACAGCCCTAAGACGCGGTTCATTTTTCCAGCCATCGCGGTGGCCGCTGCGGGAATGTCGTTTCATCAGGATTACAACGCCCAGGGTGTTCCCGATTGGGACATCGGAGGCCGCGCCGAGTCCGGGGCCGTGGGCCTCGGGTTGATTGGCACACTGTTGACGCAAGTGGGTCCGCGCGCCTTCGCTTCGAGTATCGCCATCACCGGCGCGGCGTTCAGCATCTACTCGAATTTCATCGGGCGCGGAGCGAACGTGGTTCTTCCGGCGAACACGCCGGTCAAAATCAGCCTCAAGGCGCGCGATGGTGGGACTGGCGGCGGGTACTGAGCCGCGCACGTCAGTAAGCGGTGGAAGTCCAGTTCGGTCTGCCCGGCTTGCCGACCAAAGACCCCTCCGTTGAAGACGTTGAGGACGCGAACCGCTGCCGGCCTGCGGCCGGTGGACNNGCGCCGGTCCGCGGGCGAGGGCGCCCCCCCCACTGCTCCGCGCATCTTCTTTACCTTTGGTGGCCCGGAGGACCATGTGGCACTCCCTTACGGTCGCGGCTCTGTACCTGGTCCGGCCTGGCCTACTGCGCGCCAGCCTTGCGGCCCTTGAGGAAGTCCAACTCGGTCTGCTTGGGGATGCCGGGCTCGAAGCACCGGCGGCAGCGGGCTTCGTAGATGTCGGCGGCGCCCACCACGATCAGGTCTTCGGCGCCGCGCAGGCGCTGCGTGTGCTTGCCCGGATTGCCGCAACGTACGCAGATGGCCAGCGTCTTGGTGATGGACTCGGCCAGCGCCAGCAGATCCGGGATGGGAACGAAGGGGCGGCCCAGGTAATCGGTATCCAACCCGGCTATGATCACCTGCTTGCCGCTATCGGCCAGGCGCTGCGCGACGTCCACCAGGCTTTCGCCCATAAAGTTGGCCTCGTCCACCCCGATCACTTCCGAGCGCCAATCCACGCGGTCCAGAATCTCGCTGCCGGAGTTGACAATTTCGGACTTCATGCGCAGATCGCCGTGCGACACGATCTCGTCGACAGCGTAGCGGGTGTCGATGACGGGCTTGAACACCTGCACTCTCTTGCGCGCGATCATGGCGCGGCGCAGGCGGCGGATCAACTCTTCGCTCTTGCCCGAAAACATGGGGCCGCAGATCACCTCTATCCATCCGATATTGCCGCTGACGAATTCCATGAGCTTGCTTTAGCATGGCACAGCCGGCCTGCGGGTGCTCAACCGTTGTGGGGAAACCGCTCCCTGACGGTCGCGGCTCGGTAAAACGATGCGCGCACGGAGCGCGGATGTACAATGCAGTCTTATGGCAAGGATTCGTTGCGCCCTATTGCTGGTCGCGATTGCCGGCCTCGCCGCCGAGAAGAAGCCGGTCACCATCCAGAACATGCCCGTGCCGGTGCACATGCCGGCTATCGCCTGGGCTCCGGACGGCAAGCGCTTCGCCTGGATCGAAGAGAAGGCCATCTCGCAGTACGACGTCGCTTCGAAGAAGAAGAAGCAACTGCTGGCGCTCGGCCCGCTGTCGGAAAAGGCGGTGAAGCCGCCCAAGCAGGAAAGCGTCGACTGGCAGAACCGGCGCGTTTCCGAGCAGAGCTTCCAATGGTCCTCCACCGGGGAGGAGATGCTGATCAGCCTCGATGGCGACCTGTTTCTGCTGCATACCGACACGCTCAAATGGGAGCAGCTCACGGCCACGCCGGAAGTGGAGCGCGATCCCAAGCTCTCGCCCGACGGGCGCTTCGTCTCCTTCCGCCGCGAACACGATCTGTACAGCCTGGAGGTGGCCTCCAAGAAGGTCACGCGGCTCACCACGGATGGCTCGGCCACGCTATGGAACGGCGAGTTGGACTGGGTGTACCCGGAAGAGCTGAACCTGTCGACGGCGCACTGGTGGTCGCCCGACAGCGGCCAGATCGCCTATTTGCAATTTGACGTCGGCCACGAATCGGTCTTCCCGCAGGTGGATTTGCTCTCGTGGCGCGCGCTGGCCGAGCCCGAGCGCTTTCCGCAACCGGGCACGCCTAATGCGGATGTGCGGCTGGGAGTGGTGGCGGTGGAGGGCGGTCCCACGCGCTGGATGGACATCGGCGAAGCGCGCGACCACCTGCTGGCGCGAGTCAATTGGGCGCCCGACAGCCGCGCGCTGGCCTACCAGCGGCTGAATCGCATCCAGAACCGTCTGGATCTGGGCCTGGCGGATGTGCGCACGGGCGTCGCGCGCGTGCTCCTCACCGAGAAGGATTCGTACTGGGTGAACGTGAACGACGACTTCCGCTTCCTCAATAAGGGAAAGCAGTTCCTGTGGGGCAGCGAGCGGGACGGCTACCATCACCTATACCTTTGCGCGGTGGACGACAAGCACCCGTCGCAGATCACCAAGGGCGATTGGGAAGTGACCCAGGTGGCGGGAGTGAATGAAGAGACGCACGAGGTCTTCTTCGTTTCGACCGAACAGAGTCCGCTGGAGCGGCAGCTTTACCGCGTGCGTCTGGATGGCAAGCAGAAACCGCAGCGGCTGAGCGGCGGCGCGGGCACGCATAGCATCTCCATGAGTCCGGCTACGCAGTATTACATGGATACGGCATCCACCCTGGCCACGCCGCCGCGGCGCACGCTGCACGAGAGCGACGGTTCGCAGATCGCGGTGTACCAGGAGGCCACGCCGCCGGATGTCGAGGTCCTGCCGGCCGAAATCGTCAAGATCAAGGCCACCGACGGCGTGCAGCTTTTCGCACGGATGATCAAGCCGGCGGGCTTCTCGCCCGACAAGAAGTATCCGGTGATTGTCATGGTTTACGGCGGGCCGGGCGTGCAGACGGTGCACGACTCGTGGGGCGGCGCCGGTTTCGATCAGGTGCTGGCGCAGAAGGGATACCTCATCTGGCAGCTTGACAATCGCGGATCGGCCGGCCGCGGGCACACCTGGGAATCGGAGATCTATCACGAAACGGGGGCGCACGAACTGAACGACCAGCTCGATGGAATCCGCTACCTGGGGACGCTGGGCTTCGCGGACATGACGCGCGTGGGCATCAGCGGCTGGAGCTATGGCGGGTACATGACGTTGTATGCCCTGGCCAATGCGCCGGGCACGTTTAAGGCGGGTATCGCCGGCGCTCCGGTGACCGATTGGCGCAATTACGATTCGATCTACACGGAACGGTACATGGGACTGCCGGAGGAGAATCCGGAGGGTTACAAGCGCAGCTCGCCGCTGACCAACGCGGGTGAGATCAAGGCGCGGCTGCTGATCCTGCATAACATTGAGGACGATAACGTGCATTTCCAGAACAGCGTGCAGATGGCCAATGCGTTGGAGCGGGAGGGCAGGCAGTTCCAGATGATCGTGTATCCGCAGAAATCGCACGGTGTGGGCGGTCCGCTGCGGAAGCAGATGGAGCAGGCCATGTTGGACTTCTTCGAGAAGGCTCTGTAGCGGCTGGAGGGCGGGCAATTCTGCCNNGATTGGCCGCCCTCCAGTGTGTTTTCGTTATAATCGGGCTATGACCTCCCTGGGTGACAAGCAGACCAAGCTGTTCTCCGTGCTGCGCGGGCTGGACCGGGTAATGGTGGCCTATTCCGGAGGGGCGGATTCCGCCTATCTGGCGTGGGCTGCGCACCAGGTGCTCGGCGCGAACGCTCTGGCCGTGACTGCGGATTCGGCTTCCATCCCGCAGTCGCACAAGCGCGATGCCGAAGCCTTCGTGCGGCAGTTCGGAATCTCGCACGAATACATCGAGACGCGCGAATTCGAAAATCCCGATTACCTGAAAAACGACGCCAACCGCTGCTTCCACTGCAAGGACGAATTGTTTACGCGCCTGGAAGAAGTCGGCCGCGAGCGCGGCATCCCCAACATCATCTATGGCGTAAATGCCGACGATCTGGGAGACTACCGGCCCGGCCAGAACGCCGCTGGGTTGCACAAGGTGAAGGCGCC
>PMVV01000451.1 GCA_003166475.1 Bryobacterales bacterium | reverse complement strand
CCGAGGGCCTGCCCCACGAAGAATCCGCGCAGGCTGCGAAGATTCTGACCAGTTGTAATACATCGCCGTGGACACAAACACCCTGCCTTCCGACATCCAATGCCGGGACTCGTTACCATTCTGGTCCGTAACGGACCGTGAGTACCCTTGCAGCGCGCTTACGCAGTTGCCGTGCGTACGGCGCCGCGTTCCAAACGTCTTAGCTCGGCATTCAAATCCGCCAGCGCCTTTTCCATCAGATTGCGGTATCGGGGATTTTGGCTCGTTTCCAGTTCCCGAAGGACCCGGGTGCGAGAAAGATTTAAACTTTCCTTTTTTCGGAGCACTTCCAAATCTGCCGCCGGAATGCACTCATCGAAAGAGGGACGGACCTGCGTCTCGGCCGCCTCAATCTGCGATTCGACCGATTTACTTTCCCAACCTCTTGCCATATCTCCATTATACGGTGCGGAATAGCACAGGGGGTAGGCTTCTTTTCTTCGAGCCCGTAAAGCCTTTCGATTGTTGCGATTGCCAGAACGGCTTCTCAGCCTGTCGAATGCGGCCGCATGGCGCGCGCAATGAGCCCCAGCCCGCCCACCAGCAACACCAGCATGACGATGGTGTTGAACAAGCTGGTCGGCTGAAAATAAATGTGCATGTTGGCGAGCACGCCGGCCACGATGAACAGCGCACCGGCGGCGGTCAATAGCCACCCGATCACGCTGCGCCCGTCGCGGAATAACAGGCCCACGCCGATCAGCATCGGGATCAGCGTAATGCCGAAGGTGTTACCGCCCCAGAAATTCCAGTAGGAGCCGGCTACGATCACTTGATTAGTCAGCAGGTATCCGCCGACGCAGGTCAACGCGAAACCCAGCAGGAAGTCCCCGAGTCCGCCGGAGGTCCCGCCAACATCGGTGAAACGACGATCCGCCATAAGTTCGAGGATATCGCAAACCCGCAGCCCCCGGTCACAGGCGTTAAAAAAATGCCGGCGCTCTTTGATTTCAGGGGCTTCCGGCGAAAAATCAAGCTCCGGCCGGTGGCCCGTTTTGCGCTTGGCCATTACAATCGAATCGGGAGGCGGAACAATGAAGGATTTTCGGAAGGTCGACTTCTCAACCTGGACGACGGACCCTGGCATGGCCGCGCGCTACGCGCCCATACATGGCATGGTTACCGAGCTGCTCAACAGGATCGACCCCGGCGGGTATACCAACATGCTGGAGCATCTGCTTGCGGAACACAAGCCGGAGAGTATCGGCGAAGCCCACGTGATCGCACTCATGGCCGATCTCTCGTGGCGTATCCGCGGTTGTTTCTATCTGGAGGACGAGATGCTGAAGCAGGAAATGGAGGCATGCGGCCCGAAAAACATGCGGAAGAGCAAAGGCGGTGCTCTACTGCCGAAGCTATCGAGATATCAGAGCCGAATTGCGAGAGAGCAGTCGCGCTCGATTCGCGTGCTGGGACTCTTCGCGAAAAACCGCAAATACGCGGAGGCCAGGATGGCGGCTACGCTGTTGCGGAGCAAGCCCTGCACTTCCGTTATACAATGAGGTGTGTTCCCCCGGCCTTCCATCTGCCGCCCCGGTCTATTTGGTTCCGATTAGAACCCCGCACTCCCTCTGCCTGCACCCGTTGGCCCAAGTGAGTTCAGTTGTAAGGAGGTTTGCGTATGACCAAGACCGCCAATCCGGCGTTGGAGGCGATCCGCCAAGATCTGCCGCACCTTATCGGGCCTCTGCCCGGACCCCGCGCGCAGGAAGTGATTGCGCGCGACCATCGTTCGGTTTCTCCGTCCTACACGCGCGGCTATCCGTTGGTAGCCAAGCGCGGCGAAGGCGCCATCGTCGAGGACGTGGACGGCAACCGTTTTCTGGATTTCAATGCAGGCATCGCCGTGGTGGCGACCGGCCACTGCCATCCGCGCGTGGTGGAGGCCATCCGGGAGCAGGCCGGCAATCTGATCCACATGTCGGGGACCGATTTCTATTACGAGGCCCTGGTGGACCTGGCGGAGAAGCTCGGCGCGCTCACGCCGGGCGGTTTGGAGCGGCGCGTTTCGTTTTGCAACTCGGGCGCGGAAGCCGTGGAAGGCGCCATGAAGCTGGCGCGCTATTCGACGGGCCGCAGCGGGTTCATCGCGTTTCTGGGCGCTTTCCACGGCCGCACCTTGGGCGCGCTATCGCTCACCGCGCGCAAGGCGGTGCAGCGCCGCGGCTTTGGACCGCTGTTGCCGGGCGTGGTGCACGCGCCCTATCCCAACTGCTATCGCTGTCCGTTCGGCCAGACGCCCGCCAACTGCGCGGTGGAGTGCGCGAAGTTTATCGAAGACACGTTGCTGAAGACCATCGCGCCGGCCGAGGAAGTGGCGGCCATTGTCATCGAACCGGTGCAAGGTGAAGGCGGTTACATCGTCCCGCCGCAGAAGTTTTTCGACGAGCTGGCCCGCATCGCGGAGAGGCACGGTATTTTGCTGGTCTGCGACGAAGTGCAATCGGGCATGGGCCGCACCGGCAAGATGTGGGCTTCCGAGCATTTCAACCTGACGCCCGACATCATGACGGTGGCCAAGGGCATCGCCAGCGGGCTGCCGCTAGGAGCCACGGTGGCGCGGGCGGACCTGATGCGCTGGACTCCTGGCGCGCACGCCTCCACTTTCGGCGGCAATCCGGTGGCCTGCGCCGCGGCGCTGGTGACCATCGAGCTGCTGGAACGGGAGCTGATCGACAACGCCGCGCGCATGGGCGCACACCTGATGGCGCGCATGCGGGATTGGCCGGCGCGCTTCCCGGTGGTGGGCGAGGTGCGCGGGCTGGGGCTGATGCTGGGCATCGAACTGGTGCGCGACCAGCAGTCCAAGACCAGGGCGCCGGAGCTGCGCGACCGCGTGGTGAATCTGGCTTTCGAGCGCGGACTGCTCGTTTTGGGCGCCGGCGACAATACGCTGCGGCTCAGTCCCGCGCTGGTGATCACGCGCGACCAGTGCGACTTCGCGTTGGATACTCTGGAAGAGTGCCTGGCTCTGGCGATGCGCGAAGACTGAAGGCGCCTTGGAGGGCGGCCAATCTTNNCGGGCAGAATTGCCCGCCCTCCTTCCGGCCTGCCGGACTACAACTTATCCAGCATCTCGGAGAGCGATCGTGCGCTACGGCCGCGGGCCGCTGAATGGCACATTCATGGTTGCCTGGTACATGGCGTTCAATAGATCCTGCGAGTGCCCATCGTAGTCCGCATCGAGCGACCACATGAAACCGCCGCCCAGACCGCGCTGCCACTCCGCATACCAGATCCGGGTGTAAGTGGAAAGCGCGTTGTCGTAAGTGATAAAGCCAGGCTGGCCATCGGTACGCAGCAGATAGGGGACCATGGTTCCCTTGTCGAAGTACGCGGTCCATCCCAGCGCGTTGATGCGCTGCTTGATGAACGTGCCGTAGTTCTCCGAAGGAACCGCGGCGTAACCGCACTCGCCATAGACCAACGTGCAGCGGCCGTACACCTGGGTGAGGTTGAGGTAGAAGTAGCCGTAAAACGGCGTCCCCATGTTGAGCTTGGCGGCCGGCACACCCAGGTCGTTCAGAAAGATGTTGGCGGCCTGCTCGGCGCTGCCCCCGGGCTGGCACTCCCAAGGTTGCGGATTGTTGGGGTCCGGAAAGACCGGCGAGTTGAGCTGCCCGTCGTCGGTCCAGGGCCCCGCACAGTCGTACATCATGACGTTCCAAAAATCGATCGCAGGCGTCACGTTCTGGTAGTCGTAGGCAGTCGATCCCCATGGCGGAACGTCGGCGGAGAGCAGATATTGGGGGCTGGGGAAAGTGCGGCGCAGTCCCGTCATCAGGCGGTAGAACATCTGCGTGTCGGTGGTTGAGGCGGGATATTCCCAATCGATATCCAGACCGTCGTAGCCGTTCTTGGCGATGAAGGTCTGCAAGTTCGCCAGCAGGGTTTGGAGACCGCCGGTGGTGGTCTCGAGCCCCGTAAAATCTCCACCCAATAGCAGCATCACCTTCACTCCCGCAGCGTGCGCTTTGGCGATGAGCGCCGGCTCCAGGAACGGGGGGTCGGTTGGTACGCTAAGGCTGCCGTCGGCATTAAAACCGACTCCGGCGTGGTTGATGTGGGTCAGCTTGCCAAACGGAATCTGGGCCGAGCTGTAAGGCGGAGTTTGGGTCCTGCTCCAGTAGCCGTAGTCGCCCACCAATCTTTTGGATGTGGGCTGCTGGGCGTGAACTGGCAGCATGGCCAGGCCACACAAGATGCAAGCTCCTAAGCCTGCTGAAAATCGAGTCATGCGAATGCCTCCCTCAGGGTGTAATGTACACCCGTTCGGCGTGCAGGCGCTACTGCTACGGGGTGGTGGTGCGGCACACTTATTGAGGTTCGCTAATACAGTGACAATTCCGGCGACAAATGTGCACTTTCCATCGGGCTGATGTGGGGCGGCCAATCTGGGCCGCAGCCGCCTTTTCAGGCGGCCAGGGCCGGCTGAAAGCCGGCTGCCGGCAGAATGCCGGCAGAATGCCCGCCCCACAAGCATATCTGGCCGCGGGTGCTGCAATCCGCCGGATCAAGTCGCGTCGCGGTAATCTCCACCTTGTCTGTACATGGCAATGGCCCGTAGTACACTGGTCGGAATGGACGATCTGCGCATTGAGTCATGGCCTGGAAGCCGGGATGGAATTCGCGTCCTGAAACTGATCGGGCCGTTCACCCTGAAGCACGTTTTCGAGTTTCAGACGGCTGTCCGCCAGGACCCCGCCCCGCTGACCGTCATCGACCTGACCGCGGTACCGTACATGGACTCGGCGGCCCTGGGCTCGTGGATGGCTTGGTAGTCTCGTGCGCGTCTGTGGCGGAAGCCTAAGGCAATCTGGCGAGCGGCGCTTCAGCGTAGCGGCTACGCAATGCCGGCCGGTTTACGCAGCCAAAGGTAACAGTGGTTGCCGATCCGTCGCGCGTCGGCAGACCGCAATAACAGGAGGTCCGCGTACCGCAGCGGAAACAGCAACCATCCGCCGACCCCATGCGCGACTACCCGCCAGGCGCGGTACGGCAGCAGCAGCTTGATGTACTCGAGCACGATCGCCAGTAGCGTGGCGGTCGGGCCCGTGCGCCATCCTTCGGCCACGACTTCCAGAGGTCCGGCCAGCTCTTTCAGGCCGTCGAGCGAGAACCTTCGAAAGTCCTTCGGGTACTCGTGGAATGGATGACAAAATGGCGTCACCAGGTGCGCGTAGCCGCCGGGCGCCAGCACGCGCTCGATTTCACGCATGACCTGCGCAGGGTCGCGTACGTGCTCCAGTACCGCGTCGCATTCCACGCGTTGAAATACGCCGGAAGGAAAGGGAAGCTGGTGTGCGTCCGCGGCGGCGTCCACTCCCGGCACCGCGAACAAGTCGATGTTCACGTAACCTTGGACCACCCGGCCGGCCCCTCCGATGTAGAGATTCCACCGGCCAAGGGGAAAGTCCTTCGGCTCGGCTGGATTCACGATGAAGGGGGCAGGAGGCTCCAGCCAGCGCAACAAGCGGTCGCGCCAGTGTTGCGAAGCTCGTTTGCGGTAGCGCGCTTCGAGATCCATGGTCGGACAGGCTTCAGCCTGTCATCGGGCCGCCAATAGCTTACGGCAGCGTTTCCCGCGCCACCTTGTCGGCCTGTTCCGCGCGGAAGCGCTTCAGCTTCTCGCGCAACTCGGGCCGCGAATTCGCCAGAATCGCGATGGCCAGCAACGCGGCATTGCGCGCGCCCGGCGTGCCGATCGCCAGCGTGCCGACCGGAATGCCGCCCGGCATCTGCACCGTGGAAAGCAGCGAATCCAGGCCCTTCAGCGCCGCGCTCTCCATGGGAACCCCGAGCACCGGCAGCACCGTCTGCGCCGCCAGCACTCCGGCCAGATGCGCCGCGCCGCCCGCAGCCGCCACGATTACCTCAAACCCGCGCGATTCCGCCTCGGCGGCGTATTGCGAAGCAAGCTGCGGCGTGCGATGCGCGGAGAGCACCCGGCACTCGTGCGGGACGCCGAATTGCGTCAGCGTCTCGTCGCAATGTCGCATGGTCTCCCAGTCGGACTTGCTGCCCATGATCACGGCGACCAGTGGTTGCGGCATAGCTACTCGCCCTGGGCCAGCGTGTAGCCCGCCTTCCCGTCGTAGTTGCGCAGGTTCTCGGTCTTGACGATTTCCATGCCCGTCCCGGCGATGCGGCCCAGCAGGCCGACTATCTGCGCTTGCGTCACGCCGCCGGCAGAGGCGAACCGGCAGCGGTAATTATCCGTGCAGAAGATATCCGGCTGCGCGTCGGGCCAAATCTTCACGCCTCGATTCGACATCATGGTGAGCGTCATCTGCTCGCCGGCCGTTGCCTGGAGCGCCGCCGCGAGTTTGTCGTTATCGAGCGACGGCCAGTTCACGTAAACGTCCACGCCCACCAGATCCACCTTGGGTTCGGGCCGGCTGGCAGACTGGCGAGCCGCCACGGCGGGGGGTGCGGCCGCGTAAGTCACCGGCTTCAGCGTGTTGGGTTTTTGCCCCAGCCGCGCTACCACCGCTTGCGCAAACTCCTTGGTGCCCACCTTCTCCTTGCTGGACCCCTCCGTGAAAATGTCGTACGTATGGATGCCATCCTCGACGGTGCGCAGCCACGCGTTGTGCACGCGCGCCGCGGCTTCGGGCTGATTGATATGCACCAGCATCAGCACCGCGCCCAGCAGCAGACCCGACGGGTTGGCCAGGTTCTGATTGGCGCGGCGCGGCGCGGAGCCGTGGATGGCTTCGAACATGGCGCAGTGGTCGCCGATATTCGCCGAGCCCGCGATCCCCACCGACCCCGCGATTTGCGCGGCCACGTCGGAGAGAATGTCGCCATACAGATTGGGCATCACGATGACGTCGAAAGTCTCCGGCGTATCCGCCATCTTGGCCGCGCCGATGTCCACGATCCAGTGTTCGTTCTGGATGTCCTTGTACTCCGCGGCGATTTCGTCAAAGACCTTGTGGAAGAGACCGTCGGTCATCTTCATGATGTTGTCTTTGGTGAAACAGGTGACCTTCTTGCGGCTGTGGCGGCGCGCGTACTCGAAGGCATAGCGCACGATCTTCTCGCAGCCGGGCCGGGTGATGAGCTTCAGGCATTGCATGGCGCCCGGGCTGAGCTGGTACTCGATGCCGGCGTAGCAATCTTCTTCGTTCTCGCGCACGATCACCAGGTCCATGCCCGGATGCAGCGTGTCGATGAACGGGTGGTAGGAAACGCACGGCCGCACGTTGGCGTATAGGCCCAGGGTCTTGCGCGCGGTGACGTTGAGGCTCTTGAAGCCGCCGCCCTGCGGCGTGGTGATGGGGGCTTTCAGAAATACTTTGGTGCGGCGCAGGGACTCCCAAGCGCTGGGTTCGATACCCGCGGTATTGCCGCGCAGGTAGACCTTCTCACCGATTTCGATGGTCTCGATGTCGAGGGCCGCTCCGGAGGCTTCCAGGATGTGCAAGGTCGCGGCCATGATTTCGGGGCCGATGCCGTCGCCATGCGCGACGGTGATGGGGGTTTTGTTGGACATAGG
>PMVV01000425.1:39561-40809 GCA_003166475.1 Bryobacterales bacterium | reverse complement strand
GCGCGCGACCCCCTGGTCGCGCCGCCTGGCCTTCACTTGCCCGGTTCCGCGACAGGCAGCGTAACACCTCACGCCGCCCTCACCTCCAGGCTGTCCACCACCGTGCTGGGCTCCGGTACCGGTTCCCCGTGCAACCGCATTCCTTCAATATGAAACTCAATGGCCTCCGCAATCAGTCCGCGGGAGTCTTCCAGCGTTGGGCCAGTGGTCACACATCCCGGAAGGTCCGGGACATACGCGGCCCAGTTGTGGGGCGCCTTTTCAAACACAACGGCGTATATCATTTCAGCCCTGCCCTCTTCAAGCTTGAGTTTAACGTACCTACTTGCGATGTCATCACCTTCATGGCCGGGCACCGTGATGGTGCCAGGCTTTGTGGCGTGAACGTACTGCCGATGGCTGCCCCGCGTGCGCTCTAGGACCCATCCGTCCTTTTCAACCCGCTTTATGACGTCGCGAACCTTCATTTCTCCAGGAGAGTCTTGGCGCTAGACGGGATGCACCCCGCAACCCGCCTATTCTACAAGGCCAATAGGCCACCCAAGCCGGGGTGAAGCCAGTTACCCATGGCAAGTCCACTAATACCAGGAGACTGGGCCTTCAGTCGCCGCTGCCCCATCACCGAGGCGCCATCAGTCACACGTCGGCCTAATTTTCCCATCTCCCCGGTTTTCAATCGTCTGCCGCCTTTCCCGATGCCGCAAAAGGAGGGTCGCCCGGCGCCCCAATGCTATTCTGTAGTCGAACGAGCCACGCACTCCCCAAGCCGCGCCCGCGCGTCTTGGCAACCATGCCCCGTCCAGCGAAAAAATGAAGAACACGAGGAACCGAATTGGCGCATTGTGTGCGCTCATTGACGGGCACCCAGCCCCGCGATTCGGACGTTCCCAGAATGCAACAAATGTTACGCGATGTTACGCAAATCCGGAATTGCAGCCGTCGTTCTCCTTTTGAGAATCCCCCCGGCGCCTGGCGGCCGAACCTGCGACAGAAGACTCGGGTGAACTATGAAAATAAATGACTTAACATCATTGGCATTGTTCGGTCAAAAAAAACTCCCGTGCCTCGCCCGCAGACTGCTTTCTCAGCGGGAAAGCCGCTCACCGACCGCCTCTCCAACGCTTTGCAAAACTCCGGTTAAGAGATCGAGGCCCCGATTTATCAAAGGTTTAACAGCGTCCAGCCGATTTTCCGACCATAATAAATGATAGAGGAGAACTTAGAATTATGAACATCCGACTCATCGTG
>PMVV01000425.1:0-39514 GCA_003166475.1 Bryobacterales bacterium | reverse complement strand
CCCACCGCGGTGGGCAAGCTGGTGCTGAGTATCCAGAGCCTGGAACAGCAGGCGGAGCCTATCCGCAGCAGCTTCCAGCAGCAGGCGCTGGCCGTGCTGACGGCCGATCAGAAGACCAAGCTGACCGCGTTGCAGAACGCCGCGGCCCTGATGCCCACCATCCATGAAGCCACCGCGCTGAACCTGCTGACGCCGCCCAAGGGATCGGAAGGCCCTGGCGGGTTGGCACCGGAAATTGTGCCTGACGGCCGGTTCGGCGGTCCGCGCTAAGCAAGACAAGAGCTTCACCGGGAACCACAGTTGGGCGCTTGATCTGCCTGCCTATGTGTCCATCTGTGGTTCCAACGCGGTACCATAGCGCGCATGCTACGTTTTGCAACGTTGATTTGTGTCGCGCTGGCGGGAGCCGCAGCCGCGCAGCCCACTCTTTCCGAGCTTCTCGAAAACAAGACGCTGGCCGAATTGCGTCGCTTTGACGAAGCCTTCGACGGCGCGCTGGGAGTAGCGGCGATCGACCTGACCACCGGACACACGTTTGGCCTGCACGGCAACACGGTCTTCCCCCAGGCGAGCGTCATCAAGATTGCGATTCTGGCACGCATGTATCAGGCGGCGCGCGCGGGCAAGTTCTCGCTGGACGAGCGCGTCACAATTCAGCCGGGCGAAGCCGTGGGAGGCAGCGGCCATCTGCAGGAGCGGTTGAAAAGCGGCGGGCCGGCCACGCTGACCGTGCGCGAGTTGATCGCGGCCATGATCGAGTGGAGCGACAACACCGCCACCAACAAGTGCATCGCGCTGGCGGGCATGGACGACGTCAACCGCATGATGGACGAGTTGGGCTTGCCGCACACGCGTCTGCGGCGCAAGATGATGGACTCGGCCGCAGTGGCGCGCGGCGACGAGAACGTCTCTACGCCGGAAGAGATGGCCCGCCTGGTGGAAACCATCTACCGCGGCAAGCTGGTGGACCAGGCGGCCAGCCGCGAGATGGTCGAAATCCTGAAGAAGGTCGAAGGCGGCATTCACGAAGGCTTGCCGCTGGATATCGAGACGGCCTCGAAGACCGGCGAGTTGCCCGGCGCCCGCGGCGAGACCGGCATCGTGTTTCTGGAAGGGCGGCCCTTCGTGCTGAGCGTGATGTCGGCGTTCATCGACGACCGGCGCACGCCGGTGCCGGAGGTGACGCGCATCGTGTACCGCTATTTCGAGAAGTTGGCGGGGGCCAACGCCTGGGGCAACCGGCTCAAATAGGGCGCAGGTCAGTTGGGCTTGCGATCGTCATCGTCATCTTCTTCGAGCAGCCGTTCCCCGGCCACCATCTCCACCAGGGCATCTACGTAATGCCCGGAGCCGGCCAGATGCCCTTGGAGGGCCTTGCCAACTTCGGTCGAGGCGGGTGACGGCTCAAACGACTGGAAGCGTTCTCTTTCGGCCTGCACCGCCTTGCGGAGAACCTCTTTGGCTGCGGCCTCGCGGTCGTCGATGCCTCGGGCATCCTCCACTACATCGTGATCGTCAAGGACTCCGGACGTGAGCGCGGCATTGAGCGCGGGATAGCCGTCCAGGATTTCCCCCAGCGTCTCCACGCCAAATTCGTGCAGTCGAAACGCGCCGCTATCCGTCAACTCGAAATCGATCAAGCAGGACTCCATCAGCCGGAGTTCCGCCGGCTCTACGCCAAGCTCGTCCAATTGCACGTACGCGTCCTGTTCGTCGCAGGCGTGGACCAGCGAAAAGCTTCCGTCCGGCCATCGGGCAAAATACATCGGCATGTTGACCTCCTCTTCACTATACGACTGCGCAGCGACCCCGCCATCAGTAGGGCCACACCGGCTGGCTGAACAGCCCGCCATCCACAAACAGCGTCTGGCCGGTGATGAAGTCCGCCGAGTCGCCCGCCAGGAACGCCACCGCCCGCGCCACATCCAGCGGCTGGCCCACCCGCCCGCGGGGCGTCACGGCGGCCCAGGTTTTCCCGTAGTCGGCAGCTTCCTGCAGGGTGCGCTCGATCTCGATGGCGCCCGGCGCCACGCAGTTCACGCGGATTCGATACTTGGCCAGCTCGAGGGCGGCGGATTTGGTGAACATCTCAATGCCGCCTTTGCTCGCCGTGTAGTTCGAGAGGTTGGGAAACGGAACCTTGTTGCAACCCGACCCGATGTTGACGATGCTCCCTCCGCCCTGCTCGCGCATGTGCCGTCCGGCGCGCTGGGTGCAGAGGAAACATCCCTTGAGGTTGGTGCGGATGACGTTGTCCCACTCGGCCTCCTCCAGGTCGAGGAGCGCCTTCCAGGTCTGCGTGCCGGCGTTGTTCACCAGGATGTCGAGGCGCGGGAACTGGCGCAGCACCTCGGCGAACATGCGGTCCACATCGGCCGCCACGCCCGCATCGGCCTGCACCGTCACCGCCTGCCGGCCCAGCGCGCGAACTTCGGCGGCGGTGGCATCGGCGCCGCGCGCATCGCTCGAATAGTTCACCGCGATATGGCATCCGCAGCGCGCCAACTCCAGGGCGATGCCCTTCCCCACGCCTTTGCTGGCGCCGGTGATGAGAGCGGTTTTGGATTCGAGAGTCGGCACCATGACCGTGATTGTATCAAGGCGGGTTTGACAAGCGGGCTCCATCCATGTCAGTTTCGTTGCATGCCCGAAGTCCTTTCCTCGCAGGATATCGTCCGCTGGACTCGCGAGCTGAATTACGGCACGTGGCGCCTCCAGAAGAACTGGAATCCCCTGCATATCGTGGATGCGGAAGGCTGCTACTTCATCGACGCCGATGGCAAGCGCTATCTGGATTTCTCCGCACAGGCCATGTGCGTGAACCTGGGCCACAAGAATGCCGCGGTGATCCGGGCCATCCAGGAGCAGGCCCGCGCGCTGCCCTACATCGCGCCCGCTTATGCGACGGACGTGCGCGTGGAACTCAGCCGCCTGCTGCTCGAAGTGCTGCCGCGCGGCCTGACCAAGTTCTTTTTCACCACCTCGGGAACGGACGCCAACGAAGCGGCCTTCAAGATCGCGCGCATGTACACCGGCCGCACCAAGATTATCGCCCGCTACCGCTCGTATCACGGGTCCACCATGGCGTCCATCGGAGCCACCGGCGATCCGCGGCGCTGGCCCGCCGAGCCGGGCGCCAAGGGGCAGGGCTTCATCTTTGCGCCAGAGGTGAACTGTTACGCCTGCCCTATCAAGCACGAGTATCCGGGCTGCGATATCGCCTGCGCCGATTACCTGGACCAAATGATCGAGAACGAGAACGACGTGGCCGCCGTGGTGGTAGAGCCCATTGCCGGCACGAACGGCGTGCTGGTGCCGCCGCCGGAATACATGCCGCGCCTGCGCCGCATATGCGACAACCGCGGCGTGCTGCTGATCGTGGATGAGGTCATGACCGGCTGGGGGCGTACCGGCAAGTGGTTCGCCGTCGATCATTGGGACGTGCAGCCGGATATCCTGGTGACCGCGAAAGGCATCACATCGGCGTACATGCCGCTGGGATTGTGCGCCACTACGCAGAAGATCGCCGCCCATTTCGACGATCGTTTCTTCGCCCATGGGCATACCTATGAAGCGCACCCCATGACGCTGGCGGCGGGCGTGGCGGCCATTCGCGAGATGCGACGGCTGGGCCTGGTGGAGCGCGCGCGGGAGATGGGCGATTACCTCGGCGCGCGGCTCAGGGCGCTCAAGGACAAGCACATTTCGATCGGCGACGTGCGCGGGTTGGGGCTGTTCTGGTGCGTCGATCTGGTGAAGAACCGGCAAACCAAACAGCCGTTCAACACCAAGAGCGACAAGATGGAGGGCAAGCCGCTGGTGGTCGATCAAGTGGCCGCGGCCATGATGAAGAACTGCGTGGCCGTCAATTCGTGGCTGAGCCACTTGGTCATTGCGCCGCCGCTGATCATCGAGCCAGAGCAAATCGAAGCGGGAGTGGCGGCGCTAGACGAGGCGCTGGCTCTCGCTGACGCGCAAGTTGGAGGGCGGGATTTATCCCGCGCGGGGCTTTAGCCCCGCTCTTAGTGCAATGGCGACCAATTTTCATCTCTTCGGACCGGCGCACCTGGCCATCATAGCGGCCGTGCCAGCAGTCTCAGCGGTCCTGGCTGCCATCGCGCGGTGGAGCGCGCCCGCGGCCGGCAGGGTGCGTGTCGGGTTGGGCGCATTTCTCCTGGTGAACGAACTAATCTGGTACGGCTACAAATTTCATTTCGAAGGATTCCGCTTCCCGGAAGGACTGCCCTTGCAACTTTGCGACTTCACTTTGTGGCTCACCATTGTGGCCGCTTTCTGGCGGGTGCAGTGGTGCTTTGAATTCGCTTACTTCGGGGCAATTGCCGGCAGCGGCATGGCCGTGTTGACGCCCGACCTCTGGGCGCCGTTGCTTTCGTATCCGAGCATCTACTTCTTTCTGGCGCACGGCGGTGTGATTGTGGCAGTGCTTACGCTGATCTGGGGGTGTCAGGCGCGGCTCCGTCCCGGGTCCGTCTGGAAGACGCTCGCAGTGCTCAACCTCATCGCCGTCGCAGTGGGAACGTTCGACGCCGTTTTCAAAACCAACTACATGTATCTGCGGGAGAAGCCGCACGCGTCGCTGCTGAACTATCTGGGGCCGTGGCCAGTGTATATTTTGGCGGGGGACGCGGTGGCGCTGGGACTGTTTCTGATCCTGGCATTGCCGTTCCGGCGAAGGTGAGACACTTACAATAATGAAGCCAGCCATCGTGGCGCCGGTAATGCGATTCATCGGAGTTGCGGACTCCGCCCGGAGTATTCTCTTCTACCGCGACATCCTCGGATTCGAGGTGCGCGACCAGCAGGGCACCATCGAAGCCGTCTATGGCCCCGCTTGCATCCAGTTGGGCACTGCGGACCATGCGCCCAACGATTGGAACACGCCCCGGCCCCGGGGTTCCGCCATCCTTTTCTTCCAGACGGACGACGTGGCGGCGATGCACGCCGGCATCCGCGCCCGCGGTGGCAGTCCGTCGGAGCTGGAGAAGGTCAACTGGATCAAGATGCGGATGTTCGAAATCCGCGATCCGGATGGGCACACGCTATGGTTCGGCCAATCCTATGACGTGCCGCACTCGCCGGTGTCCGCGCCCATGATGCAGAAGGCCCTGCCGGAGCTGCCGTGCGACGACGTGGCCGCGGCCGTCGCGTATTACCGGGATGTGCTGGGTTTCCGGATCAACTACCAACAGCACGATCTCGGCGTCATGGACCGCGACGCCGTAACCGTGGTACTGATCGCCCGGACGCAGCGTCACACGGGGATTGGTTCCGCCTATGTATACATCGAAGATGCGGACGCGCTCTACGCGGAGTTGCGGGCCAAGGGCGCCAACCTTCAGGACGAGCCGGTAAGCCATCCCTGGGGCCTCCGCGACTTCGGCGTGCTTGACCTCGAAGGCAATCGGATCGTGTTTGGCCAGCCATTTGAATGAGGTGTTGGCACTCCGTGACATGCCTGCGCTATCATGACGATGTGCAACAGTTTGACCGCATCACGATGGATCCCGAAGTCATGGGCGGCAAGCCGTGCATCCGCGGCATGCGCGTAACCGTCGGCATGCTTGTCGAGGCGCTGGCAGCCGGCCGCACCATCGAGCAATTGCTTGCCGATTTCCCGTATATCGAAGAGCCCGACATTCGCTAAGCTCTGACGTTCGCGGCGCGCCTGGCTCAGGGACACGAGATCCGGCTCGCGAGTTGATGCGCCTTCTTATCGGGATGAACCTGACGCGCGTTGGGTTGACTTCCTCCGGAACTCGGAACACATAGCGGTCCACTGGTCGTCGGTCGGCCCCAACTCCGCCAAGGATGGCGAAATGACGCCCGCCAGGCAAGCTGGGCCTAGTGTTGTGCTCCTCCGTGGTGAACCGCTCGTACCGGAAACACGCGGTCCCGCCCTCCTCCGCGCTCTTCAGGATTGCGAAGCGGAGCTTAACCAGGGCGCCATCGTCACGCTCGACTGGTCGGACAAGCCGCGCGCCATCAATGCGGTTCACTTAATGATGTTTCGGTGGGGCGGACGATCGTTTTGTGNNTCGCCTTCACCCGAAATCCCGCCTGCGCCAGCCGCTTGCGGATGGCGTCGGCGATCATCACCGAACGATGATGTCCGCCTGTGCAGCCGAACGCAATCGTCAGGTAGCTCTTGCCTTCGCGGATGTAATGCGGCATCAGGTAAATTAGCAACTCCGAAATGCGGTCGATGAACTCCACGGTTTGCGGGAACGAGCGGATGTACTTGGCCACCTGCGGATGCCGGCCGGTCAGGTTCTTGAACCGCGGAATATAGTTCGGATTCGGCAGGAAGCGCACATCGAAGACCAGGTCGCTATCGGCCGGCACGCCGTGGCGGTAGCCGAAGCTGGTCACATACACCATGATCTTGGACTCGTCACTCTCGCCGCGAAAGCTCTCCTTGATGAAGTCGCGCAACTCGTGAACGGTAAACTTGGAAGTGTTCACGATCAGGTCCGCCATGGCGCGTATGGGAGCCAGTTGGCGGCGCTCGGATTTGACGCTCTTGGCGATGGAGTTATCCGTGCCCAGCGGATGCGGCCGCCGCGTTTCGCTGAAGCGCCGCAGGATGGCGTTGTCGTCGGCTTCCAGAAAGATCAACCTGGTCTTGACGCGGTTGCGAATGCGCGCGTAGATGCCGGGGAAGCGCTTCAACCCCTCGCCCTCACGCACGTCCACTACCAGCGCTGCGGCGCGCACGCTGGCGGAATCCTGCGTCAATTCGGCGAACTTGGGAATCAGATCGACCGGCAGGTTATCGACGGAATAGTAGCCCAGGTCTTCCAGCGCCTTGAGGACGGAACCCTTCCCCGAGCCGCTGAGGCCGGTGATGATCACCAGTTCCGCGGGCCGGTCCGTAGCGCGGCGTGTCTTGCCCGGATCGGTCGTCTTCGCCATGCCGCCGGGTCAGGCCTCGATCAGGTCGAAATTACCGTCGCGGCGGCGCACCAGCACAGCTACCCGGCTGGTTTCCGCATCGCGATAGACCAGGTAGTCGGCGCCCGTCTCCATCTGCAGCAGAGCTTCCTCCAAGGTCATGGGCTTGCGCCGCTCGTGATGATTGATGCGGTTCACGTGGCGCTCGGTTTCCGGCTCCTCCGGCTCGGCGGCCGGCTCGGGCGCCGCGGCGGCTTCCTCCTTGCGCGGCGTGCGCTTGGTGTCCCGCCACTTGTCGCGGACCTTGATGGTCTGCTTTTCCAGCTTGTCGATGGCGGAGTGAATGGCCGTGATGAGCTCCACGCTGGAACCGATACCCACCAGTTGGTGGTTATAGTAGTTCACCGTGATCTCGGCCTGGTGCAGGTGCCGCTCCAGCGACAAGATCACGTGCGCTTCTCTCTCTTCGCGTCCATCCAGAAGTTTGCCCACCTTGGCAAACTGCGCCTCAATCTTCTTGAGTTGCGCCGGAGCCAGTTCCACTTGCCTGCCTGTATATGTGATCTTCATGCGTCCCTCCGTACCGATTAAAATATGACCACTCCCTGACGGTCGCGGCTCGGAAACGCGGCCGCGGCCCAGCCATGCGGCTGGACTGCCGTCAGGGGCGAACCCGTCTTTGGTGCGTTGAAGGAATCTTCATATCCTCGCGGTACTTGGCTACTGTGCGACGTGTCACGTTGATGCCTTGCTGCTGCAGCGCCGTGGTGATCTGCTCGTCGGTCAGCGGGTGCGCGCTGTCCTCTTCCTCGATCATCTTCTTTACCTTGCGTTTCAGCAGCAGCAGCGGGGTATTGCCTCCCAGAGGGCCCTGCACGGCTTCGGAGAAGAAATACCGGAGCTCATAAACGCCTTGCGGCGTGTGCACGTATTTGCTGGCCACCGCGCGGCTCACCGTGGAAGGATGCACGCCCACTTCCTCGGCCACCTCTTTAATCATCATGGGCTTGAGGTAGTCGAGGCCGTTGGCCAGAAATTCGGTCTGGCGGCGCACGATGGCCTGGCAGACCTTGAGTATGGTCTGCTTGCGCTGCTCGATATTCTTCATCAACTGGATGGCCGACGTGTAGCGCTCACGGACGTAGTCGCGCACCTCCTTGGTGGCCCCGTTGTCGCGGTCGAGCATGCGGCGGTATTGCGCGTTCAGGCGGAGCTGCGGCACGTCCTCGTCGTTCATCTGGATGATGTAGTCGTCGCCATCTTTGATGAAGAAAACGTCCGGCTCGACGGTGCGCGCGCCCGCGCCCGAGTAGCGCAGGCCGGGCCGCGGATTCAGCCGGCGGATGGCTTTCACCGCGATCTCGATATGCTCCATGGGGCGGGCCAGGACCTTGGCGAGTTCGCGATACTGGCGCATTTCGAGCAGCCGCAGGTGGTCGGAGACGATCTGCCACGCCACGCCGCCGCGCCCGTTCATGCTCTCCAGTTCCAGCAACAGGCACTCGCGCACATTGCGCGCGCCCACGCCCGCCGGATCGAGCGATTGCACCACCTTCAGCGCCGCCTCGATCTCCTCCGGCGTGTGATCGCCCATGCCGGCGATCTCTTCCAGGGACGCTGTAAGATAGCCATCCTCGTCGAGGTTGCCGATGATGGATTCGGCGGCGTCGCGGATGTCGTCGGAAAGCACGTCGACGCTCAATTGCGAATGCAGATGATCGCCCAGGGTGACGGGCGCGGAGAGAAAAGTCTCGAAGGAGGGCTTCTCGACGGATTCCGAGGCGGGACTCTTGTAGCCGGGGTCCAGGTAGTCGTCGAAGAAGGAGCCGAAATCGATTTCGTCGAACGGGTCGGTGGCGGCAGCCGGTTCGACGGGGTCAGCCGTGGATACCTCCGGACTGGCGGCGGCGCCAGTGTCGACCGCCTCCTGGAAGGGCTCCGCGAAGATCTCCGCTGGGGCTTCGCCGGCAATGCCATTGGTGTGGGCGGCGTCGCCCATGGTGGCTTCCAGAAGCTGCTGGTCGGATGGATCGGTGACCCGCTCCGGCTCCAGCAGGGGGAGCAGTTCTTCCGCCGTAATCTCTTCGCCGGCTTCTTCGGTGGATTCTTCCAGAACCGGGTTTTCGACAATCTCCTGGGTGATCATCTCCTTCAGCTCCAGCCGGTTCAACTGGAGCACGGTCACCATTTGGACCAAACCGGGGGTCAGGATTTGCTTCTGTGCGACCCGAAGCTGGAGGGATGGCCGGAGCATGCTCACAAACAATATAATATCACCCGGGCAAGGTGGGGCAGGCGGTTTCGCCCGCCAGGTGGGACAGGCTTCAGCCTGTCGAGGCTCGGTACGTTCGCCGCCTACTCGTAGCGCAGGCAGACGATGGGGTCCAGGTTGGCGGCCCGATTGGCGGGATAGAATCCGAAGAACAGGCCCACCCCCACCGAGAGTAGCACGCCCAGGGTGATCCACAGCAGCGATAAGGTCGCCGGAATGGAGGGCACCAGGGCGCGGATGGCGAATGTGATGAGGGCCCCGCACAACACGCCCAGCGCGCCGCCGATGCCCGAGAGCGTAATCGCCTCCAGCAGGAACTGCACGCGGATGTCCGCGCGGCGCGCGCCGATGGCCTTGCGGATGCCGATCTCCTGGGTGCGTTCGGTGACCGAAATCAGCATGATGTTCATCACGCCGATGCCGCCGACCAGCAGGCCGATGGAACTGATCACTCCGGTAAGCAGCACCATGGCGCCAGTGAGCTGATTCCACAGATCCAGGAAGAAATTGGCGTCGGCCACATCGAAGTCGTTGTCGCCGTTGTGCGGCACCCGGCGGCGGCGGCGCATGGCTTCGATGATATCGTCGCGGGCGCGGGTGACGTCGGCGTCCGTGCGCACCGAGGCGATCAGAAAGACTTCGCGGATCTCGGGATAGTTCTTGTGGAAGTTGGTAAGCGGGATGACGGCGAACTGGTCCACGCCGAATCCGCCGAACAGGCCGGGGTCCTTCTCGAAGACGCCGATGACCTCGTAGAGCCGGCCGTTCAGGCGGACCATCTTGCCGATCGCGTCGGTATGCGGAAACAGTGCGTCGGCGATCGCTTGGCCGATGACAACTACGTCGCGCGAGTGCTCCAGGTCGAACGGGGAGATGAAGCGGCCCTGTTGCACCGTGAACAGCGGCACGGCGTTGGTGTAGTCGGGCTCCACGCCGCGCACGATCATGCGCTCGACGTGCTGGTTGCCATAGCGGAGCTGGTCGGAAACTTCGCCGATGTTGATGCGTTGGGCAAACGCGGTGGCGTAGGCCAGCGACGGAACTGTCTCCATCAGGTATTGGCCATCGTCGAATTGCAGGTACTTGCGCGCGCGGATATTGGCCGGCAGGCGCGAAAGGCCCGTGTACCCAGGGGGGATGCGGGTGACAAAGATGGTCTGCGAACCGAGGTTGCGGATGCGTCCCTCGATGTACCCGTTTAGACCGTCGATAATGGCGGCCACCGATATGACCGAGGTCACGCCAATAACGATACCGAGAATAGTCAGCCCGGAGCGCACCTTCCGCGACCGGAGGGTGTCCAGGGCTACCAGCAAATTTTCCTTAACCTCGGCACTGGTCATTCGGAACCACAGATGGACACAGATGGACACGGATAAAACGGAGACACTACGCGCTTGATCCGTATTTTGGGCGTGCCGAAGTTGATCAGGAGACACAGTTGCAGCCCAGTGGCCTTTAAGTAGTTCAGGCACTGGGCCAGATGAATGTTGTCAAGTTCCTTGATCGCCTTGAGTTCGACGAGCACCAAACCTTCAACCAACAGATCGGCAACGTATTCGCCTACAACCACGTCTCGATAGCGAACGTGAAGCGCCTTGTGGGTCTCGACCGTGAGACCATTGCTGCGTAATTCGTACGCCAAGGCATTTTCATAAACCTTCTCCAGGAACCCGTGGCCCAGAGCGTTGGCCACAGTGTAGGAACACCCAATGATCCGCTCCGTTATGGAGTTTAATCTGTGTTCATCTGTGTCCATCTGTGGTTCCATTCTACTCCGTTCGAAGCGCAGTGACAGGATCTAGTTTCGCCGCTTTTGTGGCTGGATAGATGCCGAAGAACAGCCCAATAATGGAACTTAGAACCACTCCCAGGACGGCTACCCAGGTTTGCACGGCAGCGGGCAGCGACGTCAGGCTACGGATAGCCAGGGCGCACAGAAACCCTATGAATACGCCGATCAAACCCCCGACAATGCATTGCATGACGCTCTCGGTCAGGAACTGCATCAAAATATCGTGTTGCGTCGCTCCCATCGCGCGCCGCACCCCGATCTCCTTGGTCCGCTCCGTCACGCTGACTAACATGACGTTCATAATCACAACACCGCCTACCACCGCGGAGATCGAACTTACCATTACAAAGACAGCGAAGAACGCTCCGCTGATACTCTGCCACAAGGAGATGTAACTATCGGCAGTCCCAATATAGAAGTCTTCGTCACGGCCTTCGGTAATATGACGCCGGGCACGCATTATCAACCGCACTTCGTCCTGCGCCTGCTGGAATAACTGCTGACTGCCGGCCGCCTTGATTTCCAACGTCAGGCTGTTTCGCGAGCCGCGGATTCGCAGGTAGGTGTTGAGCGGGATGACGATGAAAGTGTCCTGGTCCTGGCCCAGCACCGAGCCGATGGACTCGAACGTCCCGACCACCGTGAACTCTTCGTTGCCCGTCTTGACCGCATGCCCGATGGGGTCCACTCCGGCGAATAATTCCTGGACCAGCCGGTCGCCGAGCAGGCAAACGGCCGCCGCGTGGCGGTCTTCCGGCTCCGTAAAATAGCGGCCCAGCGCCAGCGTGCGCGTGTCGATCTCGGCCATGTTGGCGGTGTGGCCGTAGAGCGAGACATCCTCCAGATCGCGGTCGCGGTAGCGTACGCCGAGCGTGCTGGCAACCGATGCGCCCACGTACTGGCAATGGGCGCAACCTTCCGCTACGGCCTGCAAGTCCTCCAATAGAATGTGCTTGTTGCGCTGGGCGCGAACCACTACCGCGAAATCGGTGACCGCGAAGGGCAGGCGCGAAATGCGAAAGACGTTAGTGCCGAGATTCGCGATCTTCGTTTCCACGTAGCGGTTGGCGCCCTGCACCAGGGTCATGACGGCGATCAGCGTGGCCACCCCCATGGTGAGGCCCAGCATAGTCAGCGAGGCGCGCAGTTTATGGGCGCGGAGGGCGTCGGCCGCGAGGTATATGTTGTCGCGGAAGGCCAGCATGCACTTATAGCACGACCTTCCGCCAGTTCTTTCCCGCGTGTACGATCAACTCGGCGGGCGCATCTGCCAGCACCAGATCGTGCACCCGCTGACCGTCGATCTCGACCGCACCCGCCTTGATCTTGCGCACGGCGTCCGAGACCGAGTCCGCGAGGCCGATCTTGGCGAGCAGTTTGTCGATGCGGATGCCGGCGGCGGTGCGCACGGCTTCGGGCAGGGTCACGGTTTGGATATCCGCCGGAACTTCATGGCGCCGCACCACGCGATTGAACTCCTCCTCCGCGCGGGCGGCGTCCGCGGTGGAGTGGAAATCGGTCACGATCAGGCGCGCCAGTTCCGCCTTGGCTTGCATCGGATGCAGTTCCCCGCCGGCGATGCGCGCGCGCATCTGGTCGATCTGCGCCAGGCTGCGATCCGTCAGCAGTTCGTAGTAGCGGAACATCAGCGCGTCGCCGATCTGCATTACCTTGCGGTACATGATCTCAGGCGGCTCGGTGATGCCGATGTAGTTGCCCAGCGATTTGGACATCTTGTTGACGCCGTCCAGACCTTCGAGCAGCGGTACGGTGGCCACGATCTGCTGCGGCTGTCCGTAATCCTTCTGAATCTCGCGCCCCACCAGCAGGTTGAACTTCTGGTCGGTGCCGCCCATTTCCACGTCGCACCGCAGGGCCACGGAATCGTAAGCCTGCGCCAACGGATACAGCAGTTCGTGTACGGAAATCGGCACGCCGTCTTTAAAACGCTTCGAAAACTCGGCGCGCTCCAGGATGCGCGCCACGGTGTAGCGCCCGCAAAGGCGCACCAGCTCCTCGTAGCGCATGGGCTGCAGCCACTCGCTGTTGAAGCGCACCTCGGTCTTTTCGGGATCGAGGATTTTGAAGACCTGCGCGCGATAGGTTTCGGCGTTGCGGTTGATATCCTCGCGCGTCATGGGCGGGCGCGTGATGTTGCGGCCCGTGGGATCGCCGATGAGCGAGGTCATGTCGCCGATCAGGAAAATGACGGTATGGCCGAGGTCCTGGAAATGCTTCATCTTGCGCAGCAGGACGGTGTGGCCCAGGTGCAGGTCGGGGGCAGTAGGGTCGAAACCGGCCTTGACTCGCAGCGGACGGACGGCCTGGGCCGCCTGCACCAGGCGTTCGCGCAGGTCTTCTTCGCGAATGATCTCGGCCAGACCTTTCTTCAGATAGGTTAACTGTTCGTCGATGGAGGGCACTCTGAATTAAGTTAGCATGGCGGCTGGACGCGTCTGGCGCGTGCTTATCCTTGTGCTTCGAGGCCGCCGAGCCGCAATCTCGCTATTCTGTAGGGAGACGCGATGTCTCTGGTATTCGCGTGGGCCCCCCGCAAAGCGCGAGGCAATCTTCGAAAGCACAACGTCAGCTTTGTCGAGGCGACCTCCGTGTTCAGCGATCCCCTGGCGCGGATTTTCGTGGATGCATATCACTCAGCCGACGAGCTACGGGAGATCATCATCGGCCATTCGGGGGCGAGACCGCGTTCGTATCATCAGCGCTCGCCGCGCCACGGGCAAGGAGCTATATGACTATGAAGAAAATGTCAGAAACCAGGGCCAAGGCCAAGCGGGAAAATGGGCTTCGGTCCGAGTACCGCCTCGATTGTTCGAAGGCCAAGCCGAATCGGTTCGCCGAGCGAGCCCAGCCGGGATCCGTAGCGGTGCTGTTAGACCCCGACGTGGCGCACGTTTTCAAAACCGCGGAGTCCGTGAATGCGGTTCTGCGAGCGTTGATGGCCACGATGCCCGTCGCCGCGCGCCCGCGGTCAGGCGGCCGGCCTGGTCAGGCACATGGATAAACGCGCGGCACGCAAGGAATACAAATTGAGGAAGACGCCGAAAGGCATCTTCGCAGTGCGCTGTAAGGCCACGGGCGAAGCGTGGGTTGGCGCTTCTACTCACCTGGACTCGCAGGTGAACCAAATATGGTGGGAATTGCGCGGCGGGTTGCATCGGAACAAGCCGATGCAGGCTGCCTGGAATGCACATGGGGAAGAGGCGTTCGCCTATGAAGTTCTCGAGACTCTGGACGACGACGTGCCTCCCCTGCTGCTTAGAGATTTGCTGGCGGAGCGGCGGAAACACTGGGAGGGAGCCTTGCGAGCTTAAGCACGGTCAACGTCTACGCCGGCCAGTTCGGACTCGGGTGTGGCTGATTCCATATGACGAAAAGCGGGTCCTGGAGGACCCGCGCAGACCTGGAGGTCCGCCCCACTTCAGTGGGTCTCAGGCATGGCACGCAGGCGGGCGGCGGCGCTCTCAGCGGTGATGTCCCGCTGCGGCATGCCCAGCATCTCGAAGCCGACCATGAATTTCCGGATGGTGGCGGAGCGCAGCAGCGGCGGATAGTAGTGCGCGTGGAAGTGCCACTCCGGATGCGCGCCGCCATCCGTGGGCCGCTGGTGAAAACCCATGGTGTAAGGGAACGGCGCCGCGAAAACGTTGTCGTAGCGCGTGGTAATGCGTTTCAGTATATCGGCCAGGCGGCCGCGCTCGGCGGCATCGAATTCATCCATGGCAGTCAGGTGCCGCTTGCTGACGAGCATCACCTCGAACGGCCACACCGCCCAAAACGGGACCAACGCCGCGAAGGAATCGTTCTCGCAGACGACGCGCTCGCCGGACTCGCGCTCGAGCGCCAGGTAATCGCACAGCAGGCACGATCCGCGGGCGGCGCGCCAGGCCGCCTGTTCGCGCTGTTCGGCGGCGACTTCCGTAGGAACGCTGCTGCCGGCCCAGATCTGGCAATGCGGATGCGGATTGCTGGCGCCCATCATTGCGCCGCGATTCTCGAAAATCTGCACGTGGCCGATGTGCGGCTGGCGGCCCAAGTCGGCGTATTGCTCGGCCCAAACATCCACCACCAGCGTGAGATCGGGGACGCTCATGCGCGAGACAGTCAGGTCGTGGCGCGGCGAAAAGCAACCCACACGGCAGATGCCCGGCTCGGCGGCTGCAATCAACAGGCCGTTGCGATCTTCGGTCCCGGCGGGCGTGCCGGGAAGCATCGCGGCATAATCGTTATCGAAGACGAACGTGCTGGTGTAAGCCGGGTTGCGGGCGCCGCCCGCGCGCGCATTCCCGGGACACAGGTAGCAGTTGGGATCGTAGTCCGGCTGGGCGTCCACCGCGGTCTTCTCCACTTGGCCCTGCCAGGGCCGGTCGGTGCGATGGGGCGACACCAGAATCCACGTTCCGTTCAGCGGGTTGAAGCGGCGGTGCGGGTGCCGCATGAAATCGATCATCGTAATGAGGATAACAGGGGACGCGTGATACGATAGTCGATTGTCAGGTCTCGGGCTCCGTGCGACAGGCGGCCGCAAACCCCGCCAGGTCCGGAAGGAAGCAACGGTAGTGGTTTAACCTGTGTGCCGCGGATCACCCGGGGCCTGGCATTCGCCCACCCATGTACCAGGTCATCGCCCGCAAATACCGGCCCCAATCGTTCGCCGACGTGGTGAATCAGGAGCATGTCAAGACCACGCTGGAGAACGCCATCGCGCAGAATCGCATCGCGCACGGCTACATCTTCTCTGGGCAGCGCGGAACCGGCAAGACCACCGTGGCGCGCATCCTGGCCCGCTGCCTCAACTGCGTGAACGGCCCCACGAATGTGCCCTGCGGGGTCTGCGCGAGCTGCAAGGAAATCGCGGCCGGGGGCTCCGTGGACGTGATCGAAATCGACGCCGCCTCCAATCGCGGCATCAACGAAATGCGCGAGCTGCGCGAGAACGTGCGCTATCAGCCGGCGCGCGACAAATACAAAGTCTTCATCATCGACGAGGCGCACCAGATCACCAACGAGGCTTTCAACGCGCTGCTGAAAACCATCGAAGAGCCGCCGGCCTGGGCCGTGTTCATGCTCTGCACCACGGAGGCGCACAAGATCCCGGCTACCATTGCGTCGCGCTGCCAGCACTTCAGCTTTCGCTCCGTGGAATTTGAGGCGCTCGTGGCGCGCATGGCGTGGATCTGCGGGCAAGAGGGAATCCATGCGGATGCGGAAGTGCTGTCGGTGCTCGCGCAGGCCGGCGAGGGCAGCGTGCGCGATTCGCTCTCGGCGCTGGATCAGGCCATCGCCTGTTGCGGCGACACGTTGCAAGCCACGGAAGTGCGCGCGCTGCTGGGCGCCTTTTCGCTCGATGCGCTCGGCCACGTGAGCCAGGCGCTGGTGGATGGCGCGGCGGCGCGCATGCTGGAAGTGGTGAACGAATTGGAGCGCAACGGGCAAAACCTGCAGCACTTCAGCCGCGAGCTAGCCCGCTATTTCCGGAATCTGCTGGTGGCTAAAATCGCGGGCGGCGAGACACGCTTGATTGCGGCATCGGCGGGCGAACGCCAAAGGCTGGCGGAGATGGCCGCGCAGTTTTCGGAAGAAGATCTAACGCGCTACCTGCAGCTCTCGCTGGATTTGTTCCGCGACCTGCAATTCTCGCTGCAGCCGCGCTTCCACCTGGAGCTGGGCTTGTTGCGCATGGTGCAAGCGGGGAGGCTGTTGCCGATTGAGCAAGCCTTGGCCGGGCTAGGTGGCGGACGCGGCGACGCGGAGACCCAGAGACGCGGCGACACGGCGAAACCAGCACCCAGGACCCAGAACCCAGCACCCTCTCCAGCACCCAGCCCACCAGCCACCAGCCACCAGCCACCAGCCACTGGCGGCACAGCGTGGCGCCAAAGGCTCCACGCCTCGCTCATGGAACTGGGCATGGCCTTCACCGCCGATGCCATCGAACATTCCGAGATTGTGGAGGCCAACGGGGAGTTGCGCTTCACTACGCCCCGGGAGTTCTCCATCGCCATGAAGGAGGCGGATATCAACCAGGCGGTGCGGCAGATTATCGGCAAACCACTTAAGATCAAAGTTACGATTGGAGAGGTCGCCGCGCAAAATCAAGAGAAAGTCGCGGCCGCGCCCGCCGCGCAGCAGGAGAGCGATGTGTCACGCCGCGCGCTCGCTGAAGTGCAGCCCTTTCTCGATCAGCTCGGCGGAGAGGTCCGCACGGTTCGCAACCTAAAGGAGTAGCTACATGAAAATGCCAGGCAACATGCAAAACATGATGAAGCAGGCGCAACAGATGCAGGAGCGCATGCAGCAGGAGATCGCCCTGATCCGCGTGGAGGCCTCGGCCGGCGGCGGCATGGTCACCATCGGCATGGACGGGCACAAGAACGTGCTCAGCGTGAAGATCGACCCGGAAGTGGCGGGCGACGTGGAGATGCTGCAAGACATGGTGCTGGCCGCCTGCAACGAAGCCGCCAAAAAGGTCGACCAGGAAAGCAGTCAGAAGATGAGCGGGATGATGGCTGGGCTGGGCCTGCCGCCGGGTATGTTTTAATCCATGCCGGATTTCGCGGAGCCGTTGGCGCGGCTGATCAACGAATTCAAACGCCTGCCGGGCATCGGCCAAAAGTCGGCGCAGCGGCTGGCATTTCACGTCTTGCGCGTATCGCGCGAGGACGCCGAACAGCTTGCGCAGGCCCTGCTCGACGTGAAGGACAAGCTGGGCCTGTGCCGCGTCTGCAATAACATCAGCGACGGCGATCTGTGCGTGTTCTGCCGCGATCCCAATCGCGACCAGAAGGTGCTGTGTGTAGTCGAGGAGGCGCCCAATATTCTGGGCATCGAAAGCACCCGGCAGTTCAACGGTCTGTACCACGTGCTGCACGGGGCGCTGTCGCCGCTCAAGGGCGTGGGACCGGAGCAGCTCAAGATCAAGAGCCTGGTGGAACGAATCGGCGCGGGCGGGATCGAGGAGATTATCGCCGCCACCAATCCCACGGTGGAAGGCGAAGCCACGGCGGTCTACCTCTCGAAGCTGCTGAAGCCGCTGGGAGTGAAGGTGACGCGCATCGCCATGGGCATCCCGGTGGGCAGCGACATCGAGTTCGCCGATGAAGTCACGATGTGGAAGGCGATGGAGGGTCGGCGTGAGATGTAACAGGGTGGGGCGGACGCCCTCGTCCGCGCGCGACCCCCAGGTCGCGCCGTTGCGAGATCAGGCGGAGTGGGACGAGCAGATGGATCGAGATTCCGCCGCTGGGAAACTCGATTTTCTCTTTGACTAGGCAGGTTACGAAGCCGAAGAAGGGCTGCTGCGCGAGTGGCCGACGCCCAGGCGTCTAGATCATGCCCGCTTCGGTCCGGCAGTGCTCGGCTTCAAGCTGGCCAAAAGATGCAGTACAGGCCTAGACATTGACATCAAAAATGGTGTAAAGTGGAGAGCGTGAGCACAATGTCAGCGGGTTACAGCCCACACCTCCCAGGTTTTGCGTTTGGACTCGACCCTAGCCGCGAATTAACAGTTGATTGCGAAACCAAATTTGGTGTAGAATTCAGATGTGGGTATTCCTAGCTTGTCCGGCTCCAGGTGGAGGAAGACCACTCGACAGGTTCGTCGGAGAGCTTGGACCGGAAGCGGAGAACGAATTATCCGCAGTCCTCGACATCTTGCGGGCGTTGGAACGCAAGTACTGGACGCGGCCCACATTCGACCTGTTGCATGGGAAGAAATACCGGGGAATGGGCGAGATCCGCTTTTATGGGGACAATAAGACCTACCGAATACTTGGCTTTTTCGGTCCGAACCGGCTTCAATTCACGTTGTTGCTCGGCACGGAGAAGAAGCGCAGCCTAAAGCACGAAATGGACGAAGCCTCTAAGCGGCGGAAGTTCGCTGAGGAGAACCAGCAGCTACTATATGCCTTTACATTCGAAACAATCCCTGCACGACCGGCTTTCTGACCCCGCGTTCCGAAAGGCCTTCATTTCGTCTCGAATCGGCCAGACAGTCGCTGCACAGGTTCGCGTGCTTCGGCAGAGACGGGAGATGAGCCAAAAAGATCTAGCGCGCCACCTTGGAACGAGCCAAAGCGCGGTCTATCGCTTAGAGAACCCGAGATACGACAGGCACAGCGTTTCAACACTGAAGAAGATTGCTGAGTTCTTTGACGTGGGACTCATCGTCCGATTCGCTGCCTTTAGCGAGATTGCAGCTTGGGCCCTGGCGATGTCCGATCAGGCGATCGACATACCAGATTTTGACCGCGATACGGGCTTTATCGAGCGGAAACCGCAAGAGAGTGCTGGCATGATGCCACGAACCGGGCAGCCATCGCTCGCTGAGGCGCAATGGAGAAATGACAACCTAGTTGGCATCCGAAGCGGAGCACAACTGCTGACGCAGCAGTCGTCTCCGGCGCTGGTTGGGTATGCAGGTGCACAGAGATGAAACTGCTATCGGTTGGATTGGCAAGAGCTATGTCGTTCCTTGATATGAACGAACTGAACCCCGGCGGCAAGGACGTTTTCACGCACTTGCTGCCTGCACTGCTGGACGACTACAAATTCAAGACCTACCCCAAGCCGGGCGATGACCTGAGCCAGGGTATGAAGTTGATGAATGGTGAGTTTGTCAAAGAGGACGGCACTGTCCTAGCGATTAACATCACGATATTCAGCGATGGCATCGCTGCGGATACTTTTTCCTCCACCAAGGATTCAGAGGACTTCCTCGAAACCGCCCTCGGTGACCTTCCTGAACTAGGGTTCGCTTACGACCCTGAGATGGTTCGTCGCAAAACGTACCTCAGTCAGGTTAACGTGAAATGTTCCAGACCATTACGCGTACTCAACCCTCGGTTGGCAGATTTCGCCAGTCGCGTCTCCTCCGCCGTGGGCGGAACAGTATTTGATGTCTCCGCAATCGAACTGTGGCCGGACCAAACACTGGCATTTAAGCCCGCCAATTTCTCCTTCCAGCGGAAGATCGGCGATCCCCATGACAGCAACCGATACTGGTCTCAAGCGGCTCTCCCCACCGACAAGCACCTAGAACTCCTCGAAGAGTTCGAGGCCCTCTTATAGCCGGTCTGTACGGAAAGAGCAGCGCTCCCGTGGAGCCGGCTGACTGAGATCGACGTGGCCTACGACATCTCACCCCATCATGTTCGGAAAAGGGCACTCCACGCTGGTCGCGCCCGTATCGAGTTCACAACGGCCGCCTACCCCCGCGCCCCCACCGCCGCCCACCGCACCGCCGCCTTCTCGATCCGCGCCACCGCCTCCATCAGATTCTCCAGCGAATTGGCATAGCTGAGCCGGATGTAGCCCTCGCCGTAATCGCCGAACGCGCCGCCATTCAGCGCCGCCACGCCCGCCTCCTCCAGCAGAAAATCGGTCAGCTCTTTCGATGGAATGCCGGTCTCCTCCACGTTTGCATAAGCGTAAAACGCGCCGCCCGGAACAGCGCAACGGAAGCCCGGAATCCGGTCCAGCCCCCGGCAGAGGGCGTCGCGCCGCCGCCGGAACTCGGCGACCATGGTATCGACGCCGTCCTGCGGGCCGCGCAGCGCCGCGATCCCCGCCCGCTGCGTGAAACTGGCCACGCACGATACCGAGTTCACCATCAGCTTGGTGACCGCACCCACCAGCCACGTCGGCATCACACCGTAGCCCATGCGCCATCCGGTCATCGCATACGTCTTCGAGAAGCCGTCCAGAATAATGGTCTTCTCCAGCATGCCCGGATAGCGCGTAATGGAAACCGGCTCGTCTTCGTAGTAGATCCGCGAATAGATTTCGTCGGCCAGCACGATCAGATCGCGGTCCCGCACCATATCAGCGATGGCGCGCATGTCCTCTTCCGGAATCACTCCGCCGGTGGGATTCTGCGGCGAATTCAGCACCAGCATCTTGGTCCGGTCGTTGAGCTTGTCGCGCAGCAGGTTCAGATCGAATGAGAATCCGCGGCTCTCGACCAGCGGCATGGGCACCGGCGTTGCGCCCAGGGTGCGGATCATCGACTCGTAGATGGGAAATCCGGGGTTCGGGTAGATCACCTCGTCGCCCGGCTCCAGCAGCGCCATCATCGGGAAAAAGATGATGGGTTTCCCGCCCGGCACGACGGACACGTGCTCGGGTCCCACGCGGATGCCGCGCCGCAGCGAAACGTCTTCCGCAATTGCCTCGCGCAGCTCCGGAAAGCCTTGCGTTGGACCGTAGTGCGTCCAACCCTCGTCGAGAGCGCACTTGGCCGCCTCCACGATGTGCGCCGGCGTCGGAAAGTCCGGCTCGCCGATCTCCAGGTGGATGATGCTGCGCCCTTTGGCCTCCAGCGCCCGCGCCCGCACCAACACGTCAAACGCGGATTCCACCCCGATGCGATTCATGCGTTCCGCTAGTTTCATGGGATCTTCCTGAAAAACGGCACGCCGTCGCGCACTTCCACGCGCGACACGCGGTCGTCAATTCGCACCCGCTCGCCATGGTCGCTAATGATCCGCCCCGTCACCCGCCCGCCAGAATCCAGCGCCACGATGGCCGTCTGGTAGGGCACGTCCGCGGCGAACGCCTCGGTCGAGGAGTAGATCACGGTTTCGGTATAGATCGTTCCCGTTCGGTCGCTCATACGGTCCCCAGAATGGTCACCACGCAGGTGGCACCCGAGCCGCCCAAGTTCTGCGCCAGTGCGAGGGAATGCCGCGGCACCTGCCGCGCGCCCGCTTCGCAGCGCATTTGCAGCACCAGGTCGCAAATCTGCGCCACGCCCGTCGCGCCCACCGGGTGGCCTTTGGACTTCAGCCCGCCGCTGGTGTTGATCGGTTTGCTGCCCGTGCGCGCCGTGTGACCTGCCAGCGTGAACGGGCCGCCTTCGCCGCGCGCCGCGAATCCCAGATCTTCTATGGCGATGATCTCGGCGATAGTAAAGCAGTCGTGCAGTTCGGCCAGTTGGATATCCGCCGGCCCCACGCCGGCCATCTGGTAGGCCTTCGCAGAGGCGAGGCGCACCGCCGGGAAGGTGGTGATGTCCGGCTTCTGATCGAGCGCCACGAAGTCGGACGCCTGCGCGATGCCCAGCACGCGCACCGGCTTATCGGTGAACTCTTGGGCGCGCTCGGCCGGCGCCAGCAACACCGCGGCGGCGCCGTCGCTGATCAGCGAGCAATCGTAAAGGTTCAGCGGATCGGCGATGGGCTTGCCATTCATGGCCTGCTCCATGGTGATGACCTTGCGCATCTGCGCGTCCGGATTCAGCGCGCCGTTGGCGTGGTTCTTCACCGCCACGGCAGCCAAGTGCTCGCGCGTAGTGCCGAACTGGTGCATGTGGCGCCGCGCGATCATGGCAAACAGCGAGGCGAACGTGGAGCCGGCCTTGATTTCGCCCGCGCAGTCGCCCGCGCCCGCCAGGATCTCGGTCACCCTGGGAGTGGGTTGGCAAGTCATCTTCTCCACCCCTACGACCAGCACCGAATCGTAAACACCGCTGGCAACGCCGTTATAAGCGTGGAAGAACGCCGAGCCGCTCGAAGCGCAGGCCGCCTCCACACGCGTGGCCGGCACACCGTGAATGCCGAGGGCGGTGGAAACATACGGCGCAAGGTGATTCTGGCCCGCGAACGATGGACCGGCGAAGTTGCCCAGGAAAAACGCGTCCACCTGCCCGGGAGCGTGGCGGCCGTTGGCGAGGCACTTCTCGCCACCTTCCACCGCGAGCGAACGGAGGTCGCGGTCCCCAAACGCCCCAAAGGGCGTCTTCCCGATTCCGATTACGGCTACAGGTCTCATATGGCCGTTCCTTTACGACCGCTTGGAGCGGTCCTCCAGAACGCTGAGCCGCGTGTCCAGGTCGGCGAGCCGCCCCATAATCAGGTCGAAACGGGTGTTCATGCTGGATTCGAGCGCCAGCATGCGCGCCTCCAGGCTGCTCATACGCGCAGACAAAGCGTTAAAGAGCAGGCCGTTGCCGATCATGCCGAGGACCAGGGCGATGGTCGGAACGCCCACCGCCAGATAGAGTTGCGTGTCTGTCATCGTAACCGCCCTCCTCCACTATAGCCGGAAGCACGGCGGGCGCTCTACGGGCTAAAATCAACTTAACGGCCGGCAGGAAACGCCTGCCAGCTTTGTTTCCACGTTTGGAAGGGTTTCCACGTCACATCTACAGGACCGTGGAAGCCGTAATTTACGCCCTGATGAGCGAAGCCGTCGATCCCGGCCTGGAACTCCTGGAGACGCAGAACAGGTTTGTTTCCGATAACTTGCGTCGGATTTTTGTGCAGATTTACCGCATTGTGGGCAACGTGGCCGATGCCCAGGACCTCACCCAGGAGGCCTTCATCAAGGCGCTGCAGCGGCAGGAGCAGCTCAAGGACGGGCAAAAGGCGGCGCATTGGCTTTCGCGCATTGCGACCAATACGGCTATCGATTTCCTGCGGCGCAATGGGCGGGTGTCGTTTTGCGAACTGGATGCCGCGCCGGAAAGCCACGACGAGAGTCCGGAGGATATTCTGTTGCGCTCCGAGCAGCGCGACTATCTGGAAGATGGCTTGCGCCTGTTGACCGCGCGCGAGCGGGCGGCGCTGATGCTGCGCGATGTGGAGGGCTTGCCGGCCGAAGAAGTGGCCCAGCGGCTGAATTGTTCCAAGGCCACCGTGCGGTCGCACATCGCCAACGCGCGCATTAAGCTCCGCAAGTATATGGAAAAGAGGAAGCGATGACGCATCCGGATCAGACTATTCTGGCTCTGTACGCCGGCCAGGACCTCGGTTGGTTTCGCCGCCGGCGCACGGAGCGTCACCTGGCCAGTTGCCGCCAGTGCCGCAACGAGGTGCAGGCGTTCGCGTCGGCGCGCGACCATCTGGTGGCGCTGAATGAATTGCCGGCCATCTCCTGGAACCGGCTGGCCATCGAGATGAAAGCCAACATCCGGCTGGGCTTGGCGGCCGGCGAATGCGTGCGTGGCGAGCGCATGGCTAGTCGCCTCGGCCTGTTTGGCATTTTCTCCGGCGCGCGCGCGCTGGCCGCTTGCGCCAGCGTGGTGGCGCTCGTGACCGCGGGTTTGTTCCTCGAGCGGCCCACTCCGCCCGCGCCGCCGGCCATCGCCAGCGATGGAGCGGTCTTGCGGGCAACGGCCAACGGCATCGAATTGAATCAGGGCGGGCAGACTTTGAGCCTGCTGCATGTGCGCTCCGTCGACGTGACGTATTCGGCGGGAGCGCAAGGTTCCATGCGGGCCGGTTACGTGGATTCCGACACCGGCAACGTAACGATCAATAACGTGTATGTCCAATAAACTAGCGATTCTATTCGTGGCGGGCGTCACAGCGCTTTGCGCGCAGGAAACACCGCTCGACAACTGGGTAAAGATCAACCTGCCGGTGGATTCGCCTCTGACGCTGATCTCGACAGACCTGGGTGAATCGCACCTCAGCCCGCGGGGCAGCGCCGTGGTGCTGGATCTGGATGTGGCCCTCACCTTGCACAACTCCAGCCCCAACCGCGTGCGCGGCGTGACCCTGCTGGTGGCCGCGCAGGAGGTAACGCCGGGCGGCAAGGCTTCCGTCTCGGTCCCCAGCCTGGACGTGGCACCCAATCGGAACTTCCCCGTGCGCATCAACCTGCGCCTGTTGCGGCCGGCGCAGATGCGCGGCGGTCCACTGGTCGAGGTCAACCTGGATGGCGTGCTCTTTCAGGATTATTCGTTCTACGGCCCGAACCGCCTGGAATCGCGCCGCACCATGATTGCCTGGGAGATGCAAGCCCAGCGCGACCGAAAATATTTCAAGTCGATCCTGGCGGCGCGCGGCATGGATGGGTTGAAACAGGCGATGCTGGAGAGTCTAAATCGCCAGGCTGAACGCCCGCGGCTGGATGTGCAGGTTTCGCGCGGGCGGGCGGTAACCTCCGCCGCGGGGGCGGAGCGCGCCGTGCGATTCGCGTTTCTGCGCTTCCCGGATGAGCCTGTGGAACCGGTGGAAGGTTGGGCCGAGATCGCGGGCAACGAGGCGCGCAATCCCCGGATTGACGTGCACAATACCTCCGCCCGGCAGGTGCGCTCCGTGGAAATCGACTGGATGGTGACCGACCGGCAGGGCAAACAGTACATGGCCGGTTCGGTGCCGGCGTCCGGTCCCGAATTCAACCTGAAAGCCGGCGCCACCAGCCGCGTGCTGCAGGACACCGCGCTGCGCCTCTCGCGGCTGGCGAACGACGGCGGAGCGCCGCTATCCATCGCTGGCATGACGGGCTTTGTGGGCCAAGTCGAATTTGCCGACGGCAAGGTTTGGATTCCCAATCGTGAATCGCTCGCCAACGCCCAGCTTCTGGGCATTCTGGAGCCGTCGCCGGAAGAGCAGCGCCTGATGGACCTGTATCGCAAGAAAGGGCCCAAGGCCCTGGCCGACGAGCTCAATAAGTTCTGAGTGGGGCAGGCTCCCAGCCTGCGGCGGCCTCTCAGGCCGCCTGGCTGCTATGCTTCGACCGAAGGGTCCAACACTGTCATGCCCTCGTCCTCGGCCGCTTTCAGGAGTTGGCGGTCCGAACACACAAAGGTCGCGTGCCGTCCCAGCCTCGCACGCAGCATAATGCAGCCGGCCAGTTGCACCGCATCATACGCCCTGAGAGCATTCCGGTCCAGCAGCGCAGCCGCCTCCTGGATCACCAGATCCGTTATAGGTTGCACCAGGAAGAAGTTCGCCAGGTGCCGATCCATACTGTCGATCAGATTGTCCGCGATATTGCGCGCCACGTCACCGGCCCTTTCCCGCTGCCTGACCGCGGACCGGAATTCCACCCGCGTCAGTCCGAGAACGGCGAGCGTATGCCCACCCGCAGGGTCGGCGAGCCGGAGCATTTGGTCGGTGCCCGGCTCGCGGACGTACAGCTTCACTAGCGCGCTAGTATCCAGGTAGTAGACGCTCAAAGGCTATCTTCGCTCACGTAGGACGGTTTGGGAAAGCGGCTCACCGCGCATAGCGACCGGATTAAATCCGGAGCGGTATCCCGGTTCCCGCTCCAGGATGCTGTGTACTTCGGACAGCGGGCGATTGACTTTGATCGCCGTAACGGGAAACTGAGGATTCTTAGGGTTCGCAACCTTGCTAGTCAAGATCCAGTTGCGGTCAATCGCACTTACCAGCACGCGTTGGCGCTCATCCGGTATGGCGGCCCAGGGGTAGCCTTGTTGCGGAAGAAAAGTGTCGCGAAACCATTTGAGAGATACGAACCCAAGTTGCGGGTCTTTTTCGGCTTTCGCCAGCGCGGTCACGATGTCCTGAACGGGGTCGGTAACGATCTCCACAGGTTTGGCCAGGGAGTCCTGAACATCCTCCACTGATGGACCGGTGGCTTGATCTTCTTCCGCCGTCGAGGGCCGGTAGGAGATCGCGACCAAGCCGGAGTCCGGTAACCAGCGGCTAGCTGGCGCGTTCTGCTTAACCTGTCTGCTGTCCTTGGCACTGCCGCGGCGCAAGGACACTTGGACGCGGAAGCCCTTCCGTGGGGAAAGCCTTACCAGAGGTTTGAGCGCCGCGGGCAACTGGGCCACAAGGGCCGGGAGATGGTCGAGCGCCGCTTCGATTTCAGACTGCTCTTCCGAAATGGTCTTTTCGGTTTTCATGAATATCTTCTTTCTATAAATTTAAATTTAACAACTTTATGGGATCGGTCCGGAGCATGATGCCCGTCTAATCCATTTATATACATTATAAGCGCGACGCACTCGATACCGCCGGGATGTTGGTTTTTCGTGGCAGGCCCCCGGCCTGCAGCGGCCTCCCAGACCGCTGCCCCTGTCTCGGCCCGGCAATACCATATTCGATGCTGGTGCCTGGTATGGTACCCTGAAGCGTCATGGAAACAGCGCGCAAGATCACCGTCGAGGTCCCGCCGGAGCTTCTGGAGAAAGCACAACGAGCAAGCGGTAGCGGCATTACCCAGACTGTGCGCACCGGCTTGCAGCTAGTCGCGGCATCGCAAGCCTATGTGCGGCTGCGCCAACTTCGGGGCAAGGTTCGCTTCACCCGCACGTCGGCTGAGCTGAAGGCCGACCGATGATCGCGGTTGACACCAGCACCTGGATCGCCTTCCTGCAGGGAGATGGCGGCGAGGATGTGGAACTACTCGATCGGGCGCTCCAGGACCGGCAGGTTCTGATGGCGCCCGTCGTGCTATCCGAAGTGTTAAGTGACCCGAAGCTTTCTGCGGAGGTTTCACAAAGCCTCTTAGAACTGCCTCTCATTGAGGTCGGTCCCGGCTATTGGCAAAGGGCAGGCGAGTTACGAGCGAAGGCACTGGCGAAGCGCCGCAAAGCGCGCCTCGGCGACGCCCTGATCGCCCAGAGCTGTATCGATCGGGGTATCCCTCTCCTTACGCGAGACGGCGATTTCCGGGCGTTTGCCGACGCCGCCGGCCTCGATCTCCTGATTGGGTCCGCAGGGGACTGAACCGAAGCACGTTAGAAATGGCCAGCCGCTCTGGTAAGAGCCCGGATTGGAGAATCCGCGCTTCTTGAGACGAACGCGCGAATGGTCAACCCCAACTGCCCAGGAATTCGGCCCGGTTCCGCATATTCGCTGTCGACATGGCTGTGCGAAGACGCAGGCGGCGCAATTGCTCGCCAACCGAGAATCGCTGTTGCGGCGCCAGAATCATGCCGGCATGCTCCCGCCCGGCACTGATCCACTGACTGGCGAGAACGGAGAGCGGCGACCAGATCGCTGTCCATCGCGTCCTCATCGATGTAGATCTTGACTTGGCCCACGGATGCCGCTCATCGGCCATGCTGCCGTTCGAGGGCCTCCGCCTCCCGCGTTTCAGCTTCGAGGTCTCCGTCGATCTCTGCCTGGTTGGCGTGGTAGTGGGCAAGGGCCGCATGCACCTGCGCCAGCGAAAGGTGCCCGAATTTCCGCACGATTTCTTCTGGAATCAGACCCATGTTATGCCACTGAGCGACTCGTCGAACCGAGACTCCCGTTCCGGCAATACACGGCCGGCCGCCGCGTATATCGGGACGTCGGGAGATTAGGCTGCCAATCTCGGTGACGGTTGCCATCGACCCAAGCATAACGCACCTAAGTGGCGTTGGCCTCCGGCCCATCCGGCCCCTCCAGCCCGGTTCGGCGCGGCGCACCCTTCCACCACACGCCGCCCGAGCCGGCGATCTTCTCCAGGAGTTGGTCCTTGGTCAGCTCGCGTATGATTTCGCAGCGGCCCGCGCCCGCGAATTCCGTCGCGTCCGCATCGAGCGACTTGCGAAAGCAGTCGCCCGCGCACTGCCACTTCGCGAAGCAGCCGCGGCAATACTCGCGGCGCTCGACGGTCTGCGCGCGAAGCCCGGTGTAAACTCGCTCGTCGAAATCGTAGCCTGGCCCCGTCGCCGCGGGCCGGCCATAGAAGAACCGCTCCGCCCACGGCTGGCGCTCGTCCGCCACCTCGTAACAGGCGCTGATGTTCCCCCCGGGCGAGACGCAGAAATTGTCGTTTGCCACGCCGCAGAAGCGGTTGGTCACCGTCCCCAGGCGGGCGCCGGAGAATCGCAGCAGCCTGGCCGCCTTCCCGGACGTGCGGCGCGCCGCGCGAAACGCCTCGACAAAGGCAGCAGTCTCCGCGCTGACCCGGTCCCGGCCGCGACCCATGCGGTACAGCGGCTCCACCTGAATGGCGTGCGGCCGGAATCGGCGGCAGATAAAAGCCACCGATTGGGGCAGACGCGCCAACGATTCCGCCGTCGCCGTCATGCGTATCGAGTAGCGGAACCCGGCGCGATCGAAGGCGCGCAGGGTAGTCAGAACCGCCTCGCTCGACCCGCCTCCGGAGGCCCGGCGCCGATTCACATCCTGCATCTCCGGCAGCCCGTCGAAGGAAACTGTCGCGCCGTCGAGGTGCGCCGCGATCCACGCCCGCTGCGCGTCGTTCAGTACGCCGTTGGTCGTCACCGAACTCCGCAGCCGCAGTCCCTTCGCCTGGGCAACATCTTCCGCGTAGAGATGCGACTCCTGCAGCCGGACCCAGTGCTGAGTCGGCTCTCCGGCGCCGTGATAGTTGACCTCGAACGACGATGCGCCGGCCTCCGCCGCGTTTGCCGCGACAAAGTCGATGGCCCGCCGCGCCGTCTCCGCCCCCATGAACGTGGCTGGCGCATCGCCCGAGGCCGCATAGCAATATGCGCACCGCAGGTTGCAGGCGCTGGTCAGAAGCAGCGTGACCACCCGCGGCCGCGGCGGTCCCGTGAGTCGCGTGGCGGGCGCCCGCTCCGCCGCACCACCCACGATCCCGGCTTTTCGCAGCCACGCCAGGACCTCGGCGCTGATATCGCTGGTTCCCTCGCCCGCATTCGGCGACTGTAGAAAACGCACCAGCGCGGCGTTGGCGATCAGCGCCGCGCCCCGCAGCGGCGCGTACACCAAGTATTCGGATTCGTTCAACGGCAAGACAAACAGCTCTGACAACCCGCTTTTCCTAAACCAGATGTTAGCAGACGATCACGGACAATCAGCCGGAGAAGCAATGTGTGATGATGTTTCTCAGTGGGGCCAAAAGTATCGCAGGCTAAATTCTGTGCCGCCATATCGTTACTAATGTGCGGTGCGGGGGCGCGCGCCGCCGAACTGGAAATCCACTACACCGCCATCCAGAAGATTCTGGCGCGAGAGGTTTTCACCCAGGACGGCCGCCGTTATGTGCGCGGCAGTCCCGCGGCGAAATGCAGCTTCGCCTATCTGGAGCACCCCGAGCTGCGCGGCGACAACGGCAGGCTGTCCCTGAAGGCGCGCTTCACCGGACGCTCCGCGTTGGGCGTCTTCGGCCGCTGCATCGGTATGGGAGACTCGTTCGACGTGTACATCACCGCGGTACCCTATTACCACAACCAGTCGATCGGCCTGAAGGATGTCCGGGTGGAAGGCCGGGCTCCGCAAGGCGCGCCCCGCACCGGATACTATGTGCGGCGGGTGTGCGCGGCGCTGGGCGACAGCCTGCGCCAGCAGTTCGAGTATCGCGTCGGGGACCAAGCCAAGCGGCTCCTGGAACAGACCGCGCCCGACGCGGCGTACCGCCAGGAACTGCTGGATTTCAGCGTGCCGCGGGTGCAGGTGATGCCGGATGCGCTGATCGTCACCGTGGATTTCAGGCTGGCCGTGAAGTAACGGTCCGGCGCGGCGAGCGATCTCACTTGGCCTGCGGATTGGCGGCGAGTTCCTCGAGCTTGGGCAGTTGTTGCCGCACGATGGCGGCGTCGTTGGCGTTGGGCGCCAACTCCAGGTAGTTGCGGAAGCACTGAGCGGACTCGGCGTACTCTTTCTTATCCATCAGGATGAGCCCCAGCACATAGTTCATGCGTGGGATCTTCCGGTCTTTGTCCAGGCGCAGTCCGGCGCGCGCCGCCCGCTCGGCCTCCTCGGCCTTGTTCAGCCGGGCGTTGGCCACCGCGTTGAACAGGTAAGCTCCGGGAAAATCCTCGGGATCGAGCTGGATCCACAGGTGCGAGTACTTTTCGGACTCGGCCCAATCCGCCCGGCGGTCGGCCGCCACAGTCAGGTTCTCATAAGGCTTGACGTAACGTGCGTCGCTTTTCTGAGCCTCCTTCCAGGCTTCGACGGCGCCGGCCGCGTCATTCCGGCTCTGGCGCGCGAGGCCTAGCTGATACCAGGCGATCGCGAACACCGGGTAGATCTTGACGGCCTTGGCGAATTCGGTTGCCGCGGCATCCCATTTCTGCACGCGCATGGCTTCCACACCCCTTTCGTAAGCTTTCCGGGCATTCGAAGGAGCCTGCAGCGTGGTGGCGCTGACCACCAGAGAACTGGCGCGCGAGAGCGGATGCAGAAGGATGGTGCCGAGGCGGCCGGAGTCCATCGTGCTCTTCATAGCAATGATCGCGTTCTCGGAACTGTAGCCTGAAAGAACCGCGTGCAACTCGCAGTTTCTTAGTGCCTGAGTAATGGGCATGGAATACTGGGTCGAGCTGGCATTCAAAGGTTTGTTCAGCTCATCGCTCCGCGAAATGGCGGGCTGGTCGGCATCCGCCGTCGAGACATCGCTCCCGCTGGCCGACACCTTGAAGCCAAAATGTCCCTTCGCATCGGTCCAGGCTACGAAAGTCGCGCGGCCGTCGCAGATTTTCTCGATGCGAACCGCGTCGGCGGGCGGCGACCCATCGTCCAACATCACGCTGCCGGTGAAGAAAACCACCCGTTCGGAACTCTTGTCGATTGCGGATTGACCCGAATTCTGGCCCCTCGCCGCGACAGCGGCGGCCAACAGCAGCCCTGCACCTACCCAAGTTCGGCAAACCATACCGCCTCCTGATGTATTTACTCAATTATGCGCCTGCCAAGCTCCAAACGGAATACGGGTTTCCACCGCAGGACTCGCACTGGAACGATCACCGTGTTTTTACAATTGAAACATCACGCTTCAGCTTGCCGCCGGCCTCAGCCGGCCATCTCCAGCAGCTTCCGCACGGTGTTCCAATTGCGACTGGTACCGGAGGTCCGCAGCGTCTTCTCCACTTTAGGCAGCGACAGCTTCGGACGCGCCATGCCGTTGGTGAAGTAAATGTACAATTCGCGCCCGTCGATGTGCAATTCCTCCGGATCGGCGTCGATTGCGCGGACCTGCTCCAGCGCCGCGGCGCTCGGATCGGCGGCCAGAAAGTGGATGGCGAGTTTGCCGGGGTCCATGCCGGGCCGCGCCGCGAACGGGTTCCGGGCAAGCACGCCTTCCAGGTCGGAAGGCGTGCGGAGGATGACGTCGGGGCGGAAGCCGCAGGCGCGCTCGATGGCGTCCTCGATCCGCTGGCGCAGGCGAACCAGGTCGCGTGCCGCGGTTCTGAAGAGAACATTGCCGGAGTTGATGTAGGTTTGGACGTCTTCGAATCCGAGGGACTCATACAGCGCCCGCAGTTCGTCCATCTTCACCTTGTGGTGGCCGCCGACATTCACCCCCCGGAGCATAGAGATCAGCACAGGCATATGAGGTACAGGATACCTCACGCCCGCTCCCTGACGGGGTGCCCTGTGGGTCCGGCGCAACGCGAAAACCAAAACCCCATATTGGCCGCGGATGAACGCAGATGAACGCGGATAAGAACGAGCCAGGCGGAAGTTTTCCTGAGCGGACGAAGGGTACAAGACCGCGGCGCCTGGATAGTCAGCGGCCCCCGACCCGCTGTCCCCTCGCCCGCTGCATGAAGACAGGTAGTATGGATCTTGCGGCGTTTCCTGAGCTTCTCGCGCTCTCCATTCTTGTCTCGTACACGCGCACGCCTCGGTCACCCCAGGCGGAAGCCCCCGCCCCACCCTGCGTTACAATAGCGTTGAATGCCGCAGCGGGAAACCATGCTCGTCCCGCCGGTTCCTTTTGCGCCGCAGTTGCTCTCCAGGTTGGGCGAACTGGACAGGGCCGTGCAATCGGCAATCCGGGGGAAGCCCGAAGTCGTACGGCTCTCGCTGGTCTGTCTGCTGGCGCGCGGCCATCTGCTGATCGAGGACGTGCCGGGCGTGGGGAAAACTACGCTGGCCCAATCGCTGGCGCGCGCCGTGGCCTGCGGCTTCCACCGTCTGCAATTCACCAGCGACATGCTGCCCAGCGACGTGCTGGGCGTCACCATTTACAATGCGCATTCCGAGGCGTTCGAATTCAAGCCGGGTCCCGTCTTCACCAATTTCCTGCTGGCCGACGAAATCAATCGCACCACGCCCAAAACCCAGTCGGCGCTGCTGGAAGCCATGAACGAGAGCCAGGTGACCATCGACGGCCGCCCGCACCTGCTGCCCCGCCCCTTCATGGTGATCGCCACGCAAAACCCGGTGGAGCACCACGGCACTTACCCGCTGCCCGAGTCGCAGATGGATCGCTTCCTGATGCGCCTGCGCATCGGCTACCCGGACTCGGCCAGCGAGCGCGAGATCCTGCGCAATATCGAGATGGCCACCGCCGACAGCGTGCGCCCGGTGCTTTCCGGCGATGACATCGTACGGCTGCAGGCCTCGGTGCAGCGCGTGGCAGTGGAAGAGTCGCTGGTGGATTACATGCTGGCCATCGTGGAAAAGACTCGCGCGCACGAATCGCTCACCCTCGGGGTCAGCCCGCGCGGCTCGCAAGCGCTGTTCCGTGCGGTGCAGGCGCTGGCGCTGCTGGAGGGGCGCGAATACGCCATTCCGGACGACGTGAAACGCCTGGCGGCGCCGGTCTTCGGGCATCGCGTGATGGTCAATACGCGCACGGCGCTGGCCCAGCGGCGCTCCGACCTGGGCGACCGCATCATCGAAGAGATCCTCAACCAGACGGACGTGCCCCTTTAGTGCAAGTACGTCATGCAGAATCGTGGGGCGGGCGTCCACGCCTGCAGCGGGTCTCCAGACCCGCAACGGGTCCTGAAGGACACACTTCCATATGAAAACCGCCATCATCGGCCTACCCATGGTAGGTAAGACTTCCCTGTTCACCATCCTCACCGGCGCCCACCAGGAGACGCGCATCGGTTCGACCGCTGTGCACGTGGGCGTGGCCAAGGTGCCCGACGCGCGCCTGGAGGAACTGGCCAAGCTGTTCGAACCCAAGAAGGTCACGCATGCCAGCGTGGAATACGTGGACATGCCCGCCATCTCCAAGGAGAGCCTGCGCGACGCCAGCTACGTCGCCAGCCTGCGCGTGGTGGACGCCTTCGCGCAGGTGCTGCGCCTGTTCGAGGACGATACCATTCCGCATGAGAGAGGCAGCCTGGATCCGCTGCGCGATCTGGAAGACGTGGAGACGGAGCTGATTCTGAGCGACCTGGTGGTGATCGAAAAGCGGTTGGAGCGGCTGGACAAGGACCGCAAGAAGATCAAGAATCCCGAGCTGGACCGGGAATTTGAATTATTGCAGAAGTGCAAGGCGGCGGTGGACGCTAACCAGCCGCTACGCGAACTGGAGCTTGGCCCGGACGACGAGAAGCGCATACGCGGGTTCCAGTTTCTGTCGCAGAAACCCATGCTGTACGTGTTGAACCTGGGCGAGGCGGACGCGCCGAAGCTGCACGATAAGGAGCGGGAGTACCGCCAGGGTCCGCTGGCCGGACGCAAGCAGACTGCGGTCGCGGCGATTTGCGGCAAGGTGGAAGCCGAGTTAGCCGAGTTACCCGCCGCGGAGCAGAAGGAGTACATGGCGAGTTACGGCCTGAGTGAGTCCGGCCTGGAGCGGCTGATTACGGCGACTTACTCGCTGCTGGGGTTGATGTCGTTCCTGACCGCCGGCGAAGACGAGGTGCGCGCCTGGACGATTCCCTTCCACAGTACGGCGGTGAAGGCGGCCGGCGCGATTCATTCGGACTTCGAGAAGAAGTTCATCCGGGCGGAAGTGGTGAACTGGAAATCGCTGGTGGACTTAGGCGGGTATGCGGGGCTGCGCGAAAAGGGTATGCTGCGGCTGGAAGGCAAGGAGTATATTGTCAAGGATGGCGACGTGCTGGTGATCCGGCACGGGTAATGCGGGAGGTTGAAGGTGCGTTCGATAGCGCTGCTATTCCTTTCGCTGGCGCCGGCGCTTCTGGCTGACGCGGCGGAGCGGCCCAAAGAGATTCGCGCTCTGGTGGATGCGGCTCCGGTGGCGCCGCCTGAGTTGGCCGCCGATATTCTGATTCGCATCGTCGAGTCCGGCCGCGTTACCGACCCGGCCTGGAAGCTGGAGTTGCTAGACCAGGCGTTCCACATGGCGGGGGCGGCGAAGTACCCGGTCGCACTGAGCGCGGCGGTCGCACGGGCGCTGAATACCGATTCCGACCCTGGCGTGCGATCCGGGGCATTGCACGCCAAACTGGACGCGCTTTCGTTGCGCTGCCGAGCGGTGAGCGGCACGCTGGCCCTGGACCGCAAGAAGGCGGTCGCCTTGTTTCGTGAGATTCCGATCTTGCAGTTCCCTGCTCACACGTGCGCCGACTCCATGCGAGAGTTGCCGGACATTGTTTTTGAGACTCTGGGACAGGTCTTCGCACAGGCATTCACCCCGCAAGAGCGCGCCAAGGGCAAGCACGTCGACTTCGCGGAAGAGTATCTGGGCGGCCTCACTTCGCCTACGCAGTTAGAGCCAGCCATCCGCATGATCGCGGCTCAAAAGCTCACTTCGGATGAATTGGCGCGGCTGACCGGCGTGCTGGTGGCGAGTATCCAACAACTGAATAGCGACGACCGGACATTCACCGCCGTAACGAATCCGGGGCTGATCGACGAAGTGCTGACATTCGCCGACCGCTGCCGGCAGAGCGGGTACTCGCCGCAATCCCTGGTGGCCAGTTTCCGCGCGTACCTGGTGAGGCATTTCCAGGCAGCCAGATGCGCGGAGAGTCCCAAGGCTTACTCGGGCGGCCGGTTGGCGGAGACGTTCAACCAGATGTTAGTGCCGCTGGCGGGAGAAGGCGCGGTGGCTCCTATCACTCCCGATGAGATGAAACCCGTGTCAGTAGGGGAAGCGGCGAAAGTCTATGAGTTCTGGTCCAAGCCGGCGGCCCGGAAAGTGATGGCGGACTACAAGCTTTTGCGCTTTGGCACGGACGAACAGCAGGCGCTCAACAGCGCGAAGGGCACGCGTCCCGATCACATGGCCCAGTTTCTGACCGTGGAACAAAGAAGCACGCCCGAATGGCAAGCCGCGGCGCAGGAGTTTCTGAGCAGACTCGAGGAGTGGAAACAGGACAACGACGAACCCGCGGAGTCTTACTTCCACGAGGTCTGCTTCATGTATGCCGGATTGCTCGATATAGCGCCGTCCGGCTCGTTGCGCGAACACGTGCTGCACAGTTACATCGATTTCCTGAAGAACTCTGAGGTCGAGCGCGGCAGCCCGCCGGAGTGGTACCTGGAGGTTTCCCGGCTGATGAACGGGGCGACCGACGCTACGTCGGGCGAAATCAGTCGCGTGAAAAACGAAATGCGCGCGCGTGGCGATCCGGTGATGATACTGCTGGTGGATGTACAACGGACTTTGGCGGCGCAGGCTTCCACTACGACCGGCCATCGCCATGCCGGCTCCACTCCGGCCCCTTGAACTCTTCCGCACCACTGGCGCGTACAACACGCCCAAGCCCGCCAGCAGGCCAGCGAGAGTCTTCCCCGCTGGTTCATTCGGCGGCATCGTCACTCAGACCGTAACTCGCCATTTACTCCTTGCGCTCGTCGGCAGGGAGCTCGGCAACTCGGCTTCCACCTTGCCGCAAATCGCCGCAAGCCGTTTCGGCCCGAGGTCGTGAACTGGAAATCGCTGGTGGACGTAGGCGGACATGCGGGGCTGCGCAAAAGGGGTATGCTGCGGCAGTCTGCAGGGCGAGGTGCACATTGTCAAGGGTGGCGACGTGGTGGCGATCCGGCACGGGTGACTAATTCCTGCACGACCCGGTGCCCTGGTGCCCCGCGCCGATTGAGTCGCCGAATTGCTGTTCGTCTGGATGGCCGGCCGGTTAGTGGCCCTACGCGCCTCTGGATTCCCGGCGCGCGCGGTCCCGATCGAGAAACCGCTCAATCAGTTTCGTGGATGCTCGAAATCCGGATTGCCGCAATCGCGCGACGGTGGGCGGGAAATCGATCAGGTCACGCTCGGCGGCAATCAGAAGAACTGTCAACGTACCCGTTACGACCAGGTTCCTGCTGGCAGCCTCTCGCCGGCCCTGTGTTTCGTCGATGATCGCCAGGTCCGCAGCAAGTCTCTGGGCCAATACGATCACCGCCGCTTCTCCCGCGTCCAGCCGGGCTAGCGCGCGGTCATCCGGGAGCGCAACTTCGTGAACCTCGATCCACTCAGGCAGCCTTCGCGCAAAGCCACGCACCATGGGTGGCGCCTTCGCTGCCCGCAGTTCACCCAGGACTTGCGCTGGAATTAACACCCGGGCATAGAGTTGATGGAGGAGACGCTCACAGCCGATGAGGACCAGATGGTTTAGGGGAGTCGTATCCGCAATGACCACCATTCGGGCTCACAAACGGTCAACCTAACGCGGAACGTCCGGCGGAAGCAAGCTGCGATGAGTCTCGATCTCTCGCTCCAGTTCCTCGTCCGAGTAATCGTAGTGCACACCAGCCCGATCCAAAAGGGCATCCACTTCCATGCGAGACTCGTACCCAAGCATTCGCCCAACCTGTGCGGTAGTGAGCGCACCGGAGCGGTAGCCTTCCACGGCGAGCGCCTCCAGTGCGTGTCGTGGCAGGTCCCCCCAACCATGTTGGAGCGCTTCCATCACGTCCTCGGGCACTTCGAGCTGGAGTTGCATATTCCGCCTGACTCTTAGTATATCCCTTGCCGATCCCGGCTCCACTCCGGCCCCTTGAACCTCTTCCGCACCACAGCCACATACAACACACCCAAGCCCACTAACAGGCCAGCCAGAGTCTTCCCCGCCAGCTCATTGGGCGGCATGATCAGCACCACGCAGATAAAGGCCGCAAACACCACAGCCACCAGGTTCAGCGGCGCGCCGAAGCGGCCCAGGCTCCATACCGCCTGGCTCGGCCAATCCGACCCGGCCTGCCGCGCCCGCCATGCCAGCGCGATCGGAATGGTGTAGGCCAGATACAGCGCGACCGTGCTGAGCGATGTCACCACCGGCACCGCCTTGGTCCAGAGCATGGCAGCCATCGACGCCGCTACGATCAGCCAGATGGCCGGCGCGGGCGTGCCGTGGCGCGGGCTGACCCAGCGCACCTGATCCGCCAAAGGCGTGCCGTGGTCGCGGGCGAGCGAATACAGCGCGCGCGACGCCGATGTGACGCACGCCAGTCCGCAAAACCACATGGCCATGGACGCCAGCGCCGCCATGGCGTTGCCCGCCCGCGCGCCCAGTGCCTGTTGCAGGATGGCGATCACCGCGGGGATCTGGTTGCCCTGCGCGTCCTTGGCGGCCAATACCGCGGGAATGCTGCGGATGGCCAGCGTTAGCGCCAGCAACAGAAAGTAACCCGCCACCCCGGAAACCGCGACCGACAGCACGATGCCCCAGGGCGCCCGCCGCCGGGGATCGCGCGTCTCCTCGGCCATGTGCGCCGAGGCGTCGAACCCGGTGTAGGTCCACTGCGCCTGCAGCAGCCCCAGCACGAAGGCCCACCAGTACAGCGAGCGTCCGTTGCTATTCACCGCCGCAAACAGAAACGGCACGGGTTGTTTTGGCGCGAGAAAGAACAGCGCGAGCACTACCACGGCCACGCCGGCGATGTGCACCGTCACGCTGAAATCGTTCAAGATCGCCACCAGCCGGATGCCGTAGTGATTCAGAATGCCCTGGTTCAGCAGGATGAACGCGAACATCGAGAACAGGTTGAATGGCGTGGAAGGCAGATGCAGAAACGGCAGGATGAATTGGGCGCAACTGTAGTTGATGCCGGCCTGCGCGGCGATCAGCCCAACGATGTTCAGCCAGGCTACCAGCCAGCCCCAGCCTTTGCCGCCCAGGTCGGCCGCCCAATGGTAGGTGGCGCCGGCGGTGGGATAGGCCGAACACAACTCGGCCATGCTGGCGGCCACCACCAGCGTGAAGACGGTAGCCAGCGGCCAGCCCAGCGTCATCTCCAGCGGGCCGCCCATTTCGAGGCCATAGCCGAACAGCGTGACCGCACCGGTCAGAATCGAAATGATGGAAAAGGAAATGGCGAAGTTGGAGAAGCCGCCCATGCCGCGGAACAGTTCCTGGGCGTATCCGAAGCGGCCCAGGTCGGAGCGATCCTGTTCCGGCAAAGACATCGCGCCGCGCGCCTAGAGTTCCACGTCCTTCTTCAAGTGCTTGCTGATGGCCTGCTCGACCAGTTCCTTCAAGGTCTGGCCTGTCTCGGTGTGGACGAAAGTGTTCTCCACGATGTCCCAATCGAGCTTATAGCTGCGGGCCCCCAGCATCGCCTTGATCTGCCCCGTGGCGGCGTCCGGCACAACCGTGAATTTGCCCGGCGGTCGGTCGAAGGAGATGGCAATCGCGCCGCCATGCAGACTGGACTGGAAGCCATAGTCGTCACCGGCCAGCACCAGGTCCCCCTGCAAAGCCGTCAATGCTTCGTGAGTGTGCTTCTTGAACTCGTGTTCTTCGATCATGCGATCCCCCTGTGGCGCACGCAATCGTTCTATTGCGTACCTTCCACCCTAGCATTCCAATATGCCGCATGGCGCGCGGAGTGGCAAGGGCGTTTTTGCGCGGCTTGCGCGCGCATTGCCGATTGCGTTCCCCAATGTCACGCGCAGCACGTCGAACCAGCCGCGCTGGGCGCGCACGCCTTCGCCGATATTGAGCGGCCGCGGCTGTATGACCGCAATGCCATCCAGAAGCTTGCTTCCCTCACGCAGATCGCCGTAGTCGGCGTACGAGGTCGCGATGTGCTCGCCGGAGGACGCCCGGCCCGGCCTGCGCAGGTTGGAGGGCGGCCAATCTTGGCTAATGCCACGTACTTTTTGCAACGGGATTAACGCCGCTCGTAAGCGTGGTGCCGGAACATGCAATCGCCCCCAAAATTTCTGTTGTTTATTGCGTCTCCGCTGGACATTTCGTTTGGCTTCAGCTATAGTCTGGTAGATGGCTCCTTGGTTTC
>PMVV01000475.1 GCA_003166475.1 Bryobacterales bacterium | reverse complement strand
GCAAAGTAAGCGGCATTGGGTTGCCAACCTGCCCCACAGGAAATGGCCAATCTCCAGAGGCGGCTGAAGGCCGGCTGCAGGCAGGATTGCCCGGCAGGGTTGCCCGACCCACAAACATCCTCAAATCAACTACCGGACGTGTTTGGCCGGCGGGTTGCGATCCCCGGCGAATTTCTGCTGATGCCAGTACGGGTATCCGAGCGGCAGGGCGCTGACTTCGTCGAGACGTTCCACCTCGGCGTCGGTAAGGGTCCAGGTCGCCGCGGCGAGGTTGTCGCGGAGTTGCCCCTCGTTGCGGGCGCCGATGATGACGGTGTCCACGCCCGGCTTGCGCATGACCCAGTTCAGCGCGGCTTGGGAGATGGAAACCTCGCGCTGGCCGGCGATTTCGGCGAGGGCTTCGACGATTCGGTAAAGCCGCTCCTCATCGATGGTGCCAGACGCATCCAGAGTGTTAAGCCGCGATTCGGCAGGTCTCGCTTGCCCCCGGCGGAATTTGCCGGACAAAAGGCCGCCTTGCAGCGGGCTCCAGACCATGATCCCCGTCCGCTGGTCGAGGCCGGCGGGCACCAGTTCGTGTTCGGCATCGCGGGCCACGAGCGAGTAGTTGATCTGCTGCGAGATATAGCGCGGAATCCCTAGCCGGTCGGCCAGCGACAGGGCCTTCATGAGCTGCCAGCCAGAGTAGTTGGAGCAGCCGGCGTAGCGGATCTTGCCGGCGCGGATCAGGTCCTCGAAGGCGCGCAACGTTTCGTCGAGCGGCGTGAGGGAGTCGAAGTTGTGGGCCTGGTAGAGATCGATGTACTCGGTTCCAAGACGGCGAAGGCTCGCCTCGCACGCTTCCAGGATGTGGCGGCGTGAGAGGCCGGCCTTGTTCGTACCGGGTTCCAGCCGAACGAAGACTTTCGTCGCCAGGACGATGTCTTTGCGGCGCGCGCCCAGTGCCTGGCCGAGCACTTCCTCCGACTTGCCGAACGAGTAGATGTCGGCCGTGTCGAACAGGTTCACGCCCGCATCGATACAGATTTCAACCTGGCGCCGCGCCTCCTCCACCTGTACGTTGCCCATCGCGGCGAACCGTCCTTCGCCGCCCAGCGTCATGGTGCCAAAGCTCAGCGCCGAAACTTCCAGCCCGCTCGCGCCTAACAATCTGTATTCCATGCTTTCTCCTTAGACCAGCATATCTGAAGGCAGGCAGCCTCACTCGGCCGTCCCGGAAAGCGCCTTCACCAACTCGTATAAGAATGGCTGGCCTTCGAAGAACGATGTGACGCCCATGCGCTCATCACGCCCGTGAAAGCGGATGTCATCCCGGTCCATAAAGAAGCCCTGCACACCATAAGTCGGAATGCCGGCATCACGAAGGTACAGGCCGTCAGTCGCTCCCATGACCATGATCGGGACCGTGGGCACGCCGGGCCACAAGGTGTCGGTCAGACGGTTGACAGCTCTAAGAACGTCCTCCCGCATCGGCGACGCCGGACCCTTGCTGACCTCGCCGGCGATTCGGCTGGCGAGCCGCCCATAAATCGCCGATAAATCGAGTGAGTCCTGAACTTTTAATTGGCGTTGGTCAGGCTTAATCCGCGTCCTTCGCCACTGTTAGTGCGTTCCCTCCGAAGCCTATGTCTCGTTGTATGTCACTTTGTTTGCCGGCACTTGCGGGCGTTCTGGGCTGGTATTACGATCTATAGTGCAAACATTTATCACTGCCATTACAGAACTCCAACTTACTCGCCCAAGATTTTCCTTGACTCCCCGGGACAATTCGGCTTATACTCCTCGTACGGAGGCCTAACATGTTTTTGCGCGGGCCGCACACCGTTTCGCCACGAGCACTGATGTTTACCCTGTTCGTGGCTGTCCTTGGACTTGCAACCCTCGAAATCCCCCTGAACGCGCAGCTCTGCACCGGTACCAGCCCGCCGTGCGTCCTGACCGCCGGGTATGCCGGGCCCGCCACTGACGCCAACTTCAACAGCCGGCAGGCAGTCAACCCCTATGAAACCACCCTTTCACCCACCTTGCTGCTGAGCAGCAGGGCCGGTACGCTCTATGAGGTCGACGACAGTGCGTCAGCGCTGCCCCACGGAGCCACCTCAAACCCGATCATGGCCCAGCCGCTCTACGTCAAGGGAATCACGACGACGCTGGGGAGTTGCACCGGGTGCAATATGGTGATCGCCGTGACCCTCAACGGCACCGTCTTCGCCTGGATCGCCGATGGAACCGGGGCGGGCAACCTGCTGTGGAGTAGGCAGGGAACGCCGTCCTCCGGCCAGGGGAACGCCGGTAACGCTCTGTGGTACGACGACTGCGGCGGGACCGGCAGCGCCCCAGCCCAGCGTGTCTCGACGTTACAGTTTCAGGGCATTGTTTCAACGCCGGTAATCGACGCCAGCGGTTCGGCGCCGTTAATGTTTCTGACGTCGTATTGCACGAACAGCAGCAACCAGCCCGAATGGTGGTTTCACGAGATCAACCTCCAGAACGGTCACGACGTGGCATCGAGGAACATCCAGACCGATGTCCGAGGCCTCAGTTGTTCGGGCTGCTCGAACTTTTCGGCGGCCTGGCAGCAGCAGCGGCCTGCGCTGCTCGAGGTTAAGAACTCCGGCAACAGCAGCACACCCAACCTTTTCTATATTTTGTTCGGAACTGGCGTCCAGGAGAATACCTACGTGAAGGACTATACCGGTTGGGCGGTGGCCTACACGGTCAATTCGGGAGGCCCACAGCCGGCGTTCGCCTACTCAAACCAGCCCAGCAGTTGCGGCACCGGCGGCGGTCTGACTGCTACGGGCGCAGGAAACGGTCTGTGTACTGGCAACTCCGGGAGCCCATCCTGCGACTGCCTGGTCTATTTGACATGCCCAGTGTCCGGCGACACCTGTAACTACTCGACCGGCTACTGCACGGTAAACACTGGCACGGCGTGCACCAACCTGGGTGCACCAAACTGGGGCGGCCATGGCGGCGGATGCTGGATGTCCGGGAACGGAGCGGCAGCGACCGCCGTGAACGCCATTGACTCCGACCACGACGTACACGTCTTCTTTGGCTGCGGCAACGGGGGCTTCCAGGAATTCAACGGCAGCACGCCCGATGCCAACAACAACAATGGCCAGACACTGATGGACCTTCGGCTGACGCAGACGGGATACGATTCCACCACGCCCTTCCAGACATTCACGCCCAATAGCCCGGCCTATGGCGTCGCGCCGCCCCTGCCAACCCTCTGCGGGTGCAACGGCAGCGGCGGCAGTTGCCAGCCATGCACACTTACCCTTCAGACCATGGACGCGAACGACTATGATATGTCGGTGGGAGGCGTGGCGCTTTTCAACGACCTCGGCGGAACCCAACGGCTTGTAACCATCGACAAGGCCGGGTACGGCTACCTGTTGACGCAGGGAAACCTTTGCGGCGCCGGGACTGCGGACACAGCATGCATAGGTTTTGGTTCGGGCGATCCCGGAAGCGTGATGACCTTTGGCGCGTCCCAGGTCCTTTGCAGCACCACCCCGAACAATTGCGATCGGGTGGCACATCCCTCACCATCAACATGACCGTGTCAGCCGCGTTTGGATCGTGTACGGCTCCGCAGAGCTTCCAGTACAAAGGTTATTTCGTAAAGCCGGCGCATGACCACACGCCTACCGTAAGCAGCGGCGGTTATCCGGGCGCGTCGGTGACGATAAGCGCAAACTGCACCTCCCCGCCCTGTACTAACGGGTTAGTCTGGGCAGTGCTTCCTGGCAGCGGCTCTACTGCGGATGGTCTGAGCCGAGGCTTGGGAACTCTGTACGCTTATACAGCCCTGCCAAACGGGTACGACCTGCTTACAGAGGACTGGAGTAGCACGGATACCTGGTGCGCCTCCTCCTTCGCCCGGCCAACAATCGTGAACGCTGGGGCTTTCGTGCCGACCTACGCGGTCAGCACAAGCGGCCGTAGTTTCACGTCCTGCCCGACGACCACCACCTCGGGCATCCCATACCCATCCGGCATCCTTGTCTACCATTAGCAGCAAGCAGGGGCACGGCCGCGCGCCGCGTGCGCTCAGCACTTGCCTTATAGGGAGCATAAACAGATGAACGATTACTCCCGGAGCTTTTCTTTACTTGGGCTGTGCGTCATAGCGGGGACCGGGTCGCTGCCGGCCGCCGGCCCGACCTATAGTGCCGTTTACTACTTGACCGACCAGACCAGCGGGGCCGTCGGCATCATCGAGGGATCCTCAGGTGTCTTTTACTCCGCTACCGGGGCGACGATGAGCATCTTTTCCGTCAGTACGCTGGGAACGGAGACGACACTGGCGACATTCGAGGACCCCCCGTATACCCTCGGGTCCAATCCTGGTGTCATCGCCGCAAACGGCCTGCTCTATTCCTCGGTTTCGGAAGTCAAGGGCGTCGGCTCCGGCAATGTATTCTCAGTCTCACCGGCGCCGGGTAGCGAGCAGATTTACCCCCCCCAAAGGCTCGCGGTCGGACCGCTGTCGGGCAGCCTGCCTAATGGCGAGATGTTTGGCATCGCGTACAATCTCACCAACAGCATTGAAAGTCTCGTCACGGTTGACCTCGGCGGCAAGGTGACGTCCCTCTACGTGTTCGCCGCCGGGGACCGTCCCGCGAGGCCAATCTACGGCGCCGACGGGAGCTACTACGGCATTTCGTATAATTCCTCGGTCTCCGGTTCGACGTCCTACCTTTACCAAGTGACGCCATCGGGATCCTTCACCAAGGTCGCCTCGCTCCCCTTCGGCGGGGCCGGGCCGGGGGGAGGGGGCGGGTCCCCCTACGCGGGGAGCGGGCTCATACTGCAAGGCACAGACGGCAATTTCTATGGCATTCAGCCGACGACCGGGGGCTGCTCGGCCAGCAACCAGCACGGCGCGGTTTTCAAACTCACCCCGAGCGGCCAGTTCACGATCCTGCACGATTTCGGGGTGTGCGAGAACTCCGTCGTGAATTCCTTAATCGAGGGCAGCGACGGGAGGCTTTACGGCGCTACGGAGGGCAACAGCGTGATCTTCAGCCTAACTACATCCGGGACATATAAGGCCCTGTTTGCGCCGAACAACGGAGCCACGCAAGGCTTGTGTACATGCACGCTGGTGCAGGGCAGCGATGGCATCATTTACGGTACTGCCTTGGGCGGCGGCCCAACCGGCCTTGGCGTTATTTTCGCGCTGGACGCCGGCCTGCCCATCCCCAAGCCGCGCGCGGCGGAATTCTCGCCGCAATCGGGGGCTGCGGGCACCCAGGTGCGGATCTGGGGCAATAACCTGTTTGGCGCATCGGTCGAATTCAACGGAGTGCCAGCGACTGGGGTTTATAACGCTGGACCCAATTACGTTTGGGCCACTGTGCCCACGGGAGCCACCGCCGGGCCGATTACGATTACCACGCCGGGTGGGACCGTCACGACAAAAGAGAGCTTTACGGTCGAGTAAAGACTCGAGTAAGGAAAAGAAACGAGGTCTGCAATGAATAGCATAAGCGTTCTTCGCTTTTTTTCGGCGCTGACGCTGCAATCCGCTCTGCTGCTGTTGCACGCTCAGTCGCCGGTAATCTACAGTTTCGCCGGCAACCCTGACGGCGCCAACCCAAAGCGATCCGTGATCATCAACGGCAGTTCCCTCTACGGCGTGACACCGTTCGGCGGCTCCGGCGACGGCACGGTCTTTCGTCTGACATCGTCTTCGGGATCGTGGTCCGAGACGGTGTTATACAGCTTCGCCGGCGGTACCGGCGACGGGTCCGAGCCCGATGGAGACCTGCTGCTCAACGGCTCCGCGCTTTACGGCACCACCTCCGAAGGGGGGTGTCTCGGGCCTGGGCACGGTATTCAAGGTGAAGGACTCTTCCGGTACCTGGACCGAGAGCGTGATCTATAACTTCGCCGGCGGCACCGGCGATGGCAGCTATCCATATGCGGGCCTGGTGCTCACCGGCGGCGTTTACTACGGCACCACCTACTATGGCGGGACCTACGGCGGGGGCACGGTCTACTCGTTGACGCCTTCCGGCTCCTCCTGGACAGAGACGGTTCTATACAACTTTGGCGGCAGCGGCGACGGCGCTAATCCTCACTCCGCGCTCACATTATCGGGCAGCGGGGTGTTCTATGGCACCACCTATAACGGCGGCGCCCATGGCGACGGCACGGTCTTCTCACTGACGCCCTCCGGGGGATCGTGGACTGAGGCTGTCCTGTTCAGTTTCAACGGGACCGATGGGCAGAACCCCCACGGAAACCTTGTGATCGGCAGCGGCAGCGTGCTCTACGGCACCACCTTGCTCGGCGGAGCATCGAGCGATGGTGTAGCGTTCTCACTGACGCCGCCGGTGTCTCCCAGCACCACCTGGACTGAGGCGACCCTGCACACGTTCACCGGGGGCACCAGCGATGGCGCCGAGTTGCGCGCCGGCGTTGTGATCGGCAGCAGTGGGGTGCTTTACGGCGCTACCGTCGCGGGCGGATCTTCGAGCGCGGGAACGATTTATTCGTTGACCCCGCCCACGCCTCCCAGCACCACTTGGGCCGAGACCATTTTGTACAACTTCACCGGCAGCAGCGGCGATGGATCGCAGCCCTACGCCACGCCGCTGTACAGCGGTGGATGGCTCTACGGGACGACCTACAGCGGGGGCACTTCGAGCGATGGCGCGGCCTACGCGCTCCAGCCGTAGCGACTCGCGCGACCGGCCGGGGGCCATTCTGGATAGGCCCGCGGCACCCCGGCTCGCGTGGGCATCCGGCCGCGCAGACTCACGAGTTATGCGCGGCAGCCTTCCTCGGTCGAAAATCGCTCCTCGAACTCCTGGACCGTCCGGGTAATCCTCCACAGCCCAAATCTACAGGTTGGGGTCGGCTGAGGATACCCAGTTTGTGCGATACCGTGCCGCGTGCCATCGGAGCCGGCCTCGCGAACCCGTGTTTCCCGGCGAGCGCTGAAGAAAGCGTGGTTATCGGATTTGCACCAGGCGATCGCCGGTTTCGGGCATGCTGGCGGAGTCGATGGTCTGCGGCGCGCGCCAGAAATCGATGTACGAAATCTGGTGCACGCAGGCCACCGTGCAGCGCGGCGCGCAGGATTTCTCGGTCAGGAACTCGCGCCGGACGTCGGCGACGGTGTATTCGGCGAGCGGCTTGGCCGGATACCCGCGCTGCTGCGAGCAATAGTGCACCAATCCGTCTTCGCAGATGTATAAATAGCGCGCACCCGCGCGGCATCGCCAGCGATTCTCTTGGCCGTGCGCAATGTTGTCCTGGAAATAGTTGAACTGCGCATAGCTGCTTTTCTCCATGCCGCGCATGGCTGCGTACACCTCGCGCTCGGCGGGGGACAGCGGCTGCAACTGCCCGGTGCCGTCGTGAATGATACCCACCGTCGAAGTGAAACCCAACTCCACGGCGCGCTTGCCCACCACCAGCGCATCCTGCGGATTGCGAATGCCGCCGCCCACCACGGAATTGATATTCACGTGAAAATCGGCGTGTTCGGCCAGAAGCTGGAGTTTCTTGTCCAGCACTTTCAGGCTCTTCTTCGAGACGTCGTCGGGCGTGACGTTGTCGATGCTGATCTGGAGGTGATCCAGCCCCGCACGGTTCAGCCGTTTGATGCGCTCGGCGGTAAGCAGATAGCCGTTGGTGATCGTGCCCGCGATGGCGCGCCGGCGGCGGATGTGCGCCACGATCTGGTCCAGGTCCGGATGCAGCAGGGGTTCGCCGCCGCTGATGGTGACGATGGTGGTGCCCAGGCCGGCGAGTAAGTCGATACGTTGGCACACGGTTTCGAGCGGCACGGGCTTGGAGCGATCGTCGTATTCGTTGCAGTAGGTGCAGGCCAGGTTGCAGCGCCGCATCGGGATGATGTGGGCCAGGATGGGATGGTCCGTGGAAGCCAGACCCTTCGCGATCATGCGCAGCTCGCGCGCCCGCAGGTGCGCCGCCCGCCACGTTCTGCGCCCCGATTTGACCAGGTTTGCCATCTGAGAAATTCCTATTAAACCACACAAACGGGAGGGGTTCTGAGGCGCTGGGAGCGACTGGCCGCTTTTGCGGCCTAAATGGCAATATCGGGGCGCCGAGTGACGCCGGTCGAATTCCGGGGATAAAAACTGCACCGCCAAGTTAGCACCTAATGAAAGGCAGGAAAACTTATGAACAATCTCTTGACGTCGCTTCTGAATCCGCCCACGAAGGGTCCGGCGTCCACGCTGCTTCTGAGACTAATGGCGGGAGGAGTGTTCTTCTGGGAGGGGATCTTGAAGTTTGTTTACGCCAATCAAGGAGTCGGCCGCTTTACCAAATTGGGCATGCCGTTTCCTCATATGACCGCCAGTTTTATCGGCGGCCTGGAGATCGTCGGGGGGCTGTTGTTGCTATCGGGTCTCATGACCCGGCTGATTGCAATCCCGTTCATCATCGAGATGATCGTGGCCATACTTTCGACAAAAATCTCGTTGTATCTCGGGACATCGCCACTGCCATTGCCGCCTTCGCCGCCGCGCGTGGGGATGTGGGCCGTTCTGCATGAGGGACGATCCGATTACGCGCAACTGCTGACCACGGCCTTCCTATTAGTCAACGGTCCCGGAAAATGGTCCTTGGATACCCTTCTCCTGAGAAAGAAAGAACAGCCGGATAGTGAGTGGGGCAGTCCCCCGGGGGTGCCCTCTGGGCCCAGCGGCCTCTCAGGCCGCCTGCCCGGTGACGCCACCGCGTTACCATAGCGACTTGTGACAGACCGGCACGCCGATCCCGAGTCTTTCGAAAGCCAGGCGATGCCCATGTTCGCCTCGCTGTACAACTTCGCGCATTGGCTTACCGGAAGCCGGGAGGAGGCCGAAGACCTGGTGCAGGAGACGTACCTCAAGGCATTCAAGGGCTTCGCAGCATTCCAGCAGGGCACCAATCTTCGCGCCTGGATGTACCGCATTTTGCGCAACACCTTTCTAACGTCGCGCACCGGGTTGAGTGTGAAGATGGCGGAAGCGCTCGACCTCGAAGACGACCGAACGGCGCTGCCGGTAACGTCCGCTACACCGGAATCGTTGCTGCTGGCGCGAGCGGACCAGCAGGCCGTCCAGGATGCCCTCGAACGGTTGCCGGTACCCTTCCGCGAGGTGATCCTGTTGTGCGATATGGAGGAGATGAGTTACCAGGAAATCGCGGAAACGCTCGGAATCCCGATCGGCACGGTAATGTCGCGACTGTCGCGGGCGCGCAAAGCGATGCGCGAATTGCTTGCCGCGAAAGTGCATGGAGCTTCTCAATGTGCTGCGAATGGAGTGGGAAACTCGACCGCTATGTGGATGCCGAGCTTTCCGGCGGCGAGTTGGCGGATGTGGCAGCGCACCTGCGCGTGTGTCCGGCCTGCGCCGCGGATGCGCTCAGCCGCCTGCAATTGAAGCGCATGACGCAGGCTGTCGGGCGCCGCTTTAATCCGCGGCCGGAGTTTCGCCTGAAAGTCGCACAGAGCGTAAGCGCAGCGAAGCGTCCCTAATGGACGATACTATGGGTACCGGCTTGCGCCGCGACGGCCGCCCTCGCGCTAGTGCTGGTTTTCACGTCCGTCTGGCTGCGGCACTGGCGTAACGAGCAGGCCCTCGGTGAACTCGCGGACCTGCACATTTCCACGTTGGCCAGCGTGAATCCGGTCGACGTGATATCGACCGACCGGCATACGGTCAAACCCTGGTTTCAAGGCAAGCTCCCGTTCTCCTTCAACCTGCCGGAGTTGCAGAACTCCCCATTCAAGCTGGCCGGCGGACGCCTCGCCTACTTCCAGCAAAGCCCCGGCGCACAACTGTTGTTTGAATTCCGAAAACACCAGATTTCAGTTTTCATTTTCCAAAACCGCGCCGAGTTGAGCCGGCTCAACTCGGGATACTCGCTCCGCGGAAAGCTGGCCTTCAGCAGCGAGACGTGGACCGAAGGAGGCCTCCGCTACTTCGTCGTCGGCGACGCCAGCTCCGCCGATATTCAAGACCTTTCTGATCTGTTGAAGAGCGCCGCAAGATAGCTGAAAGCTGAAAGCTGATAGCTGAAAGCTGATAGCTGATAGCTTCTAGAACACGTACTCGATCTGCATGTAAGGATAGGTGTAAGCCACCCCCTGGGTAGCCTTCTTCAGAAACTCGCCGGGTATGATATGGCCTAAACCGAAATCGATCTGCGTCTGCCGTGTGGGAGTGTAAATCGCTTGAATGTCCAACTCTTCGCCCACATGGGTGCCGTCCACTCCCTTGACGCTCTGTGCAATGTTCGATCCGCGCGTGGGATACAAAGCGTCGTGCGCATTGGCCAGCCAGAAATCGTGGAAGCTGGTCGCCGCCGTCCATTTGCGGGCGATGTGCCAGTCTTGCCCGAACCGAAGATCCTTGATGTTCCGCCAGCCGATCTGGTCAGCCAGGCCGAGCTTGTCGTGCGTGCTGGGATAGATGGGATCGAACGTGTTGTCGTATCCGCCCTTGCTGTTCCCGCTCCCGGAGCCAAAGTCGTATTCGAAGAACAGCCGCGGCCTGACAGGCGCGTTCTGGAAGGTATAGCCGGCCACCCAGTGGCCCATCCAGGCGCGGATCTTATCCACCGAAAGCGTGCCGAGCTGATACGCCATCTCAGTACGGTAATCGAAACTATGCGGCAGCGCTCCGATCCAGCGGAAGCCGCTGGTCCACTCATCCAGCTTGCCGGTCTTGACCTGTTCCAGCGCGAAGCTGGGCCGCAGGTTCCAGAATTCGTAAACGTCCAGAGTGGCGTGCGGGATCACGTTCTTGGCGGTGGCATACGCGCCATACAGATTGTTCCCTTCCAGGTGATGATCGATCACGCCGTTGCGGATGATCACCACGGAGGTGGCGAAGACGTCCATCCGGAATCTGCCCGCCTGGTAGGCGGCGCGCACGCCGTCGAAAGTGCGCGACACATTGTTCCACCAGGAATCCCCGATCAGCCGGTTGTTGCCATAAGTCATATCGAAACGGCCGGTCTGCAACGAAAAACCGTTGCCTTCCGTAGGGCCGAACTGCACGTAAGCTTGGCGCAGATCGGCCGTGTTTTCGTACGGCGGCAGTGCCGGAGTGATGCCAAAAACGCGCGAATCCTGCATTTCGAAGTAGAATTGCACCCAGTTGGTGGGCTTGATCTCCATGCCCAGCCGCATGCGCTGCAGGTCGTAGTCGTTGGTGGAAGCGTGTTTGAAGCTACCTCCGCTGTAGCCTTCGAACCGCTCCCGAAGCTCGCCCGAGAACTGCAGCCACTTGGGCAGCAACTTGTTGAACTGCTCGGAAAGGGATGGCGATGGCGTTGTTCCGGCCCAAGTGCCAACGAGCCTGGGGTACAGCAGGGGAACCGTGCCAACAGGACTGGGCGGCTGGCCATTTTGGTCCACTGCGTAGCCGCCGCCGGCCGATTGGACGTCGGGCTTGGTGGCCACCGGGTTGCCGGCCGCAGCCGCTTGCTGCGCGTAAGCCCCCGTCGCCATTACGCTAATCCCCAGCAGGACCGCCAGCGTCCTGGTCCCGGGCTTCACAAAACTCGTCATTGCAATTTCCTCCATAGATGATCCGTGATTCGAGGCCCGGCTGGAACGCTTGCCACGCCGGCCCTTTGTGCAAAACCTGTTCAAAACTATCGGAAAACAGACATCCCCAAAACCTTAGGCGAACGTAACATACCATTTACAATCTGAATAGGTGACTGAAACGCAAAATCCAGTCCACCCGGGCTAGGCTACCGCCCTAACCTCAAATGGGCTCTTTTCAAATCTATCGGCCGGCTTCAGAAACTCGCCCTAATTCAGATAGAATTACTCAACTAGGCACACCTTGTCAAGTTTTATCTAGCGATTCGATAGAAATTTTTCTAGATGAGTTCCGCATTTTGTACTAGCTGCCTGGTACTACCGCGCCACAGAGACCCAGAACGCGGGGAATCCCTTTCGATCCAACCACTTGGGCTTGGATCGCGCAGGATCGCGCAGGCAGCTCTCAGGCCTCCGGCAGGACTACAGTGAATCTCGACCCCTTATTCAACTGGCTCTCCACCGATACCGTGCCCTGCATCTGCTCGATGACGTGCTTGACGATCGAAAGGCCCAGACCCGTGCCGCCCACCTCGCGCGACCGCGCCTTATCCACGCGGTAGAAGCGCTCGAAGATCCGCGGCACATCTTCGGAAGGAATCCCGATGCCGCTGTCGGCGATGCTGATGGCCACCTTGCCTCCCGGCAGGCGGCTCGCCTCCACCCACACTTCCCCGCCCCCGCGGTTGAATTTGACCGCGTTATCCAGCAGGTTGACAAAAGCCTGCTCCAGCTTGATCTTGTTGCCCATCACCTGCAGGTCCTCTACGGTGCCCCAACCCAATTGAACCTTGCGCATGGCCGCCTCGGATTCGACCGTGCGCATGGCCGCCTCCAGCATCGCCAGCACGGACAGTTTGCCCGGCGCCAGCGGCGGACGGCCGGACTCCAGCTCCGACAGGGCCAGCAGGTCCGAGGCGATGTTGTTCAGCCGGATGGCATGCGATTGAATGATCTCGACGAACCGGCGGCGGTGGTCGGGATCGTCCAGCGCGCCGTCCAGCAGCGTTTCCGCGTATCCGCGGATGGCGGTCAGCGGCGTGCGCAGCTCGTGCGAAACATTGGCCACGAAGTCTTTGCGCACGCGCTCCAGCCGCTCCAGGTCCGTGATGTCGTGCAGAATGGCCATGGCGCCGCTACTGGAAGGGCCGGCCAGTGGGGCGGCCTGCACTTCGAAGGACCGGCCGTCCGCGCCGGTCAAATGCATGCGCCGCTTCACGGATTCCCCCGAGGCGACCACAATCCGCAGCATCTCCAGAAAATCCGGGTCGCGCACCAGCCGCAGCACCGGTAAACCCTCCGGCACCGGGCCGGAGACGCCGAACGCGGTGGCAAACGCCGCATTGCAGAAGGTCACGCGCAGTTCTTTATCCACCGCGAGCACGCCTTCCACCATGCCGGTCAGGATGGCATCGCGGCGCGCGCCCTCCAGCCGCACTTTGTCCACCAGTTCGTTGACCTGCGCCGCAACCCGGCCCAGCGACTCGGCCAGCGCGCCCAATTCATCTGGCGAGCCGGGCAGCGGGATTTGCGCTGGTCCGGCGACGAGGCCCTCCACGAAGACCCGCAGCCGTCCGATGCGCCGCCGCAGCGTGCGCGAAAACAGGAACGCGACGGCAATACCCGCCAGCGCCGTGGCCAGGGTCGCCAGAGCCATGCGCCAGCGCAACTCCGGCGCGGCGGTGCCCAAATTCAGCAGCGCCAGCTCGATCGCGGCCAGCAGCAGCACGCCCCACAAGAGTTTTTGAAATAGCGAGGTCCGCATGCGAAACCGTTACAATCGTAGCAGTGCATCCAGCCGAAACCCAAGACTTGCACGAAATCCTTCGCGAGCGTATCGCGCCGCACCTGCCGGCGCTGGCCGCCTGCCGCAACAGCGCCGAGCTGTGGGGCCTCGATCTGTACCGCGCGCTGGAGCCGGATATCCGTCGGGTGCTGGACACACCAGAATGTGGACCAGCCAGTGGGGCAGGCTCTCAGCCGGGGTGCCCTCTGGGCCCGGCCTCTCAGGCCGCCCGTCCCCACTACCGCTTCGTAGCCTGGAACGTGGAGCGAGGCGCACGGTTTGACGGTCTGCTGGAAGCCCTCCGCACACACCCGTTTCTGAGCGAAGCCGACGTCCTCTTGCTGACCGAAACCGACACCGGCATGGTCCGTTCCGGCAACCGCAACGTCGCGCGGGATCTGGCGCACGCGCTGGGCATGCACTACGCCTTCGTGCCCTGCTACCTGAACCTGACCAATGGCTCGGGCATCGAGCAGGATCTGCCCGGCTCCAACGATCTGGGCCTGCATGGCAACGCCCTGTTAAGCCGCTATCCGCTAGCCAACGTGCGGCCCGTGTTTCTGGAGAATGGCGTGGACATTATGGCGTCGCGCGAAAAGCGCATCGGCCGGCAGGCGGCGGTGGCGGCCGAAGTCTGCTTTCCCGATGTCACCGTGACCGCGGTCTCGGTGCATCTGGACGCGCAATCCACGCAACGCCATCGCTACCTGCAACTGCGCGACGTGCTCGATGCTGTCGGCGGCGCGCACGCGGTGGTCATCGGCGGCGACTGGAACACCAGCACTTACAATTCATCGCACGCCCTGCACGCCATTCTGGGCTTCTGGCTGCGCGTCCTGATGGGTGTGGACAATGTCATCCGCAACCACTATCTGCACCCCTACCGGCATTTCGAGCGCGACCTCTTCCGGCTGCTCGAAGAGCGCGGTTTCGACTATCGGGAGTGCAACCGTCTGGGCGAGCACACGGTTTCCTACGACGTGGAAGATCTGCGCGCCACCAAAGCCCTGCGCGACTGGGTGCCCGGCTGGTGTTTCCACTTCATTCGCTGGGCGCTGCGCAACCACGGCGGGCGCTGCCCGGTGAAGCTGGATTGGTTCGCCACGCGCGGGGTGCGCTGCCTGAATCCGGTGGTGATTCACGATGTGCGGGAAGGGCGCGCCGCACCGCTGTCCGACCACGACGCTATCGGAGTGGATGTGCTGGCGCCGTGCGAGCGGGGCGAGACCGCTCCCACTTACTGAACCGCGGGCACCTCATAAGTGTTGGTCTGCGAGACGGACGGCGCGCCGATTGCAAATGTCGCCGTCGTCTTCCCCGCCGGAAGAGCGTACTGCGGCAGTTGCAAATCGATCTGGTCAAGGCCCGGACACTGCGGCTGGGCCCCCGCGTACAAGATCGGGGCTGCGAGGCCCTGCACCAGAACTCCGGGCTGTTGGATTGCCGCGTCCGGCACGCCGGGAGCGGCGCCGTCTGGGCCTGTTTGAACCTTCGCGCCCAGCCCCGTGAGATATAACGTGACGATGTCGCCCGGTTTCACTGGCCGTCCCGCGCCGGCGAAACCGCCGTCTTGAAATTGGACCGCCAGAATCGTATCTCCGCCATCCGCTATTTCCACAAAGTCCATCGAAACCGGAGCGATCCGGATACTGAAGTTGTCGCCGATAGCCGCTAACACCGAGTCGCTGGAGTCCGTAAAGCGCTCGACCCAGAGGACATTCCCACCCACAGGGGCATTCTGCGGAAGGACAGCGTTGACCTGGCCGGGCGAGCTGTAATAAAGGGGAAGCTCCGTACCGTCTAACCATACCCTACAGCCGCCGAGCGAGTCCGCCAATGGAACGCTCGCCGGCTGTACCGCGTCGCACAGCGAGGAGCCATAGATGGAGATAATTTCACCCGGCGCATACGCGGCCGGCGCCGGCTGGATCGCGCTCGGAAAACCCGCGGTCAGGCCACCAATGGCCGGGTTCAACCATGCGGTGAAATCGATCGTTTGGTTGCCAAACGGCAGCACCTCGGCGGTCGCCATAGTGACACCGCCCTGGTCGGTCAGGAAGCTATAGCCGGGGAGGCCAGCTTCGAGCAAATACACCGTCCCGGCCGCCGGAAAGGCGATCGAGTAGTAGCCGTTGGCGTCAGTCTGCACAGTCTGGAACCGCCCGGTGGCTTGGATTCCGAGGCTCATGAACATCCCCTGCAGCGGTTGGCCGCCGAGCGTGACATGCCCCGAAACCGTATATGTGGCGCCAGCCTGAGTTACTGTGACGTCGTCCCCGGCTACCACGATGGTGGCCGTGCGGGGAGGGCCGGCGTTAGCCGCGACCACCAACGTAATGGTAGCCGGCCCGCTGCCAGCAGCCGGTCCCGAAACCGCGATCCAGTCCGGCAGCCCCGCCACCGACCAGGGACAGGAAGCGCCTATGACCACGCTGCCGGTGAGATTGCCTCCGGACGCGCCCACCTGGAACGAGCTCAAGTTCACGGCGGCGGGACAGCCCGTCGACGGAACCAGTACCCGGATGCGCTGGTTGGCGCTATCGGCGATGTACGCCCGGCCCGCGGAGTCCGTGACAACGGCCAAGGGCGCGTTGAGCAGCGCGCTGGTGGCCGGCCCTCCATCTCCGCCGAACTGCGGCATGCCCTCTGTAGCGGCGCCAAGCCGGCGCCTGCCACCATGGTAGTTACTCCCTCAATGACTTTGAGTATTTGGTCGTTGCCCGTGTCGGCGATCCAGGTCGCTCCGCTGGCGTCAACCCATATTCCATTGGCCGCCGCGAGGAGTTTGCCCGACGGGTCCACGGCCAGGCCGCCGATATAGCCGCTGAAAGTGCTGCTCAGGGCGATCAGGTCGTTACGGACTTTCCAAACCTGACCGACCGTTACCGTAACCGGCATGTTGAAGAACGGCGTCACCGTTTGGTACGTATAATTCGTCGCGACATAGATGCCGCCTGCGCCGTCTATGGCGACTGCGGATGGCGGGTACAGCAGCGTGCCGGTGGCCGGACCGCCAACCGTGGGACCAGCCGTTCCGTTCCCCGCCACGGTGGTAATGACGCCGCCCGAGACCTTGCGCACCACGTTATTGCCAGTATCGGCAATATACACATTGCCGGCGGCATCCACGGCAACACCCAGCGGGCTGTTCAACTGCGCGCTGGCCGCCTCGCCGCCGTCTCCGCTGTACCCGGCAGTGCCGTTGCCGGCCACCGTAGTGATCGAACCTTGGGAAACCATGCGGATGGCGTGATTGCCGGTGTCCGCAATGTACAGGTTGGCGCCTGAGTCGATGGCCACACCAGATGGATTGTCGAGCTGCGCGTTGCCGGCCGGACCGCCATCGCCCACAAAACCCCCGCTGCCGTGGCCGGCGGCTGTGGTGATGACACCAGCCGACACCTTGCGCACCCGCAGGTTGCCGGTGTCGGCGATATAGACGCTGCCTCCGAGACCGGCCGCCACACCCTCGGGTCCGTTTAACTGAGCCGCCCCCGCCGGTCCGCCGTCGCCATTGAAACCCTTCCCCCCGTCGCCGGCCAACGTCGAGACGATGCCATTCGCGACCATCCGCACACGCTGGTTGTAGGTGTCGGCAATATACAAATTTCCCGAGGGATCGATTGAGACGTTATAGGGAAGGTCTAGCGTCGCACTGGTGGCCGGACCGCCATCGCCGAGCGATCCCGGCGCGCCAGCACCCGCTATCGTCGTGATTGTGCCGCCAGAGACCTTTCGGATGGAGTTATTATAAGTGTCGGCTATGTAAAGGTTCCCAACAGTGTCCACCGCTACACCGAACGGCAGGAACAGGTGCGCACCGATAGCCGGACCATCGCCGACTGGCTGTGGGGAGCCATCCCCCGCTACCGTAGTGATGATTCCGGCGGACACCATGCGGATGCGCAGATTGCCGGTGTCCGCGATGAATAAATGGAACGCCGCATCCACCGCGATGCCATGCGGGTTGTTTAACTGGGCGGATGGGGCCGCCCCACTATCACCGCCGAACCCGCCCGTTCCATTCCCCGCGATTGTGGCGATCACGCCGCCGGATACTTTTCGGATTACGTTGGCGAGGCCATCGGCGATATAGATAGCGCCGGTGGAATCGACTGCGACTCCCGACGGATACTGTAACTGCGCGCTGGTGGCAGGGCCGCCATCGCCGCTGTAGCCGGAGGCGCCGTTCCCTGCCACGCGCGTCACCAGCCCGCTGGTGGAATCTATCATCGCCACCATGTGGTAGTCCGGAAGCGCCATGAGTACGTTGCCCGAGCTATCGACTGCGACCGCGCTCACGGTTCCTAGAGCCACGAGCGGCGCCGGTGCATTGTCGGGGAATCCGCCACCGGCAAAGGTGGAGATGGTGTAAGTCTGGCCAAAGGCGCAGACCGCCATCGCAAAGCCGAGGGCTGGCATTCCGGACGAGTAGTTCATTGTGCGCTCCAAACCGGCCGACCACAGGCGAACCGACAAAAGTGAAGTCCGAAGGCTCCACATTCAACCCTTTCCGCTGGCGTTGCGCGGCGCCACATGCGTGAGTCGGAAAGATACACGAGCCCAGGCAGAGCCAAGCCGTAGCAAGCCGGCAATCCACTCTTTCCCCCTTCATCTGAGCTGGGGGGATCGCTAAACGACAAGTTACAGCAACTGCACTGCCACGCAATTCTGTTCTGTCAAACCCCCGTAGTGCTCAAGTCTGCTCAACAGGAAGACTGTGCTAGACTCGTAATCCTGGGTCTCTTGCAAGTCAAAGAAAGATCGGAGGGATGATCGAAATGAAGAAGATGCCGGAAATAGCTACCTTGCAGCAGTCGTCAGCGGCATTGTTGGTGGGCGTGCTTCTATTTGCCGCCTCAGCCCAGGCGCAGCAGCGGTTGACCTTGACGCCGCATGTCCCCCCGGCGGTGGTCAACGGGCAAGCCTCGCTGGCCGGCGAGATGCCGAGCACCGAGCGCATGAGCCTGGCGGTTTCCCTGCCGCTGCGCCATGAGGCCGATCTCGACAATCTGTTGCAGCAGATCTACGATCCCCAGAGCCCCAACTATCACCGATACCTCAGCGTGGAAGAGTTTACCGAGCGCTTCGGCCCCAGCCTGGACGATCGCGACGCCATCGTTCGCTTCGCGGAAGCGCATGGCCTGACGGTGACGGAGGCCCATGCCAATCGCCTGGTAGTAGACGTCGAAGGGCCGGTGGCGAACGTCGAGAAAGCGTTCCACGTGACCATGGGAGTCTATCGGCACCCGGCGGGGAATCGCACATTCTACGCGCCCGACCGCGAACCCACGCTCGACCTGGAAGTTCCGGTATTGCACATCTCCGGTTTGGACAACTTCACTCTGCCCCATGCCAAGAACGTCAGGCCGTCGCAAGCGCCGGACCAAGCCGCCAAAGCCACCGGCTCGGGTCCCCACGGCCAGTTTATCGGAAGCGACATGCGAGCGGCCTACTATGGGTCTGGCCCGCTCACGGGCGCCGGCCAATCGGTCGGGTTGTTTGAATATGCCGGGTACGAAATCAGCGATGTCCAGCTCTTCTTCAAGAACGTAAACCAGCCGCTGAACGTACCCGTTGCCGGTGTCAGGCTGAACGGCGTGCCCCTGCAGTGTCCACCCACTTCGTGCGACGACAGCGAACAGGTCCTGGATATCGAAATGGCCATCTCCATGGCCCCTGGCCTGAGCCAGGTAGTCGTTTACGTGGGCAGCAGCGATGTCTCGATTTTTAGCAAGATGGCGGCCGACAACACCTCCAAGCAGCTAAGCTGTTCCTGGGGGTGGACCGACGACGAGAGCAGCCTGGACCCCATCTTCAAAGAGTTTGCCGCACAGGGGCAGACTGTGTTCGTGGCGACCGGCGACAACGGCTCCGGCACTCCCGGCAACTCGGTTTGGCCCGCGGACGATCCCTATGTTACCGCCGTCGGCGGCACGGACTTGACCACTAATGGCCCTGGCGGCGGCTGGTACTCGGAGACCGGTTGGAGCGGCAGCGCGGGTGGGCCTTCCAAGAACAAGATCCCCATCCCCGCATATCAGAAGCTCCCCGGCGTGATCGACGCGTCGAACGCCGGCTCGACGACCTTGCGCAACATTCCGGACGTCGCCGCGGAAGCCAACACCAACCAATATAGTTGTTACGACGGATCATGCAGCGGGGGTAATGGCGGGACCAGTTATGCCGCGCCGCAATGGGCCGGCTTCATGGCGATGGTGAACCAACAGGCCGTGGCCAATGGCGCAGCGACCTTTGGCTTTCTCAACCCGACGATCTATGAGCTGGGCGTGCGGGCGAATTACGGCCAGTATTTCCATGACATCGTGAGTGGCAGCAACGGCAAGTACTCCGCAGTCGTCGACTACGACCTGGTGACGGGATGGGGCAGTTTCGACGGCCCGACTCTGCTCGAAGCCCTCGTCGCGGTGAGGTAATCCGGAGCCCGCTCGCGCGGAATAAAGCGCCGCCACTTCGTAGTCCGGAACTCCGGGAACGGTGAACTCGATGGCGCCGGTACCTCCTGCAAACGGGACGTCCTTTTCGGCCCGCAGGTTCCACCCGAGTCACTCGCCGGCCCTGCGGGAGTGACATTGTGCGTTGGGTTTCGGGGCGTGTTTTGGACAAACGAAGCCCAACATATTGATACAAGCGCTGAAGCGATATGGTTCGCGCCGGCATCAGCCTGCCTGATGAGGTCGGACTTATCGGTATGCTTCCGACCAGGCCCCAAACCTTCAGTGTCTGGTCCGCAGACGCGGAAAACCCGCACGCTCCCTTTGGGTACAGCTTGCCGGCGGCTGCAACCGGGGAGCCGTTTCTTCTTGGGGATTTTTCCGTTACTCTGTTGCATCGCGTTGCGCCGGGCGGCTTTGGGGGTGAGAGTAGCGTTGGAGTCCGGGCGGCAGGCCGGAGCTGTTTTCTCGATTTTCAGTTGCATTATGTTGCATCGCGTTGCGTCGGGCTGCGGACGGCTGTGGCGCCTTAC
>PMVV01000408.1 GCA_003166475.1 Bryobacterales bacterium | reverse complement strand
TGCACGACCATCAGCACGCCGACGACGTAAGGCATCATGTCGCGATGCCTGCGGCGGTTGGTGAATACCACCACGGCGGAGTAACTGGAGAGCAGCCAGCTCCAGAACAGCAGCGAGCCCTCTTGTCCGCCCCACCAGGCGGCGAACTTATAGAGCAGCGGCATGGCGCGGTTACTGTGCTGGACGACATAGGAGAAACGGAAGTCGCCCGTGACCAGAGCATAGACCAGGACGCCGGAGCCGATGGTGAGGAGCGCCCAAACGGAGTAGACCGCGCGCTCGCCCGAAACGATCAGAAAAGGCTTGCGTTGGATGCGGCCGACAACGGAGGCGAGTAAGGCGTAAATAGCGGCGCAAAAAGCCAGAAGTACAGCCAGCGATGCCACGTTTTCCATGCGTTCGCCTTTCTAAGTCGTCTTATTGATAGGGGGCGCCGGGGCGCCACGCAACTGGCCCGGCTTGGCTTCGTATTTGGAAGCGCATTTGGCCTGAATTTTGCTGGCATGGAAAACGCCATCGTGGCCCATGTGGCCGTCGGCGAGGGCTTGCGCGCCGTCGCGGAAGGTGTCGGGGAGGGGATCGCTGCCGGTGTAGGCCACTTTCAGTTGGGTCTTGTCCTGGGTGAGCGTGAACAAGACCTGCCCCTGAGCGTGTTTGATGGAGCCGCCTTCGACATCGCCCGCCACGCGCAGGCGCTCCGAGAAGGCGCGGTCGCCCATCTGACCGACCTCGGCAATGGTTTTGTAGTAGGTCTTGGTTTCGCTGACACCGGTGCTGGCGAGCCAGACCAGAGCCGCGATTACGACCGCGATGAGCGCGGCGAATTTCCCATATTTTTTCATACTAGCCCTCTGAAGCACTAGTATATCTGAAAGCGCCGCGGATAGCTGGGCTGGGATTAGCGGGGGATGGCTCCGCGGGCAGGCGGCCTGAGAGGCCGCAGCAGGCCGGGGGCCTGCCCCACAAGGTTCTCGAAGAGGAAGAGGCCGCTCTTGCCGGCCACTACGAAGTCGAGGTGGCCGGTGCCGTACAGATCGGCCACGGGGATCTGCATGCCGCCCCCGGTGCGCGTGCTGTAGTCGACCACGTGCTTGACCCATTCGATTTTCTTGCCGCCATCCAGGCGTATGAATTCGTACCAGTAGATGCCCAGCGGTTCGCGCTCGCCGGGATCGTGGCCATTGTGCGCCATGTAGCGCTTGCCGGTGAGCAGGTCCAGTTGGCCGTCGCCGTTCAGATCGACCAGCGTGAGCGCGTGGGCCTGCGACCAGCTTTCGTCGATGATGTGTTTGGTCCAATGGCCATCCGCGCCCTGCTCCAGCCAGAAGATGCCGTAGTTGTGGGCCATGGAGGTGACGATGTCGTTGCGGCCGTCGCCGTTCACGTCGTAGACGTAGATGAAGCCGGTGTCGCCGAGATCGAAATCGGGATGCCACTTCCAGACGCCGTTGCGCGGATCGGGCGGGGCTTCGAACCAGCCCTTGGGTGTGATGATGTCGTTGCGGCCATCGCCGTTGACGTCGCCCACGCCGATGCCGTGGCCCCAGCTTTTGGGGCTGACGATGTGCTTGACGAACTCGCCGTTCTTGGCCTCGGGCTTTGCTTCATACCAGGCCAGCGGCATGTTGGTGTCGCCGAATTCGGGAAGCACTTCGTGGGCTTTGCCGTCGTTATCGAGATCCACAAGGAAGGCGAACTCCACGGGCGAGCCGGTCTCGATCATGTGTTCCTTCCATTCGCCCCCACCGGGGCCGGGGTTCTCGTTCCAGAAGAGCCGGTGCGCGAACCAGGAGCAGCTCACGATATCCACGCGGCCGTCGCCGTTGACGTCGAGCGGCAGGTCCGAGAAGTTATCGATGTAGTTGTTGGTGTACGGCAAGGAGCGGAATTTGTGCTTGATCCAGCGAGGGGCTTCGTACCAGTTCTCGCCGGAGACGATGTCGGGCCGGCCGTCGCCGTTGATGTCGGCGATGGCGCAGCTTTCGTTGGCGCCGAGATCGAGGGTGTGTTTTTCGAAAGGGATGTCCGCGGGACGGGTGGCGGAGCGTTGAGCAAGCAGGGCGAGGACTCCGGCCAGGCACAGGCATGCGGCGAACACGGCGATCGGAGGGCGGGTCATGCGGTGATTGTAACTCGGGGTATGCTGGGTGATTATGCGAAAGCTATTTGGCGTGCTGGTTCTAGCGGTTGTTTGTTTGGGGCAGGAGGCGGGAGATCCCTGGGCCAAGGCGGAGTTGATGGAGCCCGCGGCGCTGGTTGAAGCGCTGCACTCGGCCAAGCCTCCAGTCATCTTGTGCACGGCGTTTTCGGTGCTGTATCGCAGCAAGCGCATCCCGCATGCGCTGGAGGCGGGGCCAGGGTCTAAGCCCGAAGGGATCGCATTGCTGAAGAAGGCCGCCGCGGAGTTGCCGAAGGATTCCGATATCGTCCTTTATTGCGGCTGCTGCCCGATGGACAGGTGCCCGAACATCCGGCCGGCATACCGCGTGCTGCGGGAGATGGGCTTTCAACATGTGCGCGTGCTGAATATTCCGGCGAATATGCATGTGGATTGGTTCGGCAAGGGGTATCCGGCGGAGGGCCGCGGCGAGTGAGCCGTCACTCGTAGCGGAGCGCCACCAGGGGATCGACTGCGGCGGCGCGGCGCGCGGGGATGTAACAGGCCAGCAACGCTACGGCGGATAAGACCGCGGCGACTCCGATCAACGTGACTGGGTCGCGCGGCGAGATGCCGAACAGCAGGCTGGCGAGCAGGCGTGTGAGCGCCAGTGCGCCGGCGGCTCCGATGGCGAGTCCGATCAGCGTCAATTGCATGCCGCGGAGAATCACCATGCCAAGCAGGCTGCCGCGGCTTGCGCCCAGAGCCGCGCGAATGCCTAGCTCGTGGGTCCGCTGGGTGACGGAATAGCTGATGACGCCGTAAATGCCGATGGCTGCCAGCAACAAGGCCAGCGCGGCGAAGATGGCCAGAAGCATGGTCTGCATGCGGTCGCTGGAGACGGTTCCGGACTTGATCTGCTCCAATGTTTCGAGGTCGGCGATGGCCTGATCCTTATCGACTGCGTGGACCGCGGCGTGGATGGCGGAAGTGAGCATCCGCGGATCGAGCGAAGCGCGCAGGACCATGTTCAGGTCGTTGGTCGGGCTTTGGTCGAAAGTGACGTAGACGCCTGGGCTTTTGGTGTCGATCAGGCTGCCTGTCTGTTCGTCGCCCACGATGCCCACCACTTCCCAGGGGATCTCCGGGCCGAGGCCGGGCTGGCCGTAGAGGATCTCCTGAATGAGAATACGCTTGCCGAGCGGGTCTTCGCCTTTGAAATAACGGCGGGCCATCTCCTCGTTGATGACGATGACGGGCGCGCCGCCGCGGGTATCGCGATCGGTGAAAGTCCGGCCCCGCAGCAGGCGGATTTCGAGCGTGCGGAAGTAGGAACCGGTGACGCGCTTATAGAAGCAGGCGCGGCGATTGGCGCGGTCGACGAAGGCGTGTCCGGCGACGAGGAAGGGCATGCCGTCGCCCCAGCCTTGCATGGGCAGCACATTGCTGAAGGCTACGTCGCGCACCCCGGGGGCCGCACGCAGGCGATCGTCGAGCAGACGCACATATTGGAGGAGTTGCTCGGGGTGGGCGAAGCGGTCGCGCGCGATGGGCAGGCGGGCGGTGGTGACGTTGGTACTGGTGAAGCCGGTATCGACGTGCAACATGCGGAAGAAGCTGCCGACGAGCAGGCCGGCTCCGGCGAGCAGCACGAAGGCCAGGGCAACCTCGGCGACAATCAGCGCACTACGCAGACGCGCGCGGCCTGCGCCGCTGGAGGCCGAGCGGCCGCCCTCCTTCATCGCAGAGGCGGGATCGACGCGGGCGGCGTGGATGGCGGGTGCGAGTCCGAACAGGAGCGCCGTGAGGAGGGAGACAGCCAGGGTGAACAGGAGGATAGCCGGATCGATGGACACATCGGCTTCGCTGGGAAGCGAGAAGGGCGGCGCGAGAAGGATGAGGCCGCGGATCATGGCGTAGCCGAGCGCCAGGCCGAGCGCACCGCCCGCGGCGGCGACCAGCAAGTTTTCGGTGAGCAACTGGCGGATGAGACGCCATGCGCCGGCGCCGAGCGAAGCGCGCACGGCGATCTCGCGTTCGCGGGCCGCGCCACGCGCCAGCGTGAGATTCGCCAGGTTGGCGCAACCGATCAGGAGGATCGCGCCCACGGCGGCCAGCAGGACAAACAGGGACCGGCGGAGTTGCGGGCCGACGATGCGGTCTTCGAAGCGTTCGACGGTGACGCCCCAGCCTTTGTTGGATTCCGGATAAGCCGCAGCGATCCGCGCACCGATGGCGTCCATGCCGGCCTGCGCTTTTTCGAGCGAGACGCCGGGCTTGAGGCGGGCGAAGGAGAGCATCCAATGATAGTCGCGGGTCATGTCGCGCGGCTCGAAAGACAGGGGTATCCAGAGCTGCGCATAGGAGCGATCGAAGGGGCTGTGGGCAGGCATGACGCCGACGACAGTACAGGGCTTGCCGCTGAGAGTGAGCGTGCGGCCGACGATGGACGGGTCGGCGCCGAAGCGATTCTCCCAGAGGCGGTGGCTGAGGATGACGACCTGGGATTTGCCCAACTGATCCTCATCGGGGGCGAAGGTGCGGCCGAAGACGGCTTGGACGCCGAAGATATCGAAGTAAGAGGCGGAAACGCGCACGCCCTGCAATTCCTCGGGCTGGCCGGCGCCGGTAAGCGTGACGTTGCCGCCGAAATTGATCGCGGCCATGTGTTCGAAGACGGTGTTCTGATTTTTCCAATCGAGGAAGTTGAGCGTGGAGATGCCATTGCGGTCGCCGCCCGGCGGTTTCTCCCAGACCATCACGATGCCGTGCGGGTCGCGGTAGGGCAGGGGTTTAAGCAGCACGCCGTTCACGAAACTGAAGATGGCGGTGTTGGCTCCGATGCCCAGCGCGAGGGTGAGAAGCGCAATGATGGTGAAGCCGGGGGAGCGGCGAAGCGTGCGGATAGCGTAGCGCATGGCTGTTTGTTTGACGGCGTCCGGCAAGTCCGGTTGGCCGGCTTAGTATCGATACTGCCGTTGGCGCAGAAGGTTACCGAAACGCCCTTCATTTTCCGTGCGCAGGACGATGGCGCCGGCGCGCAGGCCGTGGCGCAGGGAGTTCATGGAGACACGGGCCTTCCCCTCAGGTGGTTTTGACCCCGTATGGCTGCTGCATTGGCTTCACTTCCACGGTTGGCGCGTTATCTGTCAAAGTAAAGAAATGGAATCGAGGCCGTGCTTCTCCGGCCTCACATCAACCGCACAATGACGGAATCCTAATGAGCAAAGCTATAGACAACCTACAGGCGGCCCAGCAACGAGCCATGGCCGTCCGGCCGAGGGCTGGAGGCTTCCCGTACCTGGCCGAGACTCTAAGGCAGGCTGGCGTGACGCGCAATCTCTGGTTTCTGCCTGCGTGCCAAAGCCTGTATCTGACCGAGGATGGGCCGGTCGCGACCCTGGGCACGCCGCTGGTCTCCGGCACCGCGGATGTGCCGCCATTCAACCGTGAGGCGCTTATCTCGGCGCTGCGAACCGACCAAGCCGGGAATAGCACGTTCCCCGAGTTCCTGGCGTCCTGCTGGCGCGCCGGGGTTGTACGCTACGATGTCGATTTTGCGGCGCGCACAGTCGCGTACTACGGCTGCGCCGGCGAGGAGTATATCGAAGACTATCCGGCGGTCAAGGTGGCGCAGCGGTGACGTACCCCGGCATCGCCTATTGAGTTTCGCTTAATACAGTGACAATTCCGGCGACAAATGTGCACTTTCCATCGGGCTGATGTGGGGCGGCCAATCTTGGCCGCAGCCGCCTTTTCAGGCGGCCAGGGCCGGCTGAAAGCCGGCTGCGGGCAGAATGCCCGCCCCACAAGATCCAAGCTGGTTGTCACTCTATTATGCGAGACTCAATA
>PMVV01000419.1:5439-25203 GCA_003166475.1 Bryobacterales bacterium | reverse complement strand
AAGATGCGCTCGTGCACTTCGTTGATGTCGCCGCCGGAGGGCGACAGCACTTCGTGCAGGTCCATGCCGGCGCAGAACGATTTGCCATTGCCGCTCAGAAGGACCGCGCCCACGCCCGCGTCGTTTTCCGCCTCGTCTAGGGCGGCGCCCAGCGCGGTACAGAGGTCCATGTTCAGCGCATTGCGCCGCTCCGGCCGGTTCAGCGCCAGCCGCAGGAGGCGGCCTTCGCGGCTAATCTGTAAGCTCTCGCTCATCGACTTCGATCTCCATGGCCAGCAGGGCCGCGCCCAGGGTCTTGCCCTGCGCGTCGGTGCGCAAGGAGACGGTGCCGCCGCCGCCCAGACCGTGATGCAGCAGCAGGTTTAACGCGCCGAGGTTGGGCAGTTGGAAACGGTCCACTCCTCCGGCGACCATTTCGCCGAAAAACGCTTTGACGCGCTCGGGCGTTACTTCGCGCAGCAGGATCGGGTAGTATTGCGGCTGCCACGCGATTACACCGATGTTGGCGATATCGCCCTTGTCTCCCGAACGGGTGTGGGCTATGCGTGCGAGCGGGATTTTCATACAGGCACCTTTGAGCGACTGCAGCGGGGCTTAAGCCCCGCGCNNGTAAAGGGGACCTTTCATGCGACCACCTCCACGCGCGTTTGGATTTCATCGCGCGGAATCAGGGCCGGCCAATAGGCCACGATCTGGCGCACCTCGGGACGGCCTTCGCCATAGCCGGTGCCGCCGGGCGGGCCGGTGAGCACCAGCGGAATCATTTCGCGCGTGAAGCGATCGACGGCGCGCTTGTCGGAGCCGCGCACGCTGATGCGCACCTGCACTTCCGTGGGATCGTGAATGGGGTGGGCGGCTGGGCCGTGGCAGGCATTCACTCCGAAATATTCGGTGTGGATTTCGTCGAAGCGCAGGCCGAGCTGGTCGAGGCGCTGGCGGGTGATGCGGTCCGCCACGCACGCTTTCTCCAGCGCGTCGGGCCAACTGTAGACCAGGGTGCCGGACGCTTTCCATCCCGCGTGATAACTGATCGAGGCTTTCAGCATGGCCGGCCGCGGCCCGCCACGGACGCCGCTGCCGCGCACGCGATCCGGGCCGGTATCCTCAAGGCGCAGCGAGGTGAAGTCGGCCACGCAATCCGGCGTCATATACTGGCGCGGGTCGCCGATCTCGTAAAGAAGCTGCTCTTTCACGCCGTGCGAGTCGATGCGCCCGCCGGTGCCCGGATGCTTGGTTACGGCGAAGGAACCGTCCGGCTCGGCTTCCACGATGGGGTAGCCGATGTTGGCCAGGTCGGGGATGTTGCGCCAATCCACCTGGCAATTGCCGCCGGAGCATTGCGCGCCACACTCGATGATGTGACCGGCGACGATGCCCGCGGCGAGCTTGTCGTAGTCCTCAGGCCCCCAGCCGAAGCGGTCGATCATGGGCGCCAGCACCAGGGCGGCATCGGCGCAGCGTCCGGCGATCACCACGTCTGCGCCGGTGGCTAGCGCCGCGGCGAGCGGGAATGCGCCGATGTAGGCGTTGGCGCTGAGGATGCGGTCGCGAATGGCGGAGATCGGCTCGCCGGTATCGATATTGCGCATCTGGTAGCCTTTGCCGAGAAACTCGTCGATGCGGGGGAGCACGTCGTCGCCGAGCACGACGGCGACTTTCAGGCCCGGCGCAGCTTTCAGCACGGCGCGCGCGCAGGCTATCGGATTGACGCCGCCGGCATTGGCGACGACCTTAATGTGGCGTTCGCGGAGCTTGGCGGCGATGCGGCCGATCAGCGGGGGGAAATCGCGGGCATAGCCGAGTTCGGGGTCCTGCTGCCGCTGCTTCTGCAGGATGGACATGGTGACTTCGGCGAGGTAATCGAGGGTGAGGTAATCGATGGGCCCGCCGTCCACCAGACGGACGGGGGCTTCGAGCCAGTCGCCCCAGAAGCCTTGTCCATTCGCTATGCGAATGGGTGGCTGGTGGCTGGTGGCTGGTGGCTGGTGGGTTTGTTTCACAGCGTCTCCAGTACCAGCGCTTCGCCACGTGGACGGTGCAGAGTTACTTCGAGCGCCATGGTTAGGATTTGGCGCGTTTCCAGTGGATCGATTACGGCGTCACAGTGGCCTCTTGCGGCGGCGTAGCGGGCGTCCAGCCAGCTTTCGTAATCGGATTTTGTTTTGTCGATGGCGGCTTGGAGTTGCTTGGGCAGCGGTTCGCCGGCGGCCTTGAGTTTTTCCAGTTCCACCGAGAACAGCGCTTGCACGGCCGAATCGCCCTCCATCACTCCGATGCGCGCGGTGGGCCAGCTAAAGGTGAAATGCGGCTCGAAGCCTTGGCCGGCCATGGCGTAATAGCCCGCACCGCTGGCGTGATTCAGCGTCAGGATAAGCTTGGGCACGCTGGTGCAGGACATGGCTTCCACCATGTCGGCGCCGGCGCGGACGATGCCTTCGCGCTCGGCTTCGGGGCCAATCATAAAGCCCGAAACGTCCTGCAGGTAGATCAGCGGGTGGCCCAAGCGCTCGTTGAGCTCGACGAAATAGGCCACCTTGCGCGCGGATTCGGTGTACACGATGCCGCCGATGCGCGGGCGTCCCTCCGAGCGCAGGAAGCCCCGGCGATTGGCGACGATGGCCACCGGGTGGCCGGACAGGCGGGCGTTGGCGCACAGCATCTCCGGCGCGTAATCCGGCTGGAATTCGGTGTAGTCGCCCGCATCGAAAATGCGAAAGACGATTTCTTCGATGTCGTAGGGCAGGCGGTGGTTCTCCGGAAGCACGCCGTAGATGTCGTCGGCGGAACGCGCGGGCGGTTGGCAGGCGGAACCGCCTGCCCCACCCGGTGCGGGCAGATCGCGGAAGCGCTGGCGGATGCGCGCCAGGCATTCGGCATCGTCTTTGGCCATGTAGTGGGCCACACCGCTGACCGTGGTGTGCAGCCGCGCGCCGCCTATGGATTCGGAATCGACCACCTGGCCGGTTGCGCCCTTTACGAGATTCGGGCCTCCGAGGCCCATGAAGCTCGTGCCTTCGACCATGATGATGTAATCGCTGAGCGCGGGAAGATAAGCGCCGCCGGCGATGCAGGGACCCATCACCGCGGCAATCTGCGGCACACGGAGCTTGCGCCGCATAAGGGAATTATAGTAGAAAATTCGCCCGCCGCCATACTGGCCGGGGAAGATGCGGTCCTGGTAGGGCAGGTTGACGCCCGCGGAGTCCACCAAATAGACGATGGGGACGCGGTTGCGCATGGCGATTTCCTGCGCGCGCAGGCCCTTGGTGACGGTTTCGGGCCACCAGGAGCCGGCCTTCACGGTGGCATCGCCCGCGATGATGACGGCGTAGCGGCCCTCGATCTTGCCGATGCCGGTGACCGAGCCGAGGCAGGGGGCTTCGCCTTCGTACTGGTCGTAGGCCAGCAGGAGGCCGATTTCGAGGAAGGGCGTGCCAGGATCGATCAGCGCCGCGATGCGCTCCCGTGCGGTCATCTTGCCTGCGCGATGCTGCCGCTCGATTTTGGCCTCGCCGCCGCCGGCGCGGAGGCGTTCTTCGAGCTTGTGCAGTTGGTCGACCAGGTGGCGCATGTGGGCCATGCGCGCGACCTTGTTTGCGGGGGACGCAGGTTCGGGAATTGTGCTCACGTTATGTGATCGTAGCGCTCTTGGCTCGTGTCGTGGTAATCATCACCACGGCGATGAGCACACACAGAGTCCCCAGAATGGTTCGCAGTCCAAGCGCCTCGCCGCCCATGAAATATCCGAGCAGCACGGCCACAACCGGATTCACGTATGCATAGGTCCCGACCTTGGTCGGCGATTCATGATGAATCAGCCACACATAGGCGGTGAACGCAACGATGGAGCCCGCGACAATCAAGTAGACCAGCGCGAGCCACGCTCCACTTGAGACGGTCGATGGATGAAAGTTGCGAAACTCGCCCAAGGCTGCCGCGGCGAGTGTCAGGAATATCCCGCCGGCGAGCATCTGCGCACCCGAGCTCATGACTTTGGAAGACGGCAACGGCAGCTTGCGCGTGAGCGCCGACGAGATCGACCAGCTCAGGGAGGCAACCATCAGCGCTACGGCGCCCAGAGTGTCGATAGGTGCCCCGCCGAGGTGCAGCGAACGGGTCATCAGGGCCGCCACTCCGCCCATCCCGATCAAGAGCGCGAGGGCCAGGCGGAGGGTGAGCCTCTGCGTTCGCAGTAAGACGATTTCCGACAATGCCATGAACACCGGGATGGTGGCCATCATGACCGCGGCAATGCCGGACGGCACACGCTGCTCGGCCCAGAACAAGAGTCCGTAGTCGAGCACGAAGATCAGCACTGCGAGTATAGATGCCGAGGCCCATTCGCGCGAGCTTGGCGGGCGCTCGCCCCGCGCGATCGTCCAGCCACAGAGGACCACTCCCGCAGCCAGGAACCGCATCGCCGCCAAAAGAAACGGCGGAACTTCGCGGACACCAACACGGATGGCGAGATAGGTGGATCCCCACACAAAGTAGATGATGGCGAAGGCCAATAGCGTCTTCCATGTGGGGCGATCTTTCGTGGCTTGCATGGCAGAATGTGCGGGGCAGGACCCAAGCTGCCGCGACGATTAGATTAACAGGAATGCCAGGAAACCGCTCCGTTGAAGACGCGAACCGCTGCCGGCCTGCGGCCGGTGGACCGGCGAGGGCGCCGGTCCGCAGGCGAGGGCGCCGGTCCGCGGGCGAGGGCGCCCGCCCCACTGTTTCGCGCATCTTCACCACCCTGACGGTCGCGGCTCGGTAATAGCAGCGCTACGGCGAGGAGGGACGGCATGGNNACCAGGTCCGTCAGGAAGCAGAAGGTGCGGCCGGCGTCGGAGGCCGTGATCACCATCATATCGGGAGTGTGGCCGGGCGCCAGGCGCAGCCAGACGCCGGGCGCCACTTCGGCATCCCGATCGATCAGGCGCATGCGCCCGGCATTCACCAGCGGATCGTAATTCGCATCGATGTAGGCGACGCTATCGCGCGGATGGTGGCGATGGGCGTGCTCCCACTCGCCGCGCTGCGTGAAGTAGACGGCGCGGGGGAAGGCGGGACGCGGGACGCCCTGGGTCAGGATGGTGTTCCAGCCGCAGTGGTCCCAGTGGAGGTGGCTGTTGACCACGATATCGATGCGCTCGGGATCGATGCCCGCCGCCCGGATGGTTTCGGGCAACGGCACGGGCGTGGGGGGCAGTTTCATGCGCTCGCGGCGGCGCGCATCCAGCTTGTCGCCGCCGCCGGTATCGAGCAGGATGGTGTGCTCGCCGGTTTCGACGATGTAGCAGTTGAAGCCCAGCGGCAGGCGGTTCAGATCGTCCGGCGGCGACTGGCGGCTCCAGAGGGTTTTGGGGACCACGCCGAACATGGCGCCGCCGTCCCACCAATAAATATCTTCGCGGACGAGGGTGATGCGGAAGCCGCCCAGGTCGATGGCAGGCGGGGCGGACATGCGCTACAGGCCGCGGACCAGTTTGCGGCCGCGGTCGAACAGGTCGGCGGCGTCCTCCACCAGTTGGCGGCCCTTGTCGATCATTTCCTTGCCGCGGTCGTAGACTTCCTTGCCGGTGTCGGTGACCGCTTCCTTGCCCTGTTGGGTCTTGTCGGAAATGACCTGGCGGGTTTTCTTGCCGCTCTGGGGGGCCAGCAAAATGGCCGCGGTCATTCCCACTACCGCGCCGGCGACGAACCAACCGATATTGTTCGCCAGATGGTCTTGCGCTTCTTGGTGCTCGGACATGCGGAACCTCCGTATGGATCACTTCCATTTTATGTCATTGGGGATTATGCTGGAGGCATGCCGCAACAACCGGACGATTCGCACGAAATGGACATGGTGGTACTGTTCAGCTCTTCCAACCACGACGCGGAGATGGAGGCCATGCAGATTCACGGCGTGATGGAGGCCAACGGCATCTCAGCCATGGTGGTGGGGACGAGCACGCTTCCGGTGCTGGAGTTCGAGGTGCAAGTGCCCCGGGAGAATCTGGAAGAAGCGCAGCGGATTTTGGCCGAGGCGCAGGCGGCCGGGCCGGCAGGGGCGGCGGAAGCGGAAGCGGCTGGAGAAGAGGGGGCGTAGGCGGGGGCGTGCTATCGCTTGCGCCGGCGGGTCATCATTTGTCGGCGAAGGATTTCATTGATTCTGGTCAAATGCCCCTCGCCCTTGGACTTCAGCCAGTCCAGGACCTCGTCGTCGATTCGGAATGAAATCTGCGTCTTGCGCGGCCGGTAGTATTTGCCGATGGAGGCGCCTCGCCAGAATTCGGGCGGCATGACGGGTGCGTCCGGGTCCGCGCGGTCGAGGCTCTTGTCGCGACGCTGATAAGCGCGCCTGGTTTTGTCGCTGATTGTCAGCCGGCTAACGGAATTGGTCTTGGTACGCGCTTCGCTCATAGTCGGTTGCCTTTCTTGCTGAGATGATGCGGATGATCTCCTGGACCACAATGAACGGATCCGCGAAGGTCTCAGCCGCCATCCGGAAAGAGATGCCGTGCAGGCGCCGATTCCGGCTGGCTTTCGGCAAAGGCCCGGGTTTTCGGCGCGACTCGTGAACCGAAGACCAGGAAGAGCGGGGCTGAGAGCCCCGCGCAGGCTGAGAGCCTGCCCCACAAGTTACCGGAGCTCTTCCATGACTTCGTCCAACACTTCTTTGGGCGGCCTCACCTTGGATTGCGGCAGGGTGGCCAAGGGCTCTTCGGCCAGGTGCAGCATCTCCAGGAAATTCGGCTTTTCGGTATTCATGTAGAAAACGCCGGTGAGCACTTCGTGGTTCTTCTCGGCTTCTTCAAGAGCCGTCAGCGCCGCCAGGCGGCTGGTGAAATCGTAGTCGCGATGCAGCTTGCGGATGCGCAGGTGCGATCCGTCATGCAGCTCGATATCGCGCACTTCGCCTTCCTCAATCTCCACGGAAATTTCTTCGAACGAGGGCACGAAGGACAGATCCTGGAGCATCTCTTCGTGCTCCTTCATATAGCTGTAGCTCTTGGTGGAACCTTCGTGATCGTTGAAGGTGACGCACGGCGAAACCACGTCGATCACCGAGAGGCCGTTGTGCGCGATGGCGGTCTTGATGAGCGTCTGCAACTGCTTCTTGTCGCCCGAGAAGGAGCGGGCCACGAAGGTTGCGCCCCATCTGAGCGCCAGGGCGCAGCAATCGAAGGGCGGCAGATCGTTGATCACGCCGGTCTTCAGCTTGGAGCCCAGGTCGGCGGTGGCCGAAAATTGCCCCTTGGTGAGGCCATAGACGCCGTTGTCTTCGATGATGTAGATCATCGGCAGATTGCGGCGCACCAGGTGCATGAACTGGCCGATTCCGATGGAAGCCGTATCGCCGTCTCCGGTGACGCCCAGGCCGAGCATGGTGCGGTTGGCCATGATGGCGCCGGTGGCGATGGCCGGCATGCGGCCGTGCACGCCGTTGAATCCGTGCGACAGGTTCAGGAAGTATGCCGGGGATTTCGACGAACAGCCGATGCCGGAGAACTTGCCTACGCGCCACGGCTCGACGCCCATCTCGTAGAAGCATTCGATGACGCGCTCGGAGATGGAATTGTGGCCGCAACCGGCGCACAGGGTGGTCTTGGCGCCCTTGTAGTTGATGACCTCCAAGCCGATGTGGTTTACCTTCTTGGGCGGCGATGGGGGTGTGGCGACGGTGCTCATTTGCCCTCCTGGCGGACGACTTCGTCTGTAACTGTGCGGGCGTCCAGAGGCAGCCCGCCGTAGTATCGTATGCTTCTGAGTTTCGAGATCTGTTCAGGCGTCATTTCCAGGCGCATCAACGAGAGCAACTGCGCGTCGCGGTTCTGATCGACCACATAGACGCGCTCGTGGCGCTCGATGAACTCGACCAGGTCCGGGGTGAAGGGATAGGCTTTCAAGCGCAGATAACTGGACGGGATATCGTATTCGGCGAGCAACTGATCGCAGCTTTCGCCCACCGCGTAGTGGGATGTGCCGCAGGCCACGAAACCGATTTCGGCGTCCTTGCGAAAACGAATTTCGGGCGCCGGAAGGTGCTTGCGCATGGTCTGGAACTTGTGCGCCAGCCGGTCCATGTTGTTGATGTAATCGTCTTCGCGCTCGGTATACTGGGCGCGGTCGTTGTGGCCGCTGCCGCGCGTGAAGTACGCGCCGGCCGGGTGGTTGGTGGCGGGCAGCGTACGATAGCCGACGCCATCGCCATCCACATCTTTATAGCGCGCGAAGCCGCCCAGCTTGTCGAGGTCCGCGGCGGTCAGCACCTTGCCGCGGTCGATCGGTTTATCGGGATACGGGAAGGGATCGGACGTCCAGTTATTCATGCCCAGGTCGAGGTCGGTCATGACGAACACGGGAGTCTGAAAACGCTCGGCGAAATCGAAGGCTTCGAGCGACATGCTGAAGCACTCTTCCGGGGAGCAGGGGAAGAACATGGGGTGCTGGGTATCGCCGTGCGAGAGCAGGGCGGTGGAGAGCAGATCGCCTTGCATGGTGCGGGTGGGGAGGCCGGTGGAGGGACCCACGCGCTGCACGTCGTAGATGACGGTGGGAACTTCGGCGTAATAACCGAGGCCGACGAATTCGGACATGAGCGAGATGCCGGGCCCGGCGGTGGCGGTCATGGAGCGCGCGCCGGCCCATCCCGCGCCGAGGGCCATGCCGATGGAAGCCAGTTCGTCTTCGGCCTGCACCACGGCGAAAGTGGCGCGGCCGGTTTCCGGGTCGATGCGGAAGCGCTTCAGGTAGCCGATGAGCGATTCGACCAGCGAGGAAGACGGCGTGATGGGATACCAGGTGACCACCGTGACGCCCGCGAACATGGCACCGAGCGCACAAGCCGCGTTGCCTTCGATGATGATCTTGCCGGTGTTCGATTGCATGCGGCGGACCTGATAGGCATTGGTCTGGGTGAAGGTCTTGGCGGCATATTCGTGGCCGGCCTTGGCCGCGCCCCAGTTCAACTCGGCGGCCTTGGCCTTGCGCTTGCCGAACTGCTTGACCAGCGCCTGGCGAATTTCTTCCATGTCGATGGAGAGCAGCCAGGCGACGATGCCGTCGTAGACCATGTTGCGCACCAGTTTGCGCAGCTTGGCGTCGGGGCAAACCGGCGCCACCAGCTTGTCGAAGGGCACCGGGTAAAAATGCAGATCGGAGCGCAGGGCGTTGAGCTTGAGCGGTTCGTCATAGACCACGGCGGCGCCGCCATCCAGCTTCATCACGTCTTCGCGCGCGGTTTCCGGGTTCATGGCGACCAGCAGATCGATTTCCTTCTTGCGGCCGATGTAGCCGTGCTTGCTGGCGCGAATGGTGAACCAGGTGGGCAGCCCGGCTATGTTCGAGGGGAACATATTCTTGCCGGAGACCGGCACGCCCATCTGGAAAATGGAACGCATCAGGACGGTGTTGGCGGTCTGGCTGCCGCTTCCGTTGACTGTGGCGACTTGTATGGAAAAATCGTTGACTACGGTATGGCCGGGATCGCTAACGCGAGGCTCCACCGGCGATACTTCTAGCGTTGACATCTATAGGAGTCCTTGTTTGGGGTGGTGACCCTGTTCACTGCGGTTCTTATCTATTATACGACGGGGCGGGCGCACTCGCGTCACCGCGGCATTCACGCTCGGCCGGGTCGGGCGGCCTGAGAGGCCGCTGCAGGCCGAGGGCCTGCCCCACGACTTCAGCCTGATATCCTGAAACGCAGAGGCACACGGATGCTATTCGGAGACTTCACTTACGCGGCGCGGACCCTGGCCAAGAGTCCCGCGTTTGCCGCCACTGCCATCGTCACCATCGCGCTGGGAATTGGAGCGAGCACGGCCATCTTCAGCGTGACCGACGCGGTGCTGCTGCGGCCGCTTCCTTACAAGAACCCGGAGCGGTTGTTCTTCGCGATTTCGGACATGCGCAAGCGCAACGTGAAGGACTTCCCGTTCTCCGACGCGGATTTCATAGACCTGCGCAACGGCGCCGCCAGCATGTTTCAGGAAATAGGTGCGGTGACCACCGGGCGCATCACCGTGCCGCGCGAGGACGATTCGCCGGAACAGATTCGCGTCGCCGCGGTCACGCCGAACTTCTTCCGGTTGATGGGCGGCCAAATCGCGCTGGGCCGCGACTTCAACGATGCGGATGGACAGCCGCAGCCCGCGCCAGCCGCCGCGCCAGCCGCACAGGGTCCGCCGCGGCTGCCGCAGATGGCGATCCTGAGCTACCCATACTGGCAGCGGCGCTTCGGCGCGAGCCGGGACGCCATCGGCCGTCCCATGCCCGGCCGGCAGGCAGGCACGCAAATCGTGGGGGTGCTCAAGCCCGGCTTCGAGCTGCTGTTTCCACCGGCCGCCAACATAGAGCAGCGGCCGGACGTGTGGTTCGCCAATCGCCTGGCCTACGATAACGCGGGCCGCAACGGCGTATCGCTGCGCGCCATCGGGCGGCTCAAGGATGGCGTCACGCGCGAACAGGCGCAAGGGGCGGTGGACCGGGTCGCAGCGGAACTGCGCCGCAGCTTCATCATCCACGAAACTTCCGGCTGGTTCATCCGCCTGGAACCGATGCACCGGCACGTAGTGGAAGAGGTGCGGCCCGCGCTGCTGGCGCTGATGGGCGCGGTGATCTTTCTATTGCTGATCGCTTGCGCCAACGTGGCCAATCTGCTGCTGGTGCGCGCGTCGCTGCGCGAGCGGGAACTGGCCATCCGCACGGCGTTGGGCGGGAGTTGGTGGCGCCTGGTGAGCCAGACGCTGGCGGAAGCCGTGCTGCTGGCCTTCGCGGGCGCGCTGCTGGGCCTGGGCCTGGCGTGGGTGGGCATCCACGAATTGCGCGCCATTGCGCCTGCCAGCTTGCCGCGCCTGGACGCTATTGGAATCGATCCCGCCGTGCTGGGGTTCACCGCGCTGGCGGCGCTGGCGGCGGCCGCGCTATTCGGTCTGGCGCCGGCGGTGCGCGCCGCGCGGCCCAGCGTCGCGCCGCTGCTGCGCGCCAGCGGTCGCAATGCGGCGCTCAGCGGCGCAGGGTTGCTGCGCAACTTCGTGGTGGTGGCCGAGGTGGCCCTCTCCTTCGTGCTGCTGATCGGATCTGGCCTGATGTTCCGCAGCTTCCTGGAACTGCAGCGCATCGACCCCGGCTTCAATCCGCACGGTCTGCTGACATTCCAACTGTTGGGTGGCCGGGGCGGGCAGCAGCCGCAGGAGCGCGCCGCGCGCCAGCGCGAAATCCAAACGCGCCTGCAGGCCCTGCCGGGCGTGGACGGAGTCACCGCCTCGTTTCCGCTGCCGCTGGCGGGAGGCTTCAGCCCCATCCGCTGGGGACTGGAACCGGCGCTCACCGACCCGAGCAAGTTCCAGGCCGTGGATTTCCAGATCGTGCTGCCGGGTTACTTCGAAGTGCTGCACACGCCGCTGATCGCCGGGCGCACCTTCACGGATGCCGACAACGCGCCCGACCGCAAGGGCGTGGTGATCGACCAACTGCTGGCGGGCAAGGCATTTCCCGGCGAGTCCGCGGTGGGCAAGCGGCTGCTCATCCGCATCCGCACGCCCGAGCCGGAGTGGGTGGAGGTGATTGGGGTGGTGGCGCACCAGCGCGATACTTCGCTGGCGGTGGCGGGCCGCGAGCAGATCTACTTTGCGGACGGTTTCCTGGGGCACGGCGCGGCGGGCAATTGGGCGATTCACACGGCCGGCGATCCAGCCAAATATGCGCTGGCGGTGCGCGCGGCGATGGCCAAACTCGATCCGCAACTGCTGGTGGCGGAGATGCAGCCCATGGACGCGTTGGTGGAACACGCGCAGGCCTCCACACGGTTTTCGCTGCTGCTGATCGGCGTGTTTGCCAGCGTGGCGGCGCTGCTGGCGGGCGTGGGACTGTATGGCGTGCTTTCGACGGTAGTGCGGCAGCGCACGCCGGAGATTGGCGTCCGCATGGCGCTGGGCGCGGCGCCGGGGACCATCTTCAGCCTGGTGGTGGGACAAGGGCTGCGGCTCAGCGCGGCGGGCATCGCGCTGGGACTGGCGGCGGCTTTCGAACTGACGCGCGCCATGACCAGCATGCTGGTGGGGGTGAAGCCGACCGACCCGGCGACGTTTGCCTCGATGGCGGTGTTGTTCTTGGCGATTGCGGCGGTCGCCTCGTGGCTCCCCGCGCGGCGGGCGGCGGGGTTGGACCCGACGGCGGCGTTGCGGGAGGAGTAGGCCGGCGCCGAGGGGTCCGCTGGCTAAAGCCAATATTGTTCACTTTGGTGGGGCAGACCATCGCACTTCGTGGTCTGCCNNCAATCCGCCGATAGAGGATTGGGTAGTGGGCTACTTTGGCCCGTATTTGCCTTAGCGTTCTATTTCTGCTCAGCGGGTGCTGGCTTCGGCCAGACAAATATAAGGATTCCGGATTTGCTTTCGAGGTGTGCCGCTTGGGACAACAAAGCTCCTGGTGCATCAACCCCGCCAGCCTTCAACGCGCGCTGTATTTCTACCGCTCCAGGAATGTCCATACTCCTCACGTACAGGCCGACGCCTTGCGGTATTTTGCCCCATGGTTCCAGTTCGCCAAAGCTTCCATCAACGTCCAATATGGGCCTAAGGGCGTCTGCTATTTCGGAGGCGTATCTGGCTGCTTCTGGATCGGATAACAAGTGTCGCACTTCTATCTTAAACCCGGTAAGATGCGCTGGGATAGCTGAGCGTATGGCTTCAGCTTCTTTTGGGGAGATATGTCGCCAAGCCACTTCTTTCTCTAGTTGCACGCGTGCCATACGCTCATCCTCAGCCTGCTTTATAAGAATTGCGGCCTGCCTCTTGAGGGAAGCGGATTCTCGCTCATTTGTGCTTGCTAGGGCGTTCGCATCGCCAGCCCTGCGTTCTGCAATTGCGGCGCGCTCCTTTGCCTCTGCTATTTGCTTGTCGTATCCCTTAACTGATGCCTTTGCGGCTTCTGCGGTCGCATTGGCTTCGCTTGCGCGCTCCATCGCTGGGCCGAGTGCTGTGAGAGTATGGGATAGTTGGGATTCCAGGCCAGCGGTAATTTCATCTGACAACGCAGAGACGCGCCCATTAGAATACAGTTCAATAACCAGCCCTAGAATCAGAATCAGCGTAGACAATCCACTGATGGCGCGGTGCGTCTTCTTGCGTTCCTCGTACCATAAATCTGCAACAAGTTCGCCAGTGACACCCAATATGACGATTAAGGTGCCAGCCTCCCCAGAATGCTTCCAGAAGTATAAAAGCATCCAGAACTTACTTGCCAGCCAAAACCAGATCAGCAAAAGTACAATCAGATATGTACTTCGCCAGAATGCCGATGTGCGCGTTAATGTTACGATTTGCGCAGCGGCCCTACTTGCCCTGTTTGTGATTCGACTTGTTAGATTTAACAGGACTGATCTCACTACGCCGCCTGTTCCGATTGTTCCTCCGCTTCCCATGCAGCAACCAAGTCCGATACTTCCCAGAGCCGATCAGTCACACCAGCGGCCATCGCGGGCGTCGTGCGGAGGGTCCGATGAATCTTGATGAAGTTGTAGGCGAAGTAAGTCAAGGCAACGGATGCGATATGGTTCTCGATCTTTTTCGAGAAGGCATTAGTCAGTCTGGTGAACCGGCGTGCAGTCATCCGCACGCTAAGGTTGTGCCGTTCGATATAGCTGGTGTTGATGTGCTTCGGGTCGGGGTTGCCGGTAACCGCGTGGCTCTCGCAACCAAGGCAAACAGCGGGGCTATAGCGCTTCTCCGCGCCTTCGGCTATGCCGTATATCTTAACCAGCATCGCGTAGTCCACATCGCCACCGAACGCCTTATCAACCGCCTTGATGTACATCTTGAGTCCATCGCTGGTAAGCTGGATGCGATTCGCCAGACGGCTTGCAAGGTCTTCGATGAAATCGCGGGCGGTCTCAGGATCGCGTTTGCCGATCAGCCAGCACGGCACCAGCTTGGTGTCCGCATCAATCGCGGCCCAGAGCCACGCATCGCCAGCGCCGGGGTTGTTGGCTGCAATCTCTGGCGTCACGTTCTTTTGTTTGGCGTAGCAGAAGCTCCAGCATTCATCGACCTGCATCCGTTCGCATTTGAGGTTCTGAAACACCCGGTCCTGGTATTCGGCACAGAAAGTGCCAACCTCGAAGACCAGCCGCATGACGGTCTTTTTCGCCACGCCGGTTATGCGGACGGTGGAGCGGACGGAGTTGCCTTCGATCAGGCAACTGATGACCTTGGCGCGTTGTTCGGAAGTGAGCCTATTCATACTTCTATTATGCCAGACGGCTCACGCATTGTCAAGACTTTTGAAAAACTATTTAGCAAAAATGTTAAGGAGGGGGCATGAAAACGGTGGAACTAGATTCGTTGTCTGTTCAGGTATCCGATTCATCGGGCGCTCTGATCTGGTCTCATAGCGTGCGCGGCGAGAGGATTGCCTGCCGGGGCTACGTAGCGGATGGCACGCAAGATATGATTTTGGCCGCGCTAGAGCGCGCGATGGAGCAAGCGCGCGGAGAGCTATCCGCTTTTGGCGTAAGTAATAGAGTATCTGATGTTGGCGTGGCCGCCAGCTAGGTCTAGGACAGTGTTCCAATGGTCCGCGTGAGGAACCAAGATACTGGCTGGAAACATCTTGTAGAAGCCTCCATAGTGGCGGAATTGCCGTCCGGATTTGTAGTTGGCGAACTCGCTATCCGTCATTATGATGACATTGCACTGCGTATCGCAATTGACAATAACCGCGTCACCTTCTTGGAGATACTCTCTGGCATGAATAAAACTCATCGGCTCCCCCATCGTGCCCTAGCGGCCTTACGGGCGCTACGACGGCGCTGTTCTGGCGTCATGCTCTCAGCGCGGCGCTTGCCCCCAATCTTGCCCCCTTCACGCCCAAGCTCCGACAGGATTTGGGACCGGAGGGACCTAGCGGGCTGCGCTGGCTCAGCCGGTTCTGGTTCAATGGACGGAAGGTCTCCAAGCAATCTGTGCACGGCCATAAAACCGGCCTGTACTTCGTCTTCTGGTTCTCTGCCTGACGGCTTTCGCATACGATACCAGCTTGGCACGTTGGGGCGCTTCGCGTCAAGCCCGTGGAAAACCAAAGTAGCCCACTACCGAGGATTGGGAGCGCCATTGATCACTCTGAGCAGATTTCTGAGAAGCCAGGACGAGGACAGGTACGCGCCGTACGTAAGGGCGCTGAGCCTGCTCGTGCAGGGCCTGGAGCTGCATACCCTCGATTACAACCAGGACGATTACGAGCACTTTCGGGGCGGCCTGGCCCGCCTGCAGCAGAAACTCATTCCACAGATACCGATTCCCGAACTGTTGGTTCTGGTCGGCGAGGCCATCCAGACTTTTGAGGAATATAACCGGCGGACCGCCGGAAGACTCCACTCGCAATTCCAGGAATTGCGGTCCATCATTGCCACATTTAGCGGCGCGGTCGCCACCATGGTTTCAGCCAGCGACACTTCCCTGGTGCGGCTAAGCGAGATTCAATCGCAGCTTTCGGCTGCGGAAAAAATCGACGACCTGCGGGTCCTCAAGACACACCTGTGCGACTGCCTGGCTGGCATGGCCACCGAAGTCGAGGCACACAGGAGAAACTCCGCGTCCGGCATGGCCAAGCTTGCAGAGGGGGCGCAGGAATTTGAGATCTCGGCGGATCGCACCCACAAGCGGGCCGTATGCGATCTGGTGACCGGCTTGCCGGCGCGGGCCGAAGCCGAAGCGGCGTTGTCCAAAGTCGCGGGTAGCGGGGTGGCAGGTCTGGCTGTGGTTTTTGCCGTGAAGCGGTTGAAGCAGATGAATTCGCGGTTCGGATACGAAGTGGGCAATGGCGTACTAGCAAAGTTAGCGACATATCTTCGGTCGGGCACGAATCCGGAAGAGGGACTCTACCGGTGGAGTGGACCGGCCCTACTGGCCGTCATCACCAGGGATGTGCCTCTCGATCGAATCCGGCAGGAAATCGGGAGGCTGGTTGGCCGTATGCCCCAGCACGAAATCGCCATCGGCGCGCGCATCGTAATGATCTCCGTGTCCGTAGGGTGGGCGATACTTCCAGTGACTCGTCCGGTGGATAGACTGATCCGCCAGTTGGAGACTCTCGTCGAGAGCCAAAGTTCAGAGGATTCCTATGCTACCAGATAACGCAGACGGGCGCGCTCTTGAATCGCAGGTGAAGGAATTGGCGGCCGAAAACCAACGGCTCCGGGAGGAGCTTGCCGGAGTGGATGTGCAGGCCAGCCAGATGGCCGTATACGAGGAGCGGCGTGTAATCGATTCCTGCCGCTTCCATGCAGTCCTAGCCAACAACCCGGGCTTAATCCTTTTGCTAAATTCCTACGGAATCGTCGTGGAACTGGTGCATTCGATCATGGGGTATTCGCAAACCCAGTTGGTGGGACATAGTGTCACGGATGTCATGCGGCCGGACAGCGCCGAGCAGTTTCTTTCCGATCTGGAATGCGTCGTCCAGACCCCTGGCGGCCAATCCCGGGGAGTGTATTGCCATATCGATGCCGTGGGTGGAACCAGACGGCTGGAGGGTATCTTGACGGACCGGTTGGAAGATCCCGCCATCCACGCAATTGTTTACAACTGCAAGGACATTACCGATAGCACCCTGGCTGAACCAAAGCTCGCTCTGTTGGCGGCGCTGGTCGAATCCTCCGGTTGGGCGATCGTCTCACAAGACTTCGATGGGCGCGTTCTGAGCTGGAATCCGGGCGCTGTAGACCTGTACGGCTACGCGGCCGAAGAGATGGTCGGGAGCAACATGGCCATTCTGCTTGTCCCGGGTCAATCCGACGGCGAGGCTGTCGAGCGGCAACGTATCCAGGCCGGCTGCGCCATCCGAACCTGCTTCACCACACGGCGGCGCAAGGACGGATCCATCGTCGAAATCGGACTGAGGATGGCCCCCCTGCGAGACCGACGGGACTGCCTGACCGGTTGCGTGCACCTCGCGGGCGCTCCCTTCACGGTCTGATTTATACTTGAAGAGCAACTGGAGGCGCTTCAAGCATGCAACCCCTACAACCCGATCAAGCCACATTTTTATTGCAAATGGCCTTGCCGGCGCTCAAGAACGAGCACCGCATCACCCGCAAGGTTATCGAATCGATTCCCGCCGATCAGGGGGATTATCGTCCAGACGCGGTCTCGAAGAGCGCGCTGGAACTGGCGTGGCACATCGCCTCGGCGGAGAACTTCTTTTTGGACGGGGTCGCCGCCGGCGCCTTCAACTATCAGGGCGGCGGGCGGCCGGATTCCATCCGCAACGCTGCGGATGTGGCGGCCTGGTATGGCGCAGCATTCCAAACCAATTTCGACCGCCTGACGCAGTTATCGAGCGAGCAACTGCTGAAAGTCGTCGATTTCCGCGGCTTGTTTCAACATCCGGCAGTTTTGTATTTGCAGTTTGCCATCAACCACTCGATTCATCATCGCGGACAGTTGTCGGTGTATTTGCGGCCGATGGGCGCCAAAGTCCCGTCGATCTACGGCGAGAGCTACGACGACGCGCAGGCCCGCAAAGCCGCTACGGCCCAGGCGGGAACCGCATAGGCGGCGATGACCGAGCAACAACTGCGGGAGCAGTTGCGCAAAATCTCCGCGCTGTACGAAGGCGCCACCACTCCTGGAGAACGCAGCGCCGCGGCGGCGGCCATCGAGCGGGTGAAGAAGGCCATCTTGGCCATCGCCCAGACCGAGCAGCCCTCCGAATTCCAGTTCACGCTGCCCGATCTGTGGCAGCGGCGGTTATTCTCGGCGCTGTGCCGCCGCTACGGTCTGGAGCCGTTTCGCTACAAGCGCCAGCGCTATACGACGGTGGTCTTGCGGGCTCCCAAGACGTTCGTGAACCGCACCCTCTGGCCGGAATATCAACAGCTCAGGGAGGCGTTGAATCGTTACCTGAACCAGGCCACCGACCGGATCATCCGCGAAGAGGTCTATGGCGATATCGATGAAGGCAGGGCGCGCTAAGGCCGGCAGGGCGGGCTTTGCGCGCCGCGGTTTATGATAAAGAAACCTCCGCTTGCTTGCCGGGGTTCGAGAGACGAAGGGAATCACATCGCATGCCGAAGGCGAAAGAGTTCACCGTAACGATTGAAGACAAACCGGGCGCGCTGGGGAAGTGCTTTCTCGCTCTGGCGGAACGGGGAGTGAACATCCTGGCTTTTCAATCGTATGTAGAGGAGGGTGAGAGCCTGGCCCGATTATTGGTGGACGATCCGGCCACCGCCAATGCGGTGCTGGGCGGCCTGCGCATGATCTTCGAGGAGACCGAAGTCGCAGTGACCAGGCTTGCGCACCGTCCGGGTGAGTTGGGCCGGGCAGCCGCGCGGTTGGGCGAAAAACAGATTAACATCGACTATTCCTACTGCGGGTTGGAGCCCGGATCGGCGCGGGCCCTGGTGGTTTTCGGGGTAGACAACCTTACCAGCGCCGTCAACGTGCTGGACAAGCTGGCCGCCGAAAACGCGTAAAAAAGCCGGCCGCATAATCAGCTTCCGGATGCCTGGCGAGGCGCGGACAGGCGGCTCGCTCCCGTCAATTTGTCACCTTCGTGGGCCCGGTCAGTGCCACCCAGGGCTGCGATTGCGCGCAAGTCTTGCGGTTCGATCCGGTCTCGCTCCAGGTAACCGGAGCTGTCACTCTTCTGAATAACCCGAACGACAATCTTATTAGTTACTCGCAACCGGCGATGAGTGGAAGCACGCTCTGCGTGCCCCTCTCCGTTAGCCAGAACGGCGGCACGGTCAGGTTAGCCGGCAGCGCCGGCGCTCCCTCGGCAGGCGTGCCAGACAGTGCCATTGCGGTTATCGATACGCTCCGGATGAAGCTCGTGGCATTGTGGCCGTTCCAGGCACGGTGTGGCCACGCAGTGGTTCCCGCAGGGTCCATACTGGATCTGGACGAAATCGACATGAGCACGGGCAAGATCGCCCTTGCAGGTCCAGGTACCGGGCGACGGCGGGAGCACCTACTCGAACCCGGCGGTTTCACCGGACGGCAGCACAATCTATTTCTCGTCGAACAATACGCTTTAATACGCTTTACACTTTCAATGCGCAGACTCTTGCTATCACCAATACGGTAACCGGCATCGGTCTCACCAGCCTGACGGTCAGTCCGGGTGGTAATTACCTGTACGGTGGCACTCCGGTTCCCTGCCAGGACTGCTCTGAACAGATCGTTTCTACGTTCTCGCTCAAAGCGATCGGAACGATACCCGTATCCACGGCATACCCGCAACCCGTTCTGTTCCTCGGCAATTGAGGCACGCCAACACATATTGAGGTTCGCCTAATACGGTGGCAGGTTCCTGTCACAAGTAAGTAATGCGGGGCGGGTCCCAGGGCGGGTCAGCCGACCGGTCCCCGACCCCCGCCGAGCCCCTGGCTCGGCCGTCGGACCGGGGGGCCGACGCGGGCGAGGGCGCCCGCCCCACCTGTCGTTCCCGACTCCGAACGTCTTTAGCGGCTGCCCGGGAGCCAATGCGAACGTGGTTCGGGCGGGTCAAAAGTATACACCGCTTGCGATAATAGACCGATGCGCCTGCACGATTATGCGCCCCGGCCCGCGCACCTCAAATGGCTCCTCGATTCCGACCCGGCCATCCGTTGGCAGGCGATGAGGGACCTTACCGGTGAAGCCCCCGGCGCGATTGCAGTCGAACGGTCTCGCGTCGCAACCGAAGGCTGGGGAGCCCAACTTCTCGCACTCCAATATCCTGCTGGCAACTGGGGCGGGAGCCCCCGCGGGTGGAGAGACGATTTGCCGGAGGAGGACCGAG
>PMVV01000419.1:0-5420 GCA_003166475.1 Bryobacterales bacterium | reverse complement strand
ACAACCGGCCTTTCCTTCACGGCGAAACGGAGCCCTGCATCAACGGCAGAATTCTCGCCATCGGCTCGTATTTCAAAGAACCGAACGACGCACTGGCCAATCGACTCCTGGGCGAGCAGCTCGCAGATGGCGGCTGGAACTGCGAAGCACCCCCAAGCCGGCGCTCTTCGTTCCATACCACCATCTGCGTGCTCGAAGGACTCCTGGAATACGAACGGGCAGGGCGCAGATCGGTGGCTGTCACTAAGGCTCGCAAGAGGGCCGAAAACTATCTGCTCGAGCGCCGCATGTTCCGCTCGCTGGGAACCGGCGAAGTCATCGACAAACGCTGGCTCCGCTTTTCGTTCCCGGCGTTTTGGCACTACGACGTCTTGCGCGGACTCGATTATCTGCGGAATGCCGGAATCAAACCCGACAGCCGCATCAGTGACGCCATCGAAGTCGTGATTGAGCGCCGCCACCAGAACGGGCGCTGGCCGCTCAACCTCCTTCATCCCGAACATATTCCATTGGAGATGGAGACCGGCGCCGGCAGGGCAAGCCGCTGGAATACACTGCGCGCTTTCTCAGTCCTGCGTTGGTACGACAACTCAACAAGGTAGTTGCGGCTTGGGCCTGCTCGCCACAGTGTCCAAGAAAATGTACAGCAGATTAGCTGTGCACTGTGCTTGAACTCGGCAGGCCACGAAAAACGATGGCCTGCCCCACAGCTAATCTGCGGACACACTAGCTGCTCGCCGCCGCCGGGGCTTCGGCGTTGCCGATGTGCTGTACGGCCTTCCACTGTCCGTCCGCTTCCTTGCGAAAGATAGTTACAAACCGGCCCTTCTCCGTGACCGCCTTCCGGCTCGCAGGATCGGTGGCAGTGAGCACATAGGTTCCGCGGGTGTAGCCCAGATCGCCGCCCCTGGAGACTTCCACCTGGACAGGCTGCAATGCGAGCGACCAGTTCGGATCGGTCAGGGCCTCCTTCATCGCCGCGCCTATGGCGCCCTTGCCGGTCATCGTCGGAGAATTCGGGACCATCAGGTTTCCGTCGTCTGTGTAGTGGGCGGCAATACGGCCCGCGTCCTTGCCTCCCCAGTCTTTGACCAGGGCGGCCACCTCGCCTTCGCGCAGCGCGCGGGCATCCGCTTCGCGGCTATCGGGCGCCGGCGCTTGCGAGCAGCCGGTCAAGGCCAGCAATCCTAATGCGCAGAATATCGACGAGTGAGGCTGCATGTTCGTTTCCTTCCGGTATGGCTGACCTTCCATATTGAACTGCCAGCTTCGATGGATTATAGCGCGAATGTTGATGTGACTCGGAGAAAAAACTGGCGTAGACCATCGGGTCGTCGAACGTTCGCGGCGCATGGATCGTCCGCCCAGTCATGCGTTTCGGGCGCTTCGAGGCGAGTCGCACGGCGGCAGGCCAGCAGGCCGCTGCCTTCGTCTTTTCCCTTTCCCTCTGCGTCTGAAGGATTTGGGGAATTATTCTCAACTCCGGCGGCTGATGGCCTTTGGCACGGGTGCGGGCATCCAGATCGCCGGACCGGACCTGGAGATTGCCGTGGCGCGCGTGCGCCCCACGGGAGTAGAGGTGCTGGCGCGCACCACCATCCCGCGCTTTCGCGAACGCCCCGCGGCGCAATGGGGCGCGGAGTATAGCGCCCTGCTGGGAAGGTTGGGCACGCCGCATCTGAGCGCCACCGTGCTGCTGCCCAGGCCGGAAGTCGTGGTGCGGCAGATCGCCCTCCGCGGCGTGGAGACCAAGGATCTGGAGGCGGCCATCGCCTTCCAGTTGGATGGCATCAACCCGTACGGCGACCAGGAAGTGCTGTTCGGCTGGACCGCGCTGGGCGAAGGCAGCGTCCTGGTGGGCATCGTGCGGCGCGAGATCGTGGACCGCTATCTGGAGCTATTCACGGAAGCCGGCATCGCCACCGGTTCCTTCACCTTCGCGGCGGCCGCGATTCACGGCGCGATCCGGCTGGGCGCTCGACCGCCGCGCGATTTCGTGGCGCTGGGCCAAGCCGCCGGCTCCGGCGTGGAGGTCTATGGCGAAAGCCAGGCGCGCCCGGTTTTTTCGGCCGAATTCGACTTGCCGCCCGAGAAAGCCGCTGCCATGGCCGCCGCGGAATTACGACTTGCGCCCGAAACGGCGGCGATCGCTCTGGAAAGCCTGCTGCCGGCGCCGCGCGTGAATCCGGTGGAAAACGATCTGGCGCGCAATGCGCTGCCCTATGCCGCGGCGCTCGCAAGCGCTTGCCCGCGTCTCGCGCCGGCGGCGAACTTGTTACCACCCGAGCGGCGCGCGTCGGCTTCCCGCGGCATCTTCATTCCGACCGCCGTGGTGGCGGCCGCGCTGCTGATCGTGCTGGGCGCCACCCTGGCTTGGCCGGGTTACGAGGAGCGCCAGTATTTGAAGGAGCTGAACGCCGAAATCGCGCAACTGCGGCCGGCGGCGGCGCGGGCTGTGGCTCTCGACCGCCAGATCGATCACACCCGCGCACGCTCGCGGCTGATGGACGAATTTCGCACCCGCACGCGTTCGGATCTGGATGCCATCAATGAACTCAGCCGGCTGTTTCCGCTGCCGGCGTGGATCAGCTCCATGGAGTTGTCGCGCGACGGAGCCCTGATCATCGGCGAAGCCGACCAGGCCGCGCCACTGCTGAAAGTGTTGGATGCCTCGCCGCTGTTTCACAACTCCGAATTCAACGGCATCAGCAGGGTGCAAAACTCGGAAACCTTCCGGCTGCGTACCCAGCGGAGGCCCGGCAAGTGACGACCGGTGCGCTGGACCGCCGCACCATGCTGATTCTGGCGGCAGGAGTGCTGCTGGTCCTGGTGCTGCGCTTTGGGATCATGACGGATAAGCGGCCGGAGGTGGTGGCCGCGTTCGATTCGGTCCCGCTGGCCGAGAAGCGTCTGGCGAAATTGCGCGAGACGGTGGCCACCGTGCCGGGAAAAGAAAAGATCGCCAAGCAGGTTGCCGCCGAGTTGGCCACCCGGGAGAAAGGCATGATTCTGGCCGACACCGCGGCGCAGGCGCAGGCTCAGTTGCTCGAAATCATCCGTCGCGTGGGCAAGGACGAAGGCATCGACGTGCGCGGCGCCGAGGAGATGAAAGTGCGCCCGCTGGCCGAGGATTACGGCGAAGTGGTGGTGGCGGTTTCTTTTTCCTGCCGCATCGAGCAATTCGTGAATTTCATGACCGACTTAGCCAACCGCCCCGAGTTGATCGCCACCAGCGACATTCGCGTGGCTCTCGGCAATCCCAAGGAGAAGACCGTGGTGGTACGGCTGGGGCTGTCGGGCGTGGTGCCGCGCAAGCTGGCGCCGGAGAAGAAAGGACCGGTCTCGCTGTGAAGCGCAAATTGTTACTGGCGAACCTGGCGCTGTTGGCGTTTGCGACGGCGGGCGCGGTGCATCTGCGCCGCGAATGGGTGGAAGCGCATACGCGCGAGCAGGCCGTGCTCGAGAAACGCATCCAGCCCGCGCCGCCTCCACGCATGCCCGCGCCGGCCGCCATCGAGCCGGTGAAAGCGGCCGGGTACAACGACATCGCGCAAAAAATGTTGTTCTCCAAGGACCGCAATCCCGTGGTGGTGGTGGAACCGCCGCCCGCGCCGAAGGTCGTTCCGATGCCGGCCCTGCCGTTATTCCACGGCGTGGTGAATCTGGGCGACGGTCCCATGGCCATTATGAGCGTAGGGCCCAAGGGGCCGCATCGCGATTACCAGCCGGGCGACAAGGTTGGGGAGTTCACGCTGGTAGCGGTGAACAACGAGGAACTGGTGCTGGAGTGGCAAGGCCAGACCATCACGAAGAAAGTGGATGAGATCCTGGATCGGGGAACGACCGCGGCGCCGGCGCCTGGCCCGGTGGCTGCCGCCGCGGCGGCCGCCGCTCCTCCGCGGCCAGTGGCACCCGCAACGGCCGAGCCGGGCGGGGATCTCACCAGGGGCGTCCGGGCCTGCCAGCCGGGCGATTCGTCGCCGGCCGGGACCGTTGCCGATGGCATGGTCAAAGTGATCCGGTCCACCCCGTTCGGTGCGAAGTGTTTTTGGGAGAGTGCCAAATAAACAAGACCACCTGCTCCTGAAGTGGTCGCGAAAAGGAGTCATCGCAAATGAGAATTCTAGTGTGCATGTGTATTCTTTCGGGCGCCCTGGCGGCCCAAGATACCGCCAAGACGTCGCCTCCCCCGGCGGCCAGACAGACCGGGAAGGCGCCGGCGGCTTTGACCATTCCGAAAGACGCCGTCGAAACCACGCCCGGAACCTACCGTTGGACGGATAAGGACGGCAAGGTTTGGACGTATCGCCGGACGCCTTTCGGCGTGAAGCGGTGGGCCGCGGATTCCGCCGATACCGAGCGCAGCGCGGCAGACAAGTCTCACTCGGTGGACATGCCGGCGACCGCCGTGGAACGAGGCGACTCCATCCGCTTCGAGCAGACCACTCCTTTCGGGAAGCGCACCTGGGTGCGCAAGAAGACCGAGCTGAACGAGGACGAACAGAGGATCTGGGATCTCCAGCGGAAGAACAGCGCGGCCAGCCGCACTACGGAAAAGGAGTAAGCAGTGAGATCCGGCAGAGTCATAATGGCAGCGATACTGGCGGCTTGGTGTGGGATGTGGGTAGCCTCGGCACAGCAAGGCGCGCCCCCGGCCCCTCCTCCGGCGCAGCCCCAACCCGCGGCGGCCAGTCCCGCCGCGCCGTCCACCACGCCCTCCACCACGCCGCAAACCGGGCCGCGCAAATCCAGCGCTACCGACACCGGCGGCTTCATGCTGGAGAACGTGTCGCTGGCGGAGTTGATCGACATCGTGGCGCGCCGGTTGAAAATCAATTACCTGCTGGATCCGCGCTTCAAGGGAGGCAGCGTCACCATCCACACTTACGGCGAAGTGAAGCCCACCGACCTGATGCCTTTGCTCGAAACTATCCTGCGGGTGAACGGCGCGGCGCTGGTCAAGGTCGGCGACCTCTACCGGGTGATGCCGGTGGGGAACGTGGCGCAGGCGCCGCTCCCGGCGGCCGTCAACGGGAAAGATTTTCCCGACGATGAGCGCATGGCGCTGAACCTGGTTTTCTTGAAGTACGCCACTGCCGGCGAGATCCTGAAGCTGATCCAGCCGTTCCTGGGCGAGGGCGCCGCGGCGGCCACCTACGACCCGGCGAATCTGCTGATCCTGCAGGACAACAACCGCAACATGAAGCGCACCATGGATCTGCTGGCGCTGTTCGACAGCGACGCTTTCGTCAGCCAGCGAGTACACCTTTTCGAGGTCTCCAACGGCCGGCCCACGGACCTGGTGAAGCAACTGGAGTCGATTTTCAAAGCAGTCTCGCTTTCCGACAAGGCCAATGCGGTGAAGTTCGTGCCCATCGATCGCATCAACACCATCGTGGGCGTGGCGCCCAATCCGGGAG
>PMVV01000456.1 GCA_003166475.1 Bryobacterales bacterium | reverse complement strand
CGAATAGCCATATTTAATAAAGATTGAACCATCCTGCCAGAAATAAGACAAGTGCGGCATACACGCCTGCCATCAGATCGTCGGCCACTATGCCCCAGCCGCCGGGTAGCGATTCCAGTTGGCGCACTGGAAACGGCTTCCAGATATCGAACAAACGGAACAGCACAAAGGCCGCCAGCCAAGCCTTCCAATTCAGCGCGCGCGCGCCGGCCAGCGCCAGCCACTGCCCCACAACTTCATCCACCACCACAAACTGCGGGTCCTTCATGCCAGCCTGCCGGGCCGTTTCACCCGCCGCCCAGATGGCGGGAGCCGACACCACCAGAGCGAGCGCGCCGAACTCCACCGGTCTCCAACCCGCATACCATTCGATCAGAATCGCGATCCCGATCGCCGCAGCCGACCCCACCGTGCCCGGAGCCTTTGGAAAGTACCCGCACCCAAACCAAGTGGAGACGATAGTGGGGCAGGCCCTCGGCCTGCGGCGGCCTCTCAGGCCGCCCCCTTCGCTACCCCCCATCATCGTCATCCCCACCGCGCAACTCCTCCGGCCGCGCCGGACTAGAGATCACATATTTTTCCGAAGCCCAATTCCCCAGATCGATAATCCTGCAGCGCTCGCAGCAAAACGGCGCCTCAGGATCGCCAAGCTTGACTTCCTTCTTACAGATGGGGCACCTCATATAGCCGCCCCAATCTGCACCAGAGGAGCGTGCGAATCGCCCCCTCGCCAGTTCGCCTCCTCGCCGCCCCCCAGCAAAGTCCCCACCAGATCGTAATCGTGCGCTTCGGTGATGCGCAACCTGCGCATCTGCCCCGGACGCGGCTCTCCACCCTCGAAATCGTTGATCAACGTCACGCCGTCGATCTCCGGCGCCTGCGTAGGCATGCGCCCTTCCCACAACAAATCGGTCTCCGCCGATACGCCCGACACCAGCACCGTCGCTTCCGATCCCACCAGCCTGCGATTGCGGGCGCGCGCGATCTTGCGCTGCACCGCCATCAAATGCCGCTTGCGATTGTAGATGGTGCGCGCGTCCACCTTCCCATCCAGCCCATAGCTGCCGCTCGAGTCTTCGTCGGAATACGAGAACACACCCAGCCGGTCGAAGCCCGCCGCCTTCACGAACCCGCACAGCTCCTCGAAATCGCCATCCGTCTCGCCGGGAAAGCCCACAATGAAGCTGGTCCGGATGGCCACGCCCGGAATGGTGCGGCGGATGCGCTCGATCAACTTCAGAAAAATATCGCCCGATGCGCCGCGCTTCATCCGCTTCAACACCGCCGCGCTGGCGTGCTGCAGCGGCATGTCGATGTATTTCACCAGCGCATCGTGCGCCGCCATGGTGTCCAACAGCCTCTGCGTCACCTTGTTGGGATACGCGTACAGAAACCGGATCCACTTCTCGCGCGGCGTTTCGATCTGCGCCAGGCGCGCCAGCAGCAGCGCCAGCCCGTCCTGGATGCCCAGGTCTTCGCCAAAGCAAGTAGTGTCCTGCCCAATCAGGTTGATCTCCCGCACGCCGTGCTGAAACAGCCGCGTGGCCTCCGCAATCACCGATTCGAAGCGCCGGCTGCGAAACTTGCCGCGATACTGCGGGATCACGCAAAACGTGCAGGGATGATCGCAGCCCTCCGCGATCTTGATGTAAGCGTAGTGGCCCGGCGTGGCCAGCACGCGCGGCGTCAAGTCGTGGTAGAGATACGCGGGCGCAGGGTCCGCGCCGCCTTCCTCGGCCCAGCCTTCGCAGAGGCCCACGATGCGTTCCAGTTCGTTGGTCCCGATGAGCGCATCCACCTCCGGCATGTCCCGGCGGATGTCGCCGCGATAGCGCTCCACCAGGCATCCGGCCACAATCAGCTTCCTGGCGCGGCCGATCTTCTTGTATTCCGCCATCTCCAGGATGGTGTCCACGGACTCCTGCTTGGCGGGATCGATGAAGCTGCAGGTGTTCACCACCAACACCTCGGCCTGGTCCGGATGCGGCGTCAGCTCGTGTCCGCGCGACACAAGCTGGCCCATCATGACTTCGCTATCCACCAGGTTTTTGGGACAGCCCAAACTGACAAAACCGATTTTCAAGGTTGATTTCCGGGAAGACCTGCTCCTTCGAGGATACCATCTGGTCAAAATCTTCGCAGCATGCGGAGAATTGGAGGGCGGGCAATCCTGCCCGCAGCCGGCTTTCAGCCGGCTTCTGGCAGCCCTCCAATTTTCAATAGCTTACGGTTGGTTTTCGACTCATAGATTCGCTTCCGAACTCCTGCATCCGCCACTTCCAGATCAGCAGTCTCGTCCAGCCTACCGAGCGCTTTGATCGCCTTCGCAATTCCGTCGTTTCCGTCCAGATCGAGCCAGCCTCTCAGGCCGCCTCTTTGGCTGCGGCTATGCGGCGCTGTGCTATCTTCGTCTAACACATCAACTCGGAGCGGCCGAATGGCGATCGAACATTTCGACGTGCTGATCATGGGTGCCGGCCTGTCCGGCATCGACGCAGCCCATCACCTGCAGAAACTCTGCCCGCACAAAACCTACGTCATCCTCGAACAGCGCGCGCGCATCGGCGGCACCTGGGACCTGTTCCGCTACCCTGGTATCCGTTCGGACTCGGACATGCTGACCATGGGCTATTCATTCCGCCCGTGGACCAGCCCCAAGATGATTTCTCCGGGTGACGACATCCGCGACTACATCGCAGCCACCGCGCGCGACGAAGGCATCGACCGCCACATTCGCTTCGGCCATCGCATTCAGCGCGCCGCATGGTCCTCCGAGCAGGCGCAATGGACCGTCGAAGCTCTGCGCCAATCGCCCGACGGAAGCGAAGAGCCGTGTACGCTGACTTGCAACTTCCTGTTCTCCTGCGCCGGCTATTACCGCTATTCCGAGGGCTACATGCCGGAATTTCCCGGCATCGGCCGCTTTCAGGGCCGCGTGGTTCACCCGCAAGCCTGGCCCGAAAATCTGGACTATGCCGGAAAGCGCGTCGTCATCGTCGGCAGCGGCGCCACCGCCGTGACGCTGTTGCCCGCCATGGCCAAGACCGCCGGCCACGTGACCATGTTGCAGCGTTCGCCGACCTATATCGTTTCGCTGCCCGCACAGGACAAAATCGCCAATTGGCTGCGCGGCTTTCTCCCCGCCATGTGGGCTTACAAGCTCGGCCGGTGGAAGAACGTCGCCCTCATGATCTACATTTACCAACTGGCGCAACGTTTCCCCAATTTCGTCAAGACCGGCATCGTCAAAAAGGTGCAGCGGGAATTGGGCCCCGGCCACGACGTGGCAACCCACTTCACCCCGAGCTACAATCCGTGGGAACAGCGCCTCTGCGTGGTGCCGGACGGAGACATGTTCCAGGCCATTAAATCCGGCCGCGCCAGCGTGGTCACCGGCCAGATCGAAACCTTCACCGAAAAAGGCATCCGCCTCCAATCGGGCCAGGAACTGGAAGCGGACATCGTCGTCACCGCGACGGGCCTGGTATTGCAAGCCTTCGGCGGGGCCGAACTTTCCGTCGACGGCCGCAGCGTCGATCTGAGCCAGACGCTGGCGTACAAAGGCGTGATGTTATCGGGCGTGCCCAACCTGGCTTCCGTGTTCGGCTATATTAACGCGTCCTGGACGCTCAAAGCCGACCTGATCTGTACCTATGTCTGTCGCTTGTTGAACCGCATGGATCGCAAAGGCGCGCGCCAGGTCACGCCCCAGAGCCGCGGCGAGACGGCCGTGGCGCCCTTCGTCGAGAAGTTCACGCCTGGCTACATGCAGCGCGCCTTGGCGCTTTGGCCGAAGCAGGGTTCCACGGCGCCGTGGCGCGTCTATCAGAACTACATCCGCGACGCGATCAGCCTGAAATGGAGCCCGGTAGACAACCAATCCCTGGAGTTTTCCAACCCGCCGGAAGCGCGGTCGAAGGCCGCACCCAGCCAACTCGCCACAGCGGCAAAGTAGATGTTAGCTTGATTGATGGAACCGGTCGCGTAAGCCGGCAACTGGAGCCAATTCTTTTTATCCGCCATGACTAGAATCCATCATAAGCCTTTGCCCATCATTTCGTTCCAGTATTTTGACCATACGCGCGATCTATGGAGTGCTCTCTTATTCGGTGGCGCAAAGGGTGCATGAGATGGCCACTCGCCTGGCCCTTGGAGCATCGCCAGGCGATCTGCTGAAGCTCGTGATTGGGAAAGCGATGCTTGCGTGTTACATTCCGATGGCTTTCTGCCAACAATAGCCAGTAAACCAGTAAAGTAATAGCGGGCATGTTTCACCAGCCGTCCGCATGGCTCCGGCTTGCTTTTGGGGCGGACTGGAGAGAAATGGGGTTGTCAGCTCAGCACCACGCCGCGGAGGGTTCTGTTTTTGCGACGAAGAGGAAAAAATAGCTTGCTTGCCGAGGCGAAGGAGCGGATAATGCAACTGTCGGGACAAAATGGGAATCCCGAAGAAGGTGCTGTCTTGTATCTTCCGCTGATGGGCGCCAGGAGGGAATGCTATGGCCAGGGAACCCAAAGGTAAGTCTCGTCCGCCGCACTGGCCGACACTCGAAGAACAGCTTGCCGCGATGAAAGTGACGCCTGGAAGCGCGCTGGAAAAGCTCATTCGTGACAATCAGGACTTCGATCTCTTATATCCGGAGGAGGCCCATGATCAACTGCCGTATCCGCCATGGCTGCGAGTCTACTGGCGAAAAGCGCATCCGGAAGTCGATTGGTACAGGACCGTTGCCTATCCACTAATTCTCAAAGAGATTGGGGGATGGATGAGGCGTCATCAGGATCTGCCCGTTCAAGGCGAGGAACAAACCAAGAAACACAGGCCAAACCTCAATGAAGAGGGCGAGGGGAGGCTCTGATCATGCCGACGAATGTTCCGATCACCCAGGACACTGCCAATCCCTATAGCGAGTCGGACATAAGCGTCAACCCAGTCGATTTGCGGCTGATTATTGCCGGATCGAACAGTAATGCCGCATCCACACAGGCCCAGTATTGGTCGAACGACGGTGGCGCTACATGGAATCAGTCGAATCTGCCACTCAACGTAGGTGATAGCTTTCAGAGCGATCCGGCCGTTGGCTGGACGTCGGATGGAACTGCGTGGGCGCTCACCATCGCCATCCAGCTCAGTGGACCCTTAATCGTCCGGTCTTTCAAATCCATTGACGGCGGTCAGACGTGGACCTTCGATTCAGTCGTCTCCGGAACGCAGACGTCCACCGACAAACCCCTGTTGTGGGTGGATCGTGTTCCATCGTCGCCCTTTCGAGACAACATGTACGCGGTCTGGCACCTCAATGCCCAGTGCTGGGTGTCTGTCCGTGTTGGGCCCGCAGGAACCTGGCAGACGCCCAGCCAAGTGAGCGGTTTTGAGACATCTTTCACTGCCGATGGCGGCGATGTTAAGACCAACTCGTTTGGAGATGTCTTCGTCTTCTGGCCGGACGCGGGTGGGAGGACTCTGCGCGTAGCGAAATCGAACAATGGCGGCGCTTCGTTTAATGCGTTGGCGGGCGGTCCCATCCAAATTGCGGCAACATCGGGATCGTTCACGATTAAGATACCGGCGCAAGACGCCAGATTGACAAACGGCGGCGGCACGATTGGAACATTGATTTATGTTACCGGTGGCGCGTTCCGCACGGCAACTGAAGATCTGGTATTTGCCTGTTGGCACGATCTGAATGGCGGACCGGGCTGCAACGCCGAGGTTGATCAACCCATAGGCAACGTCGCTTCGCCCTGCAAAACCCGAATCTTCTTCGCGCGTTCAACGGACGGCGGCGCCACCTGGGGGCCAAAGCAAAAACTCAACGATCAGCCGTTCCTAAACGACCAATTTTTCCCACGCTTGGTTGTAGACGATACGACAGGAATCCTGGCGGTAGTCTATTACGACACCATCAAAGATCCCAACCGGGTGAAGACCGATATTTGGATGCAGGCTTCGAAAGATGGTGGCGTCACCTGGAGCGCTGCCGAGCGGATTACCACGGCCGAAACCGACGAGGCGACCGGAGCCGAAGATAATCAGCAGGAATATGGAGACTACATCGGTCTGACCGGCTATGCGGGCAGGTACTTTGCCTGCTGGACCGACCGCCGCAGCAACAGCTTTGAACAGATCTGGGGCGCTGGCTTCAAGCTCGCATTCCTGGTCACTTCCATAGCAAACAGCGGCCGCTTCGGCAACGTTTGTGTGGGCGCGTTCGCAGACGAAATATTGACCATCGACAACTCCGGCTCCAGTCCGCTTTACATAACCGGCATCGCGTCGTCTTCGGTTGATTTCTTGACGCCAAGCGTCGTCGCGTATCCGATGGTTTTAGGCCCCGGGTCATCTGTCGACGTAGTGATCCGGTTTGAACCGAAGAGCGCTGGCGTTAAGAACGCCACTATCGCGATATTCAGCAGCGATCCAACTGGCCCGCACAAAATCAAGGTGTCGGGCGATGGGCACACGGCACGGCTCAGCCTGGTAATCGCAGACAAGGGATTTTTGGGCAAAGTCTGCGTCCGCTCCTTCGTTGATAAGCCATTGGTCATAAATAACAGCAGCCGGTGCGCACTTTTGGTGACCGGCATTACTTCCTCGCTTGGCGACTTTGTTGTCCCGGAGGTATTGTCGTACCCATTGGCAATCGGAGCTGGAGATTCGCTAACGGTACCGATCCGTTTCGAACCAACTGTAGCCGGCTTAAGACTAGCAACGCTCACCGTAACTAGTACCGACCCGGCTAGTCCGCACCACCTCAAAGTTTCGGGCGATGGCGAGTTGTCGCGGTTAACTTTGATGATCGCGGACAAGGGCCATTTCGGCAAGGTCTGCGTGGGCTCACACACGGATGAGCCGCTGATTTTGAATAACAGCGGCTATTGCGCTCTTTCAGTGAGTGCGATTACGTCCTCATCCGCCGAGTTTGAGGCGCCCGAAGTGTTTTCCTATCCGCTCGTCATTGCGGCTGGCAATTTTCTTCCGGTTCCAATCCGCTTTAGGCCAACCAGTTTTGGTCAAAAGTCCGCGGAAATCACGATTGTCAGTACCGATCCAGCCTCTCCGCATGTGATTAAGGTTGAAGGCGACGCGCCCGCCGGGCGGCTCGCCATAACCGGCTCCACTATCTTTGGCGGCGTGAACGCCTGCTGTTGCGCAGATCGCACCATTTCCATCTGTAACGTCGGCGACTGCGCTCTGAACGTGACCAGCGTGCACTTCAAGCGCAAGAGCCGTCATTGGAGGCTGCTCCACAATCCTTTCCCGGCGAAGTTGCACCCCGGTTCCTGTCTGGCTGTCGTCATTCAATACCGGGCTACCGAAAAGTGCTCAAGATCCTGTGAACTGGTGATCGATAGCGACGACCCCGCTACACCCGTTAAGATTCTCGAGATCCTGGCTTACACGGTTTGGGACTCCTGCTGCAAAGAAAATTGCGAGAACTGCCGCAAGGGGTGTTGCAATGAGCGGCACAATGAATCCTGTTGCCAGCAGGGTTACCCCTGCTGCTGTGAGGATGATGACGAGGGTCGCGAAGAGGAGTGACCGCACCCATTTTGACTGAGACGAGCATATCTGGAGGTTCGAGTGAGAAAGAATGTTCGGCGCCGGCTCTGGTTCGAGATAGGCTTAGCTTCGATTACCGGTTTTTTGGCCATAATTACTCCAGTATTCCCGGACTGGATCGAGTTTGTGTCCGGGTGGGATCCTGATCGACACGTTGGATCGGTAGAGCGGTTGATTGCGACCGGACTGTTTCTTGTGACCATAGCGATGTTCGCACTGGCCGCCATGGAATGGCGGGCCCGAGCGCCGGTCGAGGCATCGTCTTAACGTCACATTACTTGCGAATGCGCTGGTTCGCTCAAAGACAGCGGCGCAGAAACGTCACCAACAGCCATCGAGCGCCCGCTCGGCTGGCACGGACGCTATTTCCACTCGCCCAGCATGGCCTTCGCGCACTGCGACTTCAAGCGTGGCTCGTCCATCCACGAGCACTTCCATCCCCAGAAAGAAGTCTGTGAGGTGATCGAGGGCGAACTCGAAGTGACCAGCGACGGCCTGACCCGGATCGCCCGCCCGGGCATAGTCGCCATCGTCCCGGCCAATGCCCGCCATTCGACCGCAGTAGTTGTGGGGCGGGCGTCCACACCTGCGCGGGTCCTCCAGGACCCGATCGGCTATTGCTTCTTCACCTCAGGCTTGGCCTGACCCTTCGACTTATCGTCCACCACATCGCCGAACTGAATCGTAGACTTACCCACAAACTTCTTGTAATCCTTGTAAGTCACCAGCATCCGAATCTTCTGCGGGTGATCCTTAAAGTGCAGCGTATCGTCGGCATGCGTGTAAGTCGGAAACCAGTACTTACCGTCGATCTGCTCGCGCAAAGTCTCGAACTTAGGAAACTGTTGGTCGTCGCTCTTCTTCTGGTAGCCGACGCCCTTGCCGTAGGTCTTCACGATCTGAAAGTCGCGATCGTCCACCCAAATTTGCCCTTCGAAAAATCGCTTCCCGGGCGTCAGCTTCTTGGGCTTCACGGCGAAAACGTAGCAGGAGATCTCGTCCGCGTTCTGCTTGCCCAGGTAATGGATGTCATACAAGGGAAGCTGGTCGGTAGTCAAGACGAAGGGTTGCGTGTTCTTTAAGTCTTCCAGGTCCTCCCCTGTCAGAATCAGGTTCTGCAGCGTGGAAACAGGCGCGCGCACCACATGTTCGGTGCGCTTGCCCTCCGGCGTAAAAGTCATATCCGCCGTCTGCTCATACTTCCCCACTGCGTCCCCGGAGTCGTCCAGTTCCAGAATCTTCGAGGTTTGCCGGTAGACGTAGTTCTGCAGCGCCTCGGAGAACTCTTTCTCCTTGGCGGCGAACTTGCGAATGATCTCGTCCTCATTGATAGCGGGCGTGGCGGCCGTGGCGGGAGCGGTTGCCGCAGCGGCCGCCGGAGTTGGCGCGGGCTTATTGTCGTCGGCGGCCCAGACAGGCACGCACATCGCCGTAAGCAATGCCATTTGGGCAAATCGATGCATATTTCCCTCTTGCAAGAGACGCTTGCCAGGACCCGCCGGTTTCCCTACTTGCCGCCCAGCAGCTTCTTGGCGATCGTCAGCAACTGGATGTTGCTGGTGCCTTCGTAGATCCTGCCGATCTTGGCGTCCCGGTACAGCTTCTCCACCGGGTAATCCTTGGTGATCCCCACGCCGCCGTGTACCTCGATCGCCTTGGAAGCCACCTTCTCGGCAATCTCCGAGCTGTAGTACTTGGCCATCGCGGCTTCCGTCTGGAACGGCAGTCCCGCATCCCGCAAACGTGCGGCGTTATACACCAGCAACCGCGCCGCCTCCACTTCGGTGGCCATCACCGCAAGCTGGAATTGTACGCCCTGAAATTCCCCGATGATCTTGCCGAACTGCTTGCGTTCCCGCGCGTAGGCCACCGCGTGGTCCAATGCCCCGCGCGCCAGGCCGATCATCTGCGCGCCGATCGCAATGCGTCCCTCGTTCAGCGTCTCGATGGCGATCTTGTAACCCTTGCCCACCGCGCCAATCACGTTCTCCTTCGGCACGCGGCAGTTGTCCAGGATCAGTTCGCAGGTAGACGACGCGCGAATGCCCAGCTTGTCTTCCTTCTTGCCCACCTGGAATCCCGGAAACTCGCGCTCGATCAGAAACGCCGTGATGCCGCGGTATCCCGCATCCGGATCGGCGTTGGCAAACAGCAGGAACAGCCCCGATTCGGCTGCGTTGGTGATCCACAGCTTGCGGCCCGTCAGCAGAAAATGGTCGCCGGCGTCCACTGCGCGCGTGGCCAGGGCGAACGCGTCCGATCCCGATCCGGCTTCGGAAAGCGCGTAAGAAGCCACCGTGTCGGTGGCCAGGCGCGGCAGATATTTCGTCTTTTGCGCGGCGTTGGCCCATTTCAGAATCGCATTGTTGACGATGGTGTTCTGCACGTCGGCGATCACGCCGGCCGAAGGGTCCACGGCCGACAGTTCTTCCACCGCCAAAATGCATTGGAAGAAGCTGCCGCCGCTCCCGCCGTATTCTTCGGGGATCTCGATGCCCATCAGGCCCAGCTCGAAGAACTGGCGGATAATGTCCTTGCGGAAAATGCCGGCCTCGTCCATCTCGCGGACGTGCGGCCCGATTTGCTCGCGCGCGAACTGGCGCACGGTGGTTTGAAACAGCTTCTCTTCTTCCGTCAACGCGGTGAGAGGCTGGGGAGGAATCTCGGTTTGCTGCGCGCTGGCTGGCATGGCTTTATTCCCTTATACTACACCGCGCACGTCGCGCCATTGGCGCCCTTGCGACTCCGCCACGCCCGCATGCGTCACGAAGCCGCTGTATGTGTTGACCCCTTCCCGCAGTCCCGCGTGCTCGGTGCAGGCGCGCTCCAGCCCCTTGTTCGCCAGTTCCAGCAGATAGGGGAAGGTCGCGTTGGTCAGCGCGAAAGTGGAAGTATGCGGCACCGCCGCGGGCATGTTCGAGACGCAGTAGTGCAGCACGCCCTCCACAAAGTAGATGGGCTCGGTGTGAGTGGTAGCGTGCGAAGTTTCGAAGCAGCCGCCCTGATCGATGGCCACATCCACCACCACCGCGCCGCGTTTCATGTTGGCAATCATCTCGCGCCGCACCAGCTTGGGCGCGGACGCTCCCGGTATCAGCACCGCGCCCACCACCAGGTCTGCGGTCTTCAGATTCTCGCGGATGGTCCATGAGTTGGAAGCCAGCGTCACGATCTGCCCGCCGAAGATGTCGTCAAGCTGCCGCAGGCGGTTCAGATTGCGGTCGATAATAGCCACGTGCGCGCCCATGCCCAGCGCGATCTTGGCCGCGTTGGTGCCCACCACGCCGCCGCCGATGATCACGCAATTTGCCGGCGCGACGCCCGGCACGCCGCCCAGCAGCACGCCGCGTCCGCCATTGGGCGCTTCCAGATACTGCGCGCCCACCTGTACGGACATGCGGCCCGCCACCTCGCTCATCGGCGTGAGCAAGGGCAGCGAACCGTCGACGTCATGAATGGTCTCATACGCCACGCCGTTGACCTTGGCCTCCAGCATGCGATTGGTCAACTCCGGTAGTGGCGCAAGGTGCAGATACGTGAACAGGATCAGGCCGGGCCGCAAATGATCGTACTCGGAGGGCTGCGGCTCTTTCACCTTGACCACCAAGTCGGCCCGCCGCCAGACTTCCGCCGCCGTGGGCAGGATCGTCGCGCCGGCCTCGGCATACTCGCCGTCCGTGAGCGCGCTGCCGGCGCCCGCGGTGGACTGGACCAAAACCTCGTGCCCGGCCTCGCGCAGCGCCGTCACGCCGCTGGGCACCAGGCCTACCCGTGTCTCATGATCTTTCACTTCTTTGGGAACGCCAATAATCATTGCGAGTGCTCCTCTAATCCGTGGTGCTGAATTAGCGTATCATAAGCCGCGCCTGGAGGGCGGGCTTGAGCCCGCGCGGGGCTTGAGCCCCGCCAGGCCGGATTGCAAAACGGACCCCAAATCAGGTAGATTGGAATCAACGGTGAGGTGCGAGAGCGGTTGAATCGGGCGGTCTCGAAAACCGTTGAACCTTTACGGGTTCCGTGGGTTCGAATCCCACCCTCACCGCCACTGATTTTAAAGTATTTACTAGCAAATCATCAAAATCTGGTGCAAAATGGGCCAATATGACCTAGAATGTTGGCATGCTTTCCTTCTATCGTCGACACCGGCAGAACTGCAAAGCAAGCCACGCTCACAACACCCGCTCCAGCGAATATGACGAGCGCAAGAAGGGCTGGAAACGATGCGAGTGCCCCGTATTTGCGTCGGGAACCCTCCAGGGTGTATTCAAGCGTCAGAACACCGGCGAATGGGAATGGGACGCGGCCAAGGCAATAGCCGCTCAGTGGGATACAACCGGCGCGTGGACCACAAATCCCCAGCCAAAACCGGCCAAGCCAGAACCGGCGACGCCTGACCGAATTGCTCTCGCCGATGCCATAAAGGTTTTCTTGTCCAACCGCGAAGGGACGAAGATCGCATCGGCAACGCTCCGCAAATATCGAACCTTCACCAGCCAACTCACCGCCTTTGCCGACCGCCGCGGCTACGTGATGCTCGATCAGATCACCTCCGGCGACATCGACCTTTTCTATGCTGGCTGGGAACTTGGTGCCAGGGCTAAAGGCAAACGCCTCGGCACGCTTCGAGCTTTCTTCCGCTTCTGCCTCAATCGGAAATGGATCGCCGAAAATCCCGTTACCGCAGACATCAAGCCGCCAATGGGAGCGAACCGAGTTGCCAACAAAGCACCGTTCACAGATGATGAACTGCACAGGATTTTGACCGCCTGCGACCGAATGCCGACACTCGCCTGGTCCAGCGGTAGGGGTTCCGGCATATGGACCGGAAATGACGTGAAAGACTTCATTCTCATGATGGTCTATACCGGCCTCAGAATTTCAGATGTCGGCCTCTTCCACATGAACCGAATCAAGGGCAATGAAGTGTTCCTGCGAGCCAAGAAAAACGGCGGTGATGTCTTCACGTACATCCCAGATTGGCTTCGCGACCGGCTCAGCGCCCGCGCTCGGTTGAAGGGTGAGCGTCCATTCATCGTCGGTCAGTCCGACCGGCTCGAAACGGTCACCGATATGTGGCGCCGAAAGATCAATTCTGTTTTTGAGTTGGCCGGAGAATTCGAGGAGCCGCCTACACCGCATCGTTTCCGTCATACCTTCGCCCGAATACTCTTGGAGAAGGGTGTGCCGGTTGCCGAAGTGGCTGATCTATTGGGGGATGATGAGAAGACAGTGCGCGTCCACTATGGCCGATGGGTGCCTGAGCGCCAAGCCCGGCTCACGCATATTCTGAAGAACGCCTTCGAGGACAAACCCAAGCTTGCCGTAATTCCGAAGCTAGGCTAGCACGGCACATCATCAGGTAATGCACCAACGGCGAACGCGGTGACGGGCACAGTCCGTTCGTCAGTTGCATACGCAATTTGAACCTTTCCGCATTTCCCGCACTTCTTGCATCGACTTTTACGCTTGTCTATGTTCCTCCCCGCATCTTTCGCACAACTTACTCTTCCGGTTCAATGCCCTCCATTGAGCAACCGCGTGTGATCCGTTCTGCTGCCGACGCAGGAATGCTGTAAGTTATGTGTGTCTTTTTCCGTCCCAGACGAAGCTAGATTAACATCTTGGATCGTTAGCGACCAGTTGGCGCTTGCGCGGGACGATGCGGGTGACGCGCCGCGGGCGTAGCCTACAGCCCTACCGTGCGGTACGAAATGAAAGATGCTCCCCACTGCGAAGTGTCGGATCGATATCAACCGCACGTCCCACGAGAATCCGATTGTCGTCTGTCCGGATCATGAACGCATCCCCGTCGCGGCCGACCAGTTTGCCGCTATATTCTTCGCCCGGCGCTGTGGTCGCGATATACATCTCGTTCCAATTGATCTTTTCGCGGGAAAGGAAAGCAATCGCCCGCCGCAATGGTTGAATGCGGCTGGCGTCGGTGATCTCCTCAAACATCCGTTTCATCATGCCGGGCCTTCCGTGATTCGCAGCGATGCTCGCCTGAACCATTCGTTCTCGGCTGACCACATCGAAATGGACATCGTGCCCAGCGTGCTGCGCAATCGCGGCGACGAACAACCTCTGAGTTCTTCCGTTTCCTTCCCGGAATGGATGTAGTGCATTGATGTCTGCCAGCAACCAGGCAGCCTGGCGCGCAAACTCAACTCTGGCGAGCCCGCGGAAGAGATTTGCCCGGTCTAGCGAGTCAAAGATCCGCTCCGCTTCGTGTTCGAGCAGATGCGGCGGCGTAAACCAACTCGGCGGCTGCCCAACGTATTCCGCTTTTCCCAACAGAGTTGTGCGAAATTGCCCTGCCCAGGTGAACACGTCTTGAAAGACGCGTTTATGAAGGGCCTTTAGGTGGGCGGCGTCGAAAGCTCCCTGAATTGGGTTTTGCAGGATCTCGTAGATGCGGGCAGCGGTATTGACGCTCTCGAAAGCGGCTAATTGCCCAGCTTCACGAAGGCCGGGAACGTTCTTAAGAACGTCCGTTCCGGGATACAGATAGGGGTCCGAACCGTCGCTCATTCAGTTCGTCTATTGCGGCGCGGAATTCCTCCAAGCCGATCTCGCCATCCACATGCCGTTGAAAGATGCGTCGCGATTCGTCGTCCAAATGCAGATTCTCGATTCGAAGATTCGCAATGGTGTCGCCGAGCGCTCGCTCCCGTCTTGCACGCTCTTTCTCACCGATTGAGATCATCGTCGCCACGGCTTCAAACCCTTCTGCTTCAATCATTTTAGCACAACCTCTTCTCCGCGTAGACTCGGTTGGTGTCGACCAAAAGTCCACTACGTCGCGCCCGCAAAGCCGTCGACATTCTATGCCGCTGGATTGAACAATCTCGTGTGCACGCGCCGGGCAACCGACTCTGGAATACTGTATCGCGTCATTGCCTTGCTTCGCCCCATACGGATTCTCACGACTCCAGGCTCGTTCTTCACCAGCAAGCGGACGGTTTCCCGCCCGAGTTTCCATTGCCGGGCCAGCTCGCCGATGCTGTAGTGCGGCTCGAAGGTTGTGTCGAGAATTGGAACCGACAGGGCACTTCGACCGGGGTATCCGCTCATAACAGGCATCCCGAACCCGCAGAGGGTCCGTCTGGATTCATTATGCCATCTATTTTGTATCGATGCAACGTGTTTTGTAAACACTCATATAATAATAGTTGTATATCGTACTCGGGTGTGGTAATATGCTGATTTAATGGAGCGAAAGCCGCAACAGCAGACTCTGTCCATCCGAATCTCCGATACTCTCCGCGAGTTCCTGGAGCGATCCAAGCAGGTTCTTTCGAGTGGACGGGGAGAGTCTGTTTCTACGTCGGACGTCGCCAAGATTCTCCTGGAATCGGCCAAGGACGACCAGTTGGACTCTCGACTCGAAGTCGCCGACCTTCAGCAATCGCCCACCGAATCGTTGTGGGCCATGCGTAAGAAGTGGGAGGCCAAGCAAGCCCTATCACGCGCGGAGTGGATCTTCTCGGGACAATACATCCAAATCGCCAGCGAGGCGATCACGGAGAATCCCGCCATGCCAGGGCCGCAATCGTTCATCGTGCTGCTCCAGGCGCTACTCGCCGTCCGCAGTCTCCGCACCCACCAGGACGATGGACTGGACCTCTACTATCTCGAAAATCTGGGCATGCCGGAGGGCGCGGCCTCGAATGAAGGCCAGCTTAGTCCCGACGTTGTTCCCCAGGTGGTGGAACGTCTGATCGAGCGACTACTTGAGGCATCCAACACGCCGAAGCCGGTGTTCGCCGGACGGAACTTCTTGGCAGCGATTCGCGATGAGACTCTGCCCGACACTGTGGCCCTCAGCCGTGTTCTCGAACCCCACACAGCCGCATTGTTTCGGCTTGCCGCGCGCGGCCACTGGATTCGCGAGCGCCGGCCAGTACGCTTCCGGCAGGACAGGGGGTACGTATCGGACTACTTTCCCCCGGTCCAGGCCGCTGGATTCCGCTTGACGTTTTCAGTGGGCTCGGAGGGCGAACTCTATATGCTGCTCAGCATGGACGCGAAAGACGTCGCGTATCCACTGGGACCTTATCCGCAAATTCAAGAGTTTGCCACCATG
>PMVV01000019.1 GCA_003166475.1 Bryobacterales bacterium | reverse complement strand
CGCCGGGTTGATGGTCAGCGCGAACTGTTTGGTCGTCGTCACGCTGTTGGTATCGGTCACCTGAATCGTGAAGTTGGTCGGCCCTGCCGTAGTAGGCGGGCCGCTGATCGCGCCGGTGGCTGCGTTCAACGAGAGGCCGCCCGGCATGGACGATCCCGGGCTCACGGCCCATGTGTAAGTCCCGCTGCCGCCGGTGGCGCCCAGAGTCTGCGAATAGTTCACGCCCACCGTAGCGGTCGGCAAAGGCGAGGTAGTGGTGATGACCAATGGCGGGTTAATGGTCAGCGCAAGCGCCAGGGTCGCCGTGACTTGGTTGCTGTCGGTCGCCTGGATGGTGAAGTTCGAGGTGGCGGCGGTGGCGGGTTGGCCGGTGATCGCGCCGGTGGCGGAATTCAACAAGAGCGGGCTGGGCAAAGATCCCACGGTCACAGCCCACGTGTAGGTCCCGCTGCCGCCGATGGCCGTCAAGGTCTGCGAATAGTTCACGCCCACCGTGCCTACCGGCAGCGTCGGAAGCGTTGTGATAGCCAAGGCCACCGGCAACGTGAACTGCCCGGAAGCTGTGTTGGGGGTGGGGCTGGCGCTATCGGTCACCTGCAAGGTGAAGGTCTCTGTGAGCGCTGTCGAAAGCGGCGTCCCTTGGATCGCGCCGCCCGATATCGACAATCCATCCGGCAGTTTGCCGGCTGTGACCGCCCACTGATAAGGACTTGTGCCGCCGGAGGCCGCTAGTGCCTGGCTGTAGGGCGTGCCAATCGTTGCCGTGGGCAGCGGCGAAGTTATATTGATCGTGAGTTGCGCCCATGCGGCGCCGGCGGCCAGCGCGGCCAGCATGATCGATCTTAGAATTTGGCGGGTCATTTGGGTGGACCGAAAGTAGGACTACCGGGGCTGATCACCGCTCCCGTATTGGTGGTGGTGGTCGTGGACGACGAAGATTTGCCTTTGCCCAAGGCGACTGCCGCGCCGGCGGCGGCGGCGCCGCCAATCAGCGCCACGATCAGGATGGTCTTGGATGAGCCCTTGCCTGCGGCCGGCTCCGCATTCGTCTGCGAAATGTTGGTGGTGGCCGCCTGGCCTTCTAACGACGTAGTCACGCGGATCTGGAATTGTCCGGCGCTGCCGTTGGGCCGCAGCCCATGCCCCACGGCTTGGCCGTCCTTGTCGGACATCACCGTGATAAGAGTTTTCCCGTCCGCAAACGTTCCGCCCGCGCCCTGGGTCGGCAGGAGGAAAGTGACCGCCACGTTCGGGATGGGGTGGCCATCTTGATCCACCACCCGCACCACCGGTTCCTTGGCGCGGTGGAGACGGATATTGTTGATGGCTCCGTCGCCTTCGAGCACCTCGATGCGAGGCACCGTAGTCGCGGACCGCGCCAGCACGGCGCACAGCAAGACGGCCAGCGACTGGGCCGCTAGCTGCGCCCACCGGGTCCGAAGCGCGTGCATTTGTTATTCCTCCGATTCGGCCATTCGATGAGTCTCGATAAAATGACCTAAGCTAGGATTGTAACCTTGCGACGGCAAAATTGACAGGGCGTTTATGACCGGAACGGCTATGGCGACGAAATTTGAAACGTGGAGCGCTCCGGGGCACTCCTTCCGCATCGAGTATTCGGCCGTGGCGCTCGACGAAATCCGGCAGGCCGCGGTGGACGGATACCATCGCGTGCCGCACGGCGGCGTGGAGACCGGCGGCATTCTGTTTGGCACGCATGAAGAGGCCGTCGTGCGCATCCAGGCTTGGCGGCCGATCGTTTGCGAGTACGCCAAAGGCCCGTCTTTCGCGCTCTCGGAGAAGGAAGAGGTGGCCCTCGCGGAAGCGCTCCAGTCGTGGGGCGGCGACGCGGCGCTGGCCGGGATGGAACCTGTCGGCTGGTACCGCGCCCACACGCGCAGCGAAGTATTGCTTTCGGATGCGGACCTGGCTTTCTTCAACCGCTTCTTCCCGCAGCCCTGGCAGGCCGGGCTGATCGTCCGGCCCACCAGTTTCGCGCCCACGCGGGCGGGCTTCTTCTTCCGCGAGGCGGACGGCGGCATTCGCGCGGAAAGCAGCTACCACGAATTCACGCTGATGCCGGTGGCTATGGAACAAGCCGCCACGGACCAGACCGCGGAGGATGCGCCTGCGATTCCGACGGCCGCGCCCGGGGTGGCGTTACCCAACGCCGCGCGGGCAGCCGAACCACATCCGGTGTGGGCATCCGCACCGCAGCCGCCTCTCCGCGGTTCCGGCGCAGCGCGGAAATGGTACGCCGCCGGTCTGGGCTTGCTGGTAATCGCCGTTTTGGGATTCTGGCTGCTGAAGCCTGCGGCGCAGGGCTTGAAACTGTCGGCCACCGATATAGGGGGCCAACTGCGGATCGCCTGGGATGGCACGGCGCGGCCGATCAGCCGTGCCCAGAGCGGATGGATCGAAATCGACGACCATGGGGTGCGGACCCAAGTGAAGCTGACGCCGGCGGATCTGCGCTCCGGCAACGTCTTTTATGCACGACAATCCGGCGACGTGGCGGTGCGGCTGATGGTGGATGCGCCGGGGAGCGCGCCGGTCGCGGAGACCACCCGGTTTCTGAGACCTGGGGAGAGCGGCCCCGCGCCCGCGCCGAGCCTGGACGCCGGGGCGAAGCAGGAACCGCCGCGCCAACCGGCGGTTGAGCAGACCAGCGTGGATGCGCCGCCGGTGTCGGTTCCGCCTTCTGTTCCGGCCACACCCGCGCGGCGCGTGGTTGCTTTCCGGGCGCCGGACGCGGCCGTGCAGCAGCCGTCCACCGACCTGCCGGCGATCGCGCCGCCCAAGATTGAGAACCTGCCGGCGGCGCCACCAGCGGGCCTGACATCGGT
>PMVV01000240.1 GCA_003166475.1 Bryobacterales bacterium | reverse complement strand
TCCACTTTTGTGTCGCGCACCCATCGAGCCTGCGCGGTGAGCGCGCATCTCGCCGATGTGCTACTATCAGGGCAGGCGTAAACATGATTGAAGATCTGCTCCAACCCAGGCACTTGCTCATAATCCTGGCCATCGCCCTGCTGTTCTTCGGCCCGCAAAAGCTGCCGGAGCTCGGAAAAGGTCTGGCCCAGGGCATTCGTAGTTTCAAGGATTCCTTGAAGAGCGTGAATAATCCGGACGACGCCCCGCCGGCGCAACCGAAGGATTAGCTTCGCCCTGTAGATAACGCGCACCCGAAAGAGACGCTCTCGGCTTGCTTGCCGGAGTCTCGCAGCGCCTTCTCTAACCATCGCGTAGCGCCCGGCGCGTTTCCTCAACCCGACCGTGCCCTAGCCGCTCGTGGAGTTCCAGCCAGTGCCGTCGGCGCCTTTCCCCACGGCATGGTCCGAGGCGACGGGGGGATTGCGGCCAGTTCTTCAGATCCTGGCGCTTCGCCCCGCGGCCCGCGCAAGCGCCGGGCGAGTTGTAGCGCGCGGCCTAAGATAGGCTTCCAAGAGTGAGCCGTCAGGTCGCCTACTGCGGCGTATACGTGGAAGTTGGCAAGGGCGATTACGACACCTTCCGCGAGATGCTCAGGACTGGTGAAGGTTGCTAGCGTGCACTCGCGCCCGAGATAATCCTTGATCTCGGCGGCATTCTCCGGCTCGCTGACCAGTCTGCCCTGTTCTTTAACTTCGGCCCACGGCGCCGCCGGATCGACCACGAACGCAAAGACCGGCTTCCCCGCCCGCTTCGCGGCATCTACCTCAAGCCATGTGATGGAGCGTTCCCCATCGCCGCCCAGTTCCAGCGGCGGGACGTAGCTGTAGCGATGCGCCACAATGCAAACGACCGCATGCCGCTTCGGCTGCCATGCGCGTGCATTCCGATGCGGGCACGGCGTCGCGAACCTTGTGACGATACCGGTCAGATCGATAGCAGTCGATGAGATGAAAATGCGGAGAACTTGGCGGGGTGCGCGGAGCTTGCCGGGCGGAGTCCGGAGACTCCGCCCGGGTCGCGTCGAACATGTTTGACCCTGTATTAATAACTTCTTGGTCCCCTTCGCATCGGGGATGACGCTAATATAACATAAAGGTCTACAAGGCGCACAACCTGCTTTGATATTTGAATCGTTCAACGAGGACTATGTTCGGCGGCTCGCGGACGGGGATTCCGGCGCAGGAGACCACTTTGCCTCGTATTTTGGCAACCTGCTGTTTCTGAAGCTGCGCGTGCGCCTGCGCTCCACCGAGTTGATCGACGACATCCGGCAGGAAACCCTGATGCGGGTGCTGGTCATCCTGCGCGAGGGCCGGGGGGTTAATCGCCCGGAGCGCTTCGGCGCCTTCGTCAACGGCGTCTGCAATAACGTGGTGCGGGAGCTTTGCCGGTGGGACGGGCGCGAGGAGTCTTGGAGCGAAAACATGGACGATCCGGCCGATCCAACGGTGGACCTGGATGCCAATCTGGTCAACGCCGATTCGAAACGGGAGATTGAGCAGGCATTTGCGGTATTGTCGGAGAAGGACCGCAGAATCCTGCAAGCCATCTATCTGGACGAGACCGATAAAGACGAGGTCTGCCGGCTGTTCCAGGTCGATCCGGGTTATCTGCGCGTACTGCTGCACCGGGCCAAGGTCCAATTCCGCAAAGTGTATCGCGGCGGGAACGGTCCGTCACCCGTCAATCGCGCCGGAGCGTGACAATGGCCTGGGCTTCGGCGGATCGGCCTTCGCCGACGGGCCCCACTTTCTCGGCGGTCTTGAACTTCACCGACACGCGGTCCGCGTCGAGTTCCAGCGTGGCGGCCAGTTGGCGGCGGATGGCGTCGCGGAAGCCGGTGAGCTTGGGACGCTCCAGGATGACGGTGGAATCCACGTTCACGATGCGATAGCCGCGGGCGCACGCCAGATCGCGGGCGTGGGCCAGGAACAGCAGGCTGCCTGCGCCTTGCCAGCGGGGATCGGTATCGGGGAAGTGCATGCCGATATCGCCCAGCGCGGCGGCGCCCAGGATGGCGTCGGTGATGGCGTGGGCCAGGACATCGGCATCGGAGTGGCCTTCCAGTCCGAGTTCGGAAGGGATGGCGACGCCCCCCAGGATCAGCGGGCGATGGGGCGCCAGCCGGTGGACATCCCAGCCGAGGCCGGTGCGGTATTCGCTCACAGTTCGCGGGGCGCGGTTTCCTCTTCCAGGAATAGGCGCGCCAGGTCCATATCGCTGGGCTTGGTGATCTTGATATTGCGGTCGCTGCCCAGCACTACACTGACTTCCACCTCCAGCCGCTCCACCAGGCTGGATTCGTCGGTGCCGATGAAGCCGTCGGCCTGCGCGGAGGCGAAGGCGCGCACCAGCAGGTCGTAACGGAAGACTTGCGGCGTTTGCGCCAGCACCAGTTTCTCGCGCGGCAGAGTGGCGCGGATCCTGGCTTTGTTAGTCTGGGCGCGGGTCACCTGCTTCACCGTATCCACCGGCACGATGCCCACAATGGCGGCGCCGGTTTCGGCGGCTTCGTCGATAACCTTATCGATGGTTTCCAGATCGATGAATGGCCGCACCGCATCGTGTACGGCCACCAGGGTGGTATCCGGATCGAGCACGGCCAGGGCATTCTCCACGGATTGCTGGCGGGAGTTTCCGCCTTCCACCACCCGCACTTTCTTGCCGCGGACTTCGCGCTGGAGCAACTCCGCAACCCAGTCCAGATCGTCGCGCCGGACGGCCACCACGATTTCATGGACCCGCGGGGACGCGGCAAACCTCCGCACCGAATGCAGCAGGATGGGAGCGCCATCGAGCAGCATGAACTGCTTCCGGCTGGTCCCCGCTTTCTCCGCGGAGGTTCGCCCCATGCGGGTGCCCAGCCCCGCGGCTGGCAGAATCACGGCTACTTTCATATAGGCAATCTTGTGGGGCAGGCCCGTGGCCTGCGGCGGCCTCCCAGGCCGCCCGTTTGCGGCTCCCGCAATCTACGATTCTACCGTGGTTTTCTCGGACGGGAGCGGATCGGCCTTGCGCGGAGGCCGGTCGTGCTTGTCGGCGCCAGCGCCTGCGCTGGCCACGGCATGCATGCGCTCGTCGAATTTTCCGAAGATCATCTTGCCCGCCGTGGTTTGCAGAACGCTGGTCACCGAAATGTCGATGGTCTTGGAGATCATCTTCCGGGCGTTGTCCACCACCACCATGGTGCCGTCGTCGAGATAGGCGACGCCCTGGTTATATTCTTTGCCTTCTTTCAGGATGAAGACCCGCATGGTCTCGCCCGGCAGGACGATGGGTTTGAGCGCGTTGGCTAGTTCGTTGATGTTGAGCACCTGCACGCCGTGCAGTTGGGCGACCTTGTTCAGATTGAAGTCGTTGGTGACGATCTTGGAATCGTAGACTTTGGCCAGCTCGATCAACTTCATGTCCACTTCGCGGACATGCGGGAAATCGTCTTCGACGATCTGCACGTTGAGGTGAGCCATTTTCTGCACGCGTTGCAGGATGTCGAGCCCGCGGCGTCCGCGATTGCGCTTCATGGAATCGGCGGAATCGGCCACCAGTTGCAACTCGCGCAGGACGAACTGGGGGATTACCAGCACGCCATCCAGGAATCCGGTTTCGGCGATATCGGCGATGCGGCCGTCGATGATGACGCTGGTGTCCAGGATCTTGAACGATTTCCTGGACACTTTCTCGCCGCCGAAAATACCGCCCAAGGCGGACAGGTTGAGCATGTCGCCCTTATTTGCGCCCACGATCATGCCGACGTAGGTCATCCAAAGGAGCAGGCAGACTTGTATGAATGGAATCATGTGGGAGGGATCTCCGCCCTCCGGCCGCGCCCAGCGCAGCACGAGTGACATGAAGAACGCCCCGATGATGCCGAGCACCGATCCGAAGGCCGCGCCAATCAGCCTCTTCAGGCTGACTTGCTCGAGCCGGACCTCGAAGAATATGATGCAAACGCCGATGAGAAGTCCAGCTAATGCGGTCCAAATCGAGGAGCTATTTTGAAACGGGTGCAGCAAGTAGCCGGACGCAGTTAAGACGAGCACGAATATAATGCGAACGATGGTTAAGTCGAGCATGAGAACACCCCTTCCGGGCAATTCGAGAGAGCGCAGGGAAGCCGTCCGTCCTCTCGACCCTGAATTGCGAGCTAACGAGGTCGCGCCAAGAGTATAACATGGCGTCTTGTGGGGCAGCCAATTATGGCTGCAAGCCTGCAAGCCGGGTGCGCGACACAAAAGTGGAC
>PMVV01000316.1:20389-27696 GCA_003166475.1 Bryobacterales bacterium | reverse complement strand
GAGCCGATCGTGTACGTGCAGGCGGCGCCCGGCAAGTTCGCGCAACGTTCGGTAACCATCGGGCCGCAACAGAACGGGCTGGTGGAGATAGCCAGCGGCTTGCGGGCGGGCGAACCCGTGGTGGCCGACGGCAGTCTCTTTCTGCAGTTCGCCAACGCGATTCAATAGGGCGCAAACATCATGATCGCGAAACTAGTCTCCTTCGCCCTGCAGCAACGATTTGTGATAGTGATCGCCTCGCTGGCCCTGATGGTCTGGGGCGCTATCTCTTTCCAGAAGCTGCCCATCGACGCCTACCCGGATCTGTCGCCGCCGCACGTGGAAATCATCACGCAGTGGCCCGGCCACGCCGCCGAGGAAATCGAACGGCTGGTCAGCATTCCGATTGAAATCGAGATGAACGGCATTCCGCGGCTGGAAGCGCTGCGCTCCATTTCGCTCTATGGGCTTTCCGCCATCGAGATGAATTTTGAATACGGCGCCGATCCGTACTTCGTGCGCGAGCAGGCCTTTGAGCGCATGGCCAACGCCAATGTGCCTTCCGGCCTGCAGCCCACCATTTCGCCGTTGTTCAGCCCCAGCGGCCTCATCTACCGTTATGTTTTGCAAAGTCCGGATCGCTCGCCGCAGGACCTGAAGGTGATCGAGGATTGGGTTTTGGAGCGCCATTACCGCTCCATACAGGGGGTGGCTGACGATTCGGGTTTCGGCGGCATGGACATGCAGTATCAAGTGCTGCTGGACCCCACCAAACTATTCGCCTATGGTGTCACAGTTCCGCAAGTGACCCAGCAACTCGGTAGCAACAATGCCAACGCCGGCGGCGGCTTCTATTCCCAGGGCGGGCAATTCTACTACATCCGCGGCTTGGGGCTGGTTCGCGATACGGCGGACATCGGAAACATCGTTCTGCAGGAGAAGAACGGAATTCCGGTCTATGTAAAGGATATCGCCAAAGTGGAAATCGGCCACGCGCCGCGGCTCGGCCAGTTCGGATACATGAACCAGGACGAAGCGGTGGAAGGGGTCATCCTGATGCGCGTCGGCGAGCAGGCGCAGGTAATCCTGCGGCGCGTCGAAGCCATGACCAAGGAGCTCAACGAACGCGTGCTGCCGCCCGACGTTAAGGTGGTGCCGTATTACGACCGCCAGGGACTCATCGAAGAGACCACCAAAACCGTAGAGGAAAACCTGCTGCGCGGCATGCTGCTGGTGCTGGTGATCCTCGGCCTGTTCCTGTTCAGCGTGCGCACGGCCTTGATCGTCGCGGTGACCATTCCGTTTGCGCTCATGTTCTCGTTCATCTGTCTGGACTGGCGGCATATTCCCGCGAATCTGCTGTCCATCGGGGCCATCGACTTCGGCATCATCGTGGATGGCTCGGTGGTGATGGTGGAGAATATCTTCCGCGAAGTGGCCGCCCGGCATGCGGAGGCAAAGGACCGGCACGATATTCACTTCATCGAAGTGATCCGGGCGGCGGCGCACGACGTGGAGCGGCCGATCTTCTACGCGATTGCGGTGATCATCGCCGGGTACCTGCCGATTTACGTGCTCACGGGGCCTTCGGGCCGGCTGTTCCAGCCCATGGCGGACACCATGTCGTTCGCGCTGCTAGGCTCGCTGCTCTGCGCCCTGACGCTGCTGCCCGTGCTGTGCTCCTTCTTTCTGCGCAAGCACGTGCATGAGCCGCGCGCGCGGCTCTATGAGGCGATTCGCGGCTTGTACGGCAGAATGCTCGGCTGGTGCCTGCGCAACCGGTTGATCACCGTGGCCGTCATCCTGGCGATCTTTGTCGCGTCGCTGATGCTGATTCCAGGGATCGGCGGCGAGTTCATGCCCCACCTGGACGAAGGCGCGCTGTGGGTGCGCGCCACCACGCCGTATACCATTTCCTTCGAAGAGGCTTCCAATCTGTCGCCAGAGATTCGGAATATCCTGCGGAGCTTCCCGCAGGTGACCACCGTCGCCAACGAGTTGGGGCGGCCCGACGACGGCACCGACACCACCGGATTCTTCAACAACGAATTCTATGTGGGCCTGAAACCCTACAACGACAAGACATGGCAAGGCAGCATCCATACCAAGCCCGAGTTGACCAAAGCCATCCAGCAGAAGCTGGCGGCGTTTCCCGGCATCATCTTCAACTACACGCAGCCCGCTGAAGACGCGGTGGACGAAGCCGAAACCGGGTTGAAGAGCTCGCTGGCGGTGAAGATCTTCGGCCCGGACCTGGCTACCCTGGAAGACAGGGCCGTGCAGGTGAAGAACATTATCGCCAAGGTTCCGGGCATCAACGGGATCACGGTGGTGCGGGAACTCGGCCAACCCACCCTGGTGATTACCCCGGACCGCGCCAAGCTGGCCCGCTACGGCCTGAACGTGAGCGACGTCAACACCATGGTGGAAACCGCCATGGGCGGCACGGCCGCCACGCAGGTGATTCAGGGCGAGCGCCAGTTCGACCTGGTGGTGCGCATGCAGGAGCCATTTCGCAGCGATGAGAACGCCATCAAGAGCCTGCTTATCGCCACGCCCGACGGCCAGTATCTGCCGCTCAGCCAGTTCTGCGAGATCAAGGTGGAAAGCGGGGCGTCATTCATTTATCGCGAATCGAATTCGCGCTTCATCGGAGTGCAGTTCAGCGTGGAAGGCCGCGACCTGGCAAGCGCCGTGGGCGAAGCCCGCCGGAAAGTGGCGGCGGCGGTGACGCTGCCCATCGGCTACAAGTTCGATTGGGGCGGGGAATACAAGGAGTACCTGGCATCGCTGGAGCAAATGAAGATCATTCTGCCCTTGACCGTGCTGTTGATTCTCCTGATCCTGTTCGCGCTGTACGGCAACTTGAAATTCCCGCTCATCATCTTCTTCAGCGTGCTGGTGACGGAGCCGGTCGGCGGACTGCTGGCGTTGCGCATCACGCACACCAATTTCAGTGTCTCGTCGATGTTGGGTTTCGTGGCCTTGATGGGCGTCGCGGTGCAGACCAGCGTGATTCTGTATTCGTTCATCAACAAACTGCGCCTGGAAGGAAACGACATCCCGACGGCCACGCTGGAAGCCTCGCTGCTGCGGCTACGCCCCATCATGATGACGGCGCTGGTGGCCTGTTTCGGCCTGCTGCCGGCGGCCATGTCCACGGGCATCGGCAGCGATTCGCAGAAGCCCTTTGCCATCGTGATCGTGGCCGGGCTGGCATCCCGGCTTTTTCTGTCGATTTTTCTCGCGCCGGTGCTCTATGCGCTGACGGCGCGGGACGGCGATACTTTGCAGGTTTGATGGCAAGTGGGGCAGGCTCCCAGCCTGCGGCGGCCTCTCAGGCCGCCCGAGCGGAGGCGGGCTGAGAGCCCGCCGCAGCTCAAGGAGCTGCCCCACTTGAGCAGAATTGGGTTTGATGGAGCGAAAATGCGGCGATCGATCTGGCGTATACAAATCGGGGTTTTCCTCGGAAGTTGCCTGTGCCAGGCACAGAGCACATTGACCTGGCAGCAGGTGAAAGACAAGTTCGAAGCGGACAACCCCAACCTGCGCGCGGGCGTGCTGAATATCCAGGAATCCAAGGCCGAGGAGATCACCGCGTTTCTGCGGCCGAACCCGAACCTCACCGCGGGCCTCGACCAGTTGCAGCCCTTCAACATCAATCCGTACCGTCCGTTTGCCTACGCCTTCCCGCTGGTCGCGTTCGATTATTTGCACGAACGCCAGCACAAACGCGAACTCCGGCTGGAGAGCGCGCAGAAGGGCACCTCCATCGCCGAAGCGCAGCAACTGGACCTGGAACGTACGCTGCTTTTCAATCTGCGCAGCGCCTTCGTGATGACCCTGCAGGCCAAGGCTTTGTTGGCGAGTGCTAAAGAGAACCTGGATTACTTCGGCAAAGAGCTGACCATCAACCGGGTGCGCTTCAAAGCCGGCGATATCGCGCGCGTGGACCTGGACCGGTTGGTGCTGCAGCGCGCCCAGTACGAATCCGACTATCAAACCGCGATGGTGAACGCCCGGACCGCCAAGATCACGCTCTTGATGCTGCTCAACGACCGCACCCCGGTAGACCGATTCGACGTGGCGGGGCCGTTCGAATTCCAGGAGCGGACCATGCCGCTCGATGAGTTTCACGCCGTGGCGCTGGCGGCCAGGCCGGATCTGAAGGCGGCTGTCGAGACCGTCGACAAAGCCGGTACCGACCACAAACTGGCCGTTTCGAACGGCTCCACGGATCCGACTTTCGGCATGGATCTGGGGCGCAACCCTCCCATCACCATCTATGTCGGGTTTAGCGTAAACATCCCGCTGCGCATTTTCGACAAGAACCAGGGGGAGAAGTTGCGCACGGAAATCGACATTACCCATGCGCAGAGGCAAAAGGACGCCGCCGAGGCGCAGGTATTCAGCGACGTCGATTCGGCCTACTTCACGGTGGTCAGCTCGGTGAATCTATTGCTGCCGTATAAGGGCACGGACGGTTATCTGGAGACCGCCACACGCATTCGGGACGCCATGTCCTTCGCTTACGAGCACGGCCATGCGGCGCTCCTGGACTATCTGGATGCGCAACGCGACTACCGGGCCACACAGGTGGCTTACATCAACCTGGTGGGATCGTATTTGAGCGCCGCCAGCCAGTTGAACACGGCCGTGGGTCGCGAAGTCATCCAATAGAACATCTCCCTGGAGGGCGGGCAATCATGCNNGCCAAGATTGGCCGCCCTCCAGATGGGCTTTAACTAAATGCCGGCGCCAGGAAGAGCATCCATGCCGCAGCGCCGGGCTTCGCTTTCCATCAGACGAGTCAGCTCCGCTTGCGCCGCCTGCGGCAAGCGCGAAGGCTTCGATTGCCCGATCAGGCGCGCAACCTCTTTGGCCGCGCGCTGGCGCAGCGTAAGCTTCCCCTCCTTCTGCCAGCGGGTGCGATTGCTGCGGTCGATGACCGGCCCCGGAAAGCCGATCTCCTCGCGCAGATGGCGGCGCGTGTGATCGGCGATCAGCAGGTTCCTCTCGCTGAGCAACTCCTGGAAGAGCGCAATGGCGGGGAAGTCTTCCCGCGGCTCGATGCCTTTCAGCAGCCGGTAACTCATGCCGCAGATCTCGTTGTCTACCACCAGTTTCTCCAGGCTCTGGCAGCTTTCGAAATCCAGCATGCCCGGTCCGGAGACGCTGTTGATGCCCGAGAGCGCGGCCAGCGTCGATCCCATGCCGGTCTCCAGGCCTGCCTGCGCATCCAGCCGCTTGGCGTCGCTGATCGCGATATAGCCCTGCGTCGGCATGCCCAGGTATTTGCCGATTTCGCTATTGGCGCAATTCAGCATCATGGTTTCGATGGCCCCCATGGGCGTGGTCTCGTACCGCACATCGAAGATGGCCGGCGAGCCGCCGTACAACAGCGGATGTCCGGCGCTGGCGATCTGGCTGATGACCACGCCGCTCAGGTTTTCGGCGGTTTGCTGGATCAAGCTGCCAACCAGCGTCACGGGCGCTATGAATCCGGAAAGCGGCATGGAGATCAACTCGGCCGGTATCCCCCAGCGGGCGCAATCGATCAGGTTCTGGCTAGTCACATCGCTCCACTTGATCGGCGCGGTGGGGCAGCAGGAGAAGATCGTGAGCGGCTTGGCGCGCAGCGCAGCCGCATCGCCGCGCACCGCCAACTGCAGATCCTTCATGATTTCGAAACCCTCCACGGAGAAAGCGCCGGTCACCACCGGCTTCTCGCCGTGCAGCAGACTCAGATAGAGGCGGTAGCTGTCCGAGATGCGCGCGTCCACGTCCGCCGGGATGAAGGCCGTGCTTTGCGCCGCGATGTGCTTCAGCCCGCTGGTCAATTGCACGTAGCGGATGTAGTCCGCCGTCGTGGGCTGGCGCATCTCGCCGGTGGCATTGTCCAGAATGTTGACAGCGGCGGAGCCCGGCGTGAAGTAGACGCTGCCGCCGGCGAAATCGTGCGTCTGGTTGCCCAGAACGTCGTAAAGCTGGAAAGAGTGAGGCACGCTGGCAAGGGCCTTATCGATGATGCCCTGGGTCAGATGGGCGTGCCGGCCCCCGCGGTCCACCGTGGCGCCATGGTCGCCGAGCATGCCGAGTACCGCTTCGTTGTGAATCTCCACGCCGAGTTGGCAGAGAATGTCGCGGGCTTCGGCGACAATCCGTTCGATGAGTTCATCCGTGAGCAAACGCAGAGCCGGTCGCATGAGTCTCCCTTTCAGACAGTCTAGTCCCTTTTGCTCCCTCTTGCGCGACAGTCAGCGCCATCGGGTGCGCAACAAGAAAGTGGAGACCGGCGCCTTTGTATTACAACTGCTCAGAATCTTCGTGGGGCAGGCCCTCGGCCTGCGGCGGCCTCTCAGGCCGCCTCTTTGGTTGCGGCTATGCTGCTCTGCGGGGCAGTTTGGCAAGCTGCGGCCGATTGTCAATCGGCCAACTGCCGCGCTCGCGCCAGCCAGCGCCATACTCCCCAGGCCATCCTCCCCAGAAGGTGGCTAAGGAACCCGGGNNTCGAAATGCCAGATCCGCGTGGCCACCTCCTCGATCAGATCCTGATCGTGGGTCACCAGCAGCACCGTTCCCGCGTACTTTTGCAGCGCGATGTTGAGGGCATTGATCGACTCCAGGTCCAGGTGATTCGTGGGTTCGTCAAGCACCAGGAAATTGGGTTTTTGGAGCATCAGCCGGCAGAAGATCAGCCGCGCCGCCTCGCCACCGGAGAGGGCCTCGGTCCGCTTCAGCGCGTCCTCGCCGCTGAACAGCATCTGGCCCAGCAGGCCGCGCAACTCCTCCTGCGATGCCTGCGGGTCGAACTCGTGCAGCCACTCGATCGCCGTAGTCCCGCGCGCGATCGAATCGGAATGGTCCTGGGCAAAGTATCCCACGGCCACTTCGTGGCCCCACGCGACAATCCCCTCGTCCACGTCGAAGTGCCGGTCGGTATCCTCGATGCAGCCTGTGGCGCTGCGAACCAGCGCTTTCAACAGCGTGGTCTTGCCGGCGCCATTGCGGCCCATCAGCGCGATCTTCTCGCCGCGCGAGATGCTGGCGGTGAATCCGTCGATCACCTGCAACTCGCCGTAGCTCTTCGCCAGTCCCTTGATCTCCAGCGGATGCCGCCCCGACGCCCGCTTCATGTCAAAACGGATGTAAGGCCGCTGGATATTCGACTTCGCCAGCTCCGAAGTCTGCAGCCGCTCCACTTCCTTCTTGCGCGACATCACCTGGCTCGACCGCGTGCCCGCCGAAAAGCGCGCGATGAATTCGTTCAACTGGGCGATCTTCTTTTCGCGCTGCGCATTGCCTGCCTCGATGCGCGAGCGGATCTG
>PMVV01000316.1:0-20366 GCA_003166475.1 Bryobacterales bacterium | reverse complement strand
CGAGGTGGTTGGTGGGCTCGTCGAGCAGCAACGCAGGCGGGCTACCGAACAGAGCCTGCGCCAGCAGCACACGAACTTTTTGTCCGCCCTGCAACTCGCCCATCGGCCGTTCGTGCAGCGCCGATTCCACGCCCAGGCCGTCCAGCAGCACCGCGGCGTCGGCTTCGGCCGTGTAGCCGCCTTCTTCGCCCACGATGCCTTCCAGTTCGCCCAGCCGCATGCCGTCCGCATCGGTGAGCTGGTCGTGCGGCTTGGCGTACAGTGCGTCGCGTTCTTCGAGCGCGCGCCACAGCGGCGCATTGCCCATGATCACGGTGTCGATCACCCGGAACCCGTCGAAGGCGAACTGGTCCTGGCGCAGCACGCCAAACTTCTTAGGGCGCGAGACGATCCCTTTGGCCGGTTCCAAATCGCCGGCTAGGATCTTCATCAGCGTCGATTTTCCGGCGCCGTTGGGACCGGTGATGGCATAGCGCCTCCCGGCAAGGAACGTGCAGGTGACGTCTTCAAACAGAATTCTGGCGCCGAAGCGCATAGAGATGTTTTGAATGGAAAGCAAGGAGGTTCTTCTATGATAGCGTATCTTCCGGCCCACTCGCTCGGGACCGGTTTGGGGATTCCTGACTGCCAACGGTCGTGGCTCGGTAAGCCCTGCGAAATCAACGCGACTGTTGCCGAGCCGCGACCGTTACCGAGCCGCGACCGTAAGGGAGCGGTTTCCCCAAAACCGTCAAGCACCCCAAGCCCTGTAGTACGCTGATCGAAGAATGCTTCAGCGACCCTCCACCCCGCCGAAACGAGTGCGCGGCCGGCGATCGAAATCACGGCGAATCCCGGCGAGGCTCCTGGCACTACTTTTCCTCGCGGCTGCCGGAATCGGTGTGGCCGCGGTCGTGCTCCAGGACCAATACACCATCACGCTGCGATCGCCAATCCGCATCCGATTCCAATGGCCGCTGGTCATCGCCCCGAGGATTTCGCCGGAGGAAGCCGGCGCGGCCCAAGCCGATCAGTCTGGCCGCAGGTTGACGGCCTACCAGCAATACGCTTGCAACAAGTTCGGGCCGGCCTGCCGCATCGCACTGGCGGTGCAACGTGCCGAAAACCCGCGCGGCGCCTGCGAGATCTTTCATTACAACTCCGACGGCACGCTCGATTGGGGCTACTTCCAAATCAACACGGTACACCTGAAGCGCGCAGGGGTGAATCTTCGGGACCTGCTGGATTGCAAAGCGAATATCGACTTCGCATACAAACTCTACACGGAGAGGGGCTTTGAACCGTGGACCACGTTCAACAGCGGCGCGTATCGTCAATTCCTGAGAAAACCCTGAACGGCTGCCCGCCCCGTAGTATAATCCGGCTTATGTCATCCGAAACTGCGCCGCGCCGCGGATTCTTGCAGCGTCTGGCGGGATTAGCGGGAGTGTCGGCCGCGGCGTCGTCCGCGAGCGCGCAGACCGGCCCGAGCGCCGCCGGCGATTATCCCTTCCTGCCGCGTTACGCGCGCGCCCAGAATTACCGTTCGCTCAAGCAATCCAGCTTCGACCGCACCGGCGGCAATGCCGACTCGTGGCCCATCGCGGCCGGCGCCACGCGCGAACTATTCGCCTCCGAGGGCCCCGGCGTGATCACGCACATCTGGTTCACCATCGCCGCGCAGAGCTCCAATCACCTGAAGGAGATCGTGATCCGCATCTACTGGGATGGCCAAGCCAAACCCAGCGTGGAAGTGCCGGTGGGCGATTTCTTCGGACTGAACCTGGGACAGTACTTCGTCTATCAGTCGGCGTTCCTGAATTGCTCCTCGGTGAAGGCCTTGAACTGCTACTTCGCCATGCCCTTCCGCAGGTCGGCCCGCATCACCGCGACCAACGAAAGCGCGCGCGGCGTGGGGGCTTTCTACTCCAACATCGACTACCAGATCGTGCCCGCGCTCCCGGATGAAGTGCTCTACTTCCACGCGCAGTACCGCCAGGGGACGCCGAACAAGCCCACCACCAACGATTGGCGAACCAATGGCGACGCCGACAAGCTGAAGAATCTCGACGGAAAGGACAACTACGTCTTTGCCGAAACGCGCGGCCGCGGGCACTTGATGGGTGTGACGCTGGGCGTCCTGCAGAATCAGGATTACTGGATGGGTGAGGGCGACGAAATGGTGTTCGTGGACGACGAGAGCCACCCCGTCATCACCGGCACCGGGACGGAAGACTATTTCAACGGCGCGTGGGACTTCGGCGGCCGCGACGATGCCGTCCCCTTCGCGCATCTTTACAATGGCGCGCCGTTCATGGTCGATCCGGAGCGCGCCGGAGGACGGTATTGCCTATACCGGTGGCACGCCGACAATCCCATCACATTCAACAGTTATCTGAAGTACACCATCGAGCACGGCCACGCCAATCACCGCGCCGACAACTACTTCTCCGTGGCTTATTGGTACCAGGCGGGACCCTATACCGACTTCCCTATTCTGCCGCCCGCGGAAAGCCGCATCCCCAGACTGAAGGCTGTACCGGGCCCAGGCACGGCTCAGCCGGCTTGACAAGCGGGTCCTTGGGGACCCGCGCAGACCTGGCATAGGCGTTAAAATAAGGCCGACCCTCGCCATGAGCCTCACCCAGTAGACATCCCCCAGAGCTTAGGTGTTTCGAGCGGCTGCCTACGCGGAGCGTTAGTCCATCCCGCTCGATCCCCCTGGTGCTGTTCCTTTGGGGTTGGCCTCCCTCCGAGTGGGCGACGATACACCCGAAGACCATGCCGCACTTCCCACAGCATTTCCGAACCCCAAATCCAGAAGTCCGATATGGCGACTAATCGGCCAAGTGGCTTTCCCGGAGCCGGAACAGTCAGCAGCAAGGACCGAAGTGGACCGAAGTTGCACTTTTGCGACAGAGCTCTGCAACAGCGCCGACGGCAATGCCATGGCCGCGACGAGCCCCTTCAGGACTTCATTTTGCACAAGACATTTGCAACGTGCCAAGCCCCTTGTTTATGGGCCTTCGGTCTGCGTTGCAAAACTTACCCTTTGTTGGACAAAAGAACCCCGCGCCGGGTTGTTGCCGGTCGCGGGGCGGGAAAGACTGTCAGTATTCTTCGGGTAACAGGAACGTCGTCACGCTGCGGTCGGCTTCGGTGATAATCCAGAGCGTGCTTTCACCAAAGCCTTTGCAGGGTTTGGAAATATCAAGCGGCTAGGCCGAGAGGATGCGTCTGCCTGTGGTAACGGCCTCGCGGTTGCTGGCTGCGTCTTCCCCGCAGACGTTGCCCCAATCGCCGCGCGAGTGCCGGAACGAACAGCGTTGCAAGGTGCCGTGGGTACAAGCTGCGAGTGCGCCGGGTGTGCTGACGATCTGGCCGAGAGGGAATAGCGGCTTGTAAGGAATTTTCTTGGTGGGGTCGTTCGCTGCGGTCGTCATGATTGCCTCTTTCGTTTGAGTGACCCCCCACGGCGGGGGCAAAAGAGGGCACGTCTGCAAGCCGCAACTGAGCGCGGCTGTCATAGCTTTTTGGGGGGACCGCGAAGCGGGGGAGTCGAAACAGCGTCATTGACAGCAAGCGGCAGCGGTTAATCGCTGGGCTGTTCCATCACCATGAGGCTCCCGCAATGAGTTTCGAGTTGATCCTCCCATTTCTCAGGCCGATCGAACGGCTCTTGCTGGATGACAGCATCAGCGAAATCATGGGTAACCCCGACGCCTCATGGTGGTGCGAGCGCGATGGAAGATGCACCACGAGGGCGCGGTTTCGATCCATGCCGCGAAACTGCTCACGGGCCTCGAAGTCATCGCCAATCAGCTTGGCAAAAAGCTGGACGAAGATAAATCGGCCGGCATTTCTGCGGGATGAGCCGTTTGTTATTTTTCCTAAGGGTTAGTTGGGTCAGTCTCGCAGGATGCAGCGCGGGTGAGGAGGAGGTCGCGTTCGCGGGTGTTGCGGGTAAGGGCGGCGGCGCGTTCGAACTCGGTGCGGGCTTCGGGGTGGCGGCCTAGTTTGTAGAGCAGGTCGGCGCGGACGCTGGGGAGAAGATGGTAGCGCGCGAGAGAGGGTTCGGAAGCGAGGGCGTCTACGAGTGTGAGGCCGGCATGGGGTCCGTCGGCCATGGAGACGGCTACGGCGCGGTTGAGCTCGATGACGGGGGAGGGGATGAGCTGAGCGAGCCCGGTATAGAGGATGACGATGCGGGGCCAGTCGGTTTCCGATGGCGTCCGGGCGCGGGCGTGGCAGGCGGCGATCTCGGCTTGGAGGAGGTAGGGGCCGCGGGTCGAGTTGATTTTATGAGCGCGTTCGATTGCGGTTAGTCCGCGATGGATGAGGAGTTGATCCCATTGGGTGCGGTTCTGATCGAAGAGTAAGACTGGTTCGCCGGTCGAGGTGACGCGGGCGCGGGTGCGGGAGCCCTGGATCTCCATGAGGGCGACCAGGCCGTGGACTTCCGGTTCGGTGGGAGTGAGTTCGGCGAGGATGCGGCCGAGGCGGAGTGCGTCCTCGCAAAGAGCGGGGCGCATGAGGTCGTCGCCGGTGGTGGCGGAGTAGCCCTCGTTGAAGATGAGGTAAATGACTTCGAGAACTGAGGAGAGGCGGGCGGCGAGTTCGGGGCCGCGGGGGACCTCGAAGGGGATGTGCTTGTCGGCGAGGGTGCGTTTGGCGCGGACGATGCGCTGGGCGATGGTGGGTTCGGGGGTGAGGAAGGCGCGGGCGATTTCGTCGGTGGTGAGGCCGCCGAGGAGACGGAGGGTGAGGGCTGCGCGGGACTCGGTGGGGAGGATGGGATGGCAGGCGATGAAGACGAGGCGGAGGAGGTCGTCGCTGATGGTGTTGTCGAGAGTGGAGTCGACGTCGGGCGAGGTTTGTTCGAGGGCTTCGAGTTCGCGGGCGAGCTCTTCGTGTTTGCGCTCGGCGACGGCGTTGCGGCGGAAGAGATCGATGGCGCGGCGTTTGGCGGTTGCGGTGAGCCATGCCGCGGGATTATCGGGGACGCCAGATTGCGGCCACTGTTCGAGTGCGGCGACGAGCGCCTCTTGCGCGAGGTCTTCGGCGAGGCCGACGTCACGGGTGAGGCGCGTGAGTCCGGCGATGACGCGCGCGGACTCCATGCGCCAGACGGCTTCGATGGTGCGATGCAGGGTTGTGGCGTGATGTGGATCGGTAGCGGACACTGCTGCTACCGATCACACCAGCTTTCGATCCATGGATGCAACTGCTGTCCGGCTATTTGTTTGCGGTCTGATTTGGCAGACCGGCCCGGGCCTCTACTTTGTGCTGGATCTGCTCTTCGGACAGGATGGGTGCGAAGTCTTCCATCTCGAAGATCTGGCGGATTTCGACTTCGTAGTCGCCCCCGGGGTTGCAGTTGGGGCCACGCTTGACCCACTCGATGGCCTCTTCGAGGGACTTGACCTGCAAGATCGAGAAGCCGGCGATGAGCTCCTTGGTTTCAGCGAAGGGGCCGTCGACGACGGTACGGGACTTGCCGGAGAATTTGACGCGTGCGCCTTTGGAGCTGGGATGGAGGCCATCGAGGGCGAGCAGGACGCCAGCCTTCATGAGCTCTTCGTTGTACTTGCCCATCTCGACCAAGAGCTGTGGATCGGGGAGGGCGCATTCTTTTTCTGACTCTGGGGTTGCTTTGACAATAACCATGAATCGCATTGTGAAATCTCCTTTGGGTGAGCTTTGTTTTCAGGTTGAGAGAGCAGTTGGATCGCTGTTGCTCGCTTTCGTACTGGCTCTCTACTGAGACGTCGAGCGGGGTGTGGCAGAATCGACAGGATAACGGAATTATTCTTTGGGGGAGACGAAGGATCGGCAGATTGCACAAAGGACCCCTTTGTGAGACGGCCCGCCGTTCAGAAGATCGGCTTCAGGACCATGCGGCCGTACGCGATGAACGCCATGAGGAGACCCAGCACGCCGCTTAAGATGATGGCCGTGATCTCGCCGTACTTGGCGTGCACCCACACGAACACGAGGCTCTCGATCGTCAGGACCGTGGCGGCCACCACCGTGAGCGCCGGATGCCAGTGGAGGGCGGCGGGGACGATCAGCCCGACCGTGCAGGCGAGTTCGAGGATGCCGAGGGCCATCCAGGCTTCCCGCGGCAACGCACCAAAGGACGGGACCCCCTCGCTTACCTTGTCGAACATGAAGACCTTCATGACGCCCGACGCTCCGAACAGGAGCGCGGCGAGGACCTGCAGGACCCATAACAGGACGTTCATAGTGTGCCTTCTCCCGGTTTCCGCGTCGGCGCGCGCAGGGCGGTTTCTCCCCGCGCGATCCACGTTCTGAGCCCAGATCTAGGGACCATGGATAACCTCATGATAATTCCCCAAGTGCGAGCACCGCAATCGGAGCCAATCCGTAACGCGCACGGACCGGGCGTCGACTGCTTGAAACTGTCCGCATTGGGAACCGGCGCACGGCTAGCCCACGTGCCGTCGCCAAGAACTCCCCGACGACTCCCAAGCGCCATCGACTGTTCGGGGCGTCTCACGGGCGATTCGGAGAATGCCACTACCGAACCGCCCTTGCCGGACCTCTGTACGGAACGCCGATCCGCCCAGAGCGCCCGTTTTCGGTGTCCGGACTTCGCATTCGCTACGACGTATCCTGGACGGATCGTCTTCGCTATACGTCAGATAGCGACGACAGCAACTTCGCGGCCAGAGGCCCTCACGAGCCGTTCTATGTCGTCCGGATCGCTTGTGAGAATCGTAGCTTTTTGCCGAACGGCTGTAGTCACAACAACGGCGTCAACGATATCCGACGTTTTGGTCATGCCTAGCAACCGCCCGGCTTCGTGCGCCTCGGTCTCGCCAAGTGGAACGACCACGCACCCAGTCAAGAAGCGCCGGAGTTGGGCTTGTTGTGGGGACCGGCTGACCTGGGCGACCACCGCCGCGGGAACCAATGGAACAACGCCAAGTTCCAAACGGGCCTTGTGTTCAGCCCATGCTCGCCGCTCGTTTCTATCGGCGGCCACCAGAACGGCGGCGTCATAGAGGACGGTACTCATGCCGAACGCCGGACCGTTCGCGATGTTCGGAGCTGAGCGCGCACGCTGCGGCGAGCTTCATTCGTCTCTTCTGTCGTGAAACGTCCGTGCTGCTTTTCCCACAGCGCGACCGCCGCTAAGCCAGCTCGCCGCTGCAGTGCTTGGCGCGCCGCAGCGGTCATCCAGGCAGAGACGCTCACCCCGTCGCGGGCGGCCGCCGCAAGGACGTTTTCGTGAATGTCAGGGTCTATAGTGATGGCAAGCTTCGGTGATGGGTTGCCGCGCGGCATACAAAGTATCCTACTACAGTAGGATACTACGCGGAGGCCGCACGGAATTTGGAAGGGAGATCTGCCCTTGCTGGCGGTCGCTTGTCGGCGGCTCCAAGCAGCGCGATAAATTACTCCGGGCGAATTACGCGCCACTCGGAAAGAAGCCCTCACGGACAAAACTCCGCTGCGCGCAAGCGCAGGGCAACGCTCCGGATATTGCCTAGCTCTAAACTAAATCGGCGCCATTGAAACATCCAACCCCGCCAGGTGGTTCTGCTTACCAACGGCAAGGCAACGCGGACAAATAGGGCATCGCGGGTTAGGCGGCTTCCAGTACCTGCATTTCGATGCGTAAGCCCGCGGCGGTCGCCATGTTCACCAGCGCGTCGAGGGCAAACAAGTTGATCTTGCCACGCATCAGGTCGGAGACGCGCGGCTGCGTCACGCCGAAGAGCTGGGCCGCTTGAGCCTGGCTCATCCCGGTACGGGTGATGTGATCCTTCAAGGCGATCATCAGGACCGAGCGCAGCTTCATGTTGGCGGCCTGCTCGGGCGTGTCTTCGATAGCGTCCCACACGCTGGTAAAACGTTGCTTGTTCATTGCCCTAGCTCCTTCAACAACTCGCGGTAACGCTTGGCGGCAAGCTCCACGTCCGCCTTGCTGGTTTTCTCGGTCTTCTTCTGGAAGCAGTGCAGCACGTAGATTGCATCGGCGAATTTCGCCGCGTAGAGGACGCGGAACGCGCCAGCCTCATCTCGAATTCGAATCTCCTTTGCACCCCGGCTCACCGTGTTCATGGGCTTCCAGTCGTCAGGCTCCCGACCGTTTTGCACTTGGTCCAACTGATGGCCGGCCTGACGCCTGCCCGTCAGCGGGAAGGCGCGCAAGTCTTCCAGGGAGCTGCCCCGAAACTCGACAGGTTTGGAATCAGCCACACCAACAGTATACAAAATCTTGTATGACCAGCAAATGGCCAAATTCTGCCACCCAAAAAATGAGTGGCTGACCGAAGGAGGCACCATGACAGATCTCAAACGCTCCCACGTTGAACCTTGGGTAGTGGGCTAGTTTGGTAGCCCGCTACCGAACCTCGCGCCGCCCTACTGCCTGCCGGAAAGCGCATCGCGATATTGAACTTCGGAAAGCGGGTAGTGGGCATCTTTCAAAGTAGCCCGCTACCGGAAAGCGCGACGGCACCGTTCTGGTCGCGCTGCGGCAAGTCCTGCGCGACGCCCGCGCAGTCGCCAAGCGAGGAGGATAGAACCAGTAACCTCATAGGCATACTGCAACCGTGCCCGCGAGGGCCGGGCACACACAAATACCGCACCACGGGAAACCCGTGAGTCACTCAACGCCGTTTCTCCCTAACCCGCTGAAAACAAAAGCGAGGCACGGCCAATCCCCAGGACCACAAGAAACTCCTGTGCTATTCTGATGTCCGGACAAAGAATATCCACCCCTCCGAAAAGGCTCTCCGCACTCGCCGCAAGGTGTTCTGCCGGGAACCCCCTCGTTCTTTGACAATCTCGATCGCAGTCGGCGGCGATTCCGGCCAGCCAGTCGCCTCCAACGCAACAAATGCAACCGGATGCAACACGAAATCGAAAAACCTTCACCGTGTAACGACCCGGGCGCGGGCGAGGCCTGGCAGGCCAACGCGGCTGGACCACGTCGCAAGAACGCAACGAAGCCCAATACAAATCGCAAAAACGGTCACGCCGCGGTAGCGCTTACCCGCCGTAGCCCCACCATCGCACATTGCGAAGCGAACCCAAAACTCCCCAACCACGCAATGTCAGGCAATACTTCAGCTAATCATGGCAACCATAACAAAAACAGATAGCTTAGACATCAGATTTTAGCGGTTGGCTTTGGTCGGCAGATTTCGCGTGGCCGCCACTGCGTGCACAAAAACGCCCTGTTTTGCACAATCCCGCACAACGAAAACACGCCAGGATCGGGACGGTCTACCGCTCCGTGCGCCCTCCTTTCCACTCAAGCCCGGCGTGCCCCACCGGCTACAGCCTTACTCCGTCCGGTCCTTAGCCCTCGCATCCTGGACGGTCTGCCACCGCATGTTCTCCGGCACATCCGCTCCGCGCGCCCTTCATCCCGCGGCCCGCTGCGGGTGTACCGGCATGAAACGCCGGCAGGCGACAGGGACACAAGCAGCACGGCCGGGGCCAAATTTCCCTTCACGCGACTTTAGGACAGTATCCGCCGCGCCGAGCGCGGCATAAAGGAGTAGAATTAATCCATGCTACGAGCCGCTATCCGGCCGTGTCTCCACTTAGGGGTTCTCCTGGCTGTCTGGGGGGGCGCGGCAGGCCAAACTCCGCAACCGCCTGCGAATCGGGACGACGAGGTGAGCACCCGCGATACCCCTGCGACTTTCCGCACCAAGGTCAATCTGGTGTTGGTGCCGGTGGTCATCCGCGACCATCAAGGACGCGTAATAGGCGATCTGCGCAAAGAAGATTTCCAGCTCTTCGATAACGGCAAGCCCCAGACCATCTCCTCCTTTTCCGTCGAGACGCTCGCCAGCCAGACCGTCGAGCCGGTCAAGACCGAAACGCCGCCCGCGCTGAGCGGCGAGGAATCGCCCGCGGCAACCAACCCGGCCGACATTCCCAAACGCTTCGTGGTCTACTTTTTCGACGATGTGCACCTGGCGCTAAGCGATCTGATGCAGGTCCGCAACGCCGCCGAGCGCCACATGAACGAAGCGCTGGTGCCCACCGACCGGGCCGCCATCTACACCACCTCCACCCGGACCACGCTCGATTTCACCGACGACCGTGCCAAGCTGCATGCCACTCTCCTGCACCTGATGCCGCAGCCCATCGCCCGTGCCTCGACTCAACTGTGCCCGGACATCAGCTACTACCAGGCGGACTTGATCTTCAACCAGCATGATCCAACGGCCTTGCAGGCCGCTACGACGGACGCGATGGCTTGTATGGCTCTGGACCCAAGCGACCCATCGGCCCTGCAAATTGCGCAATCGTCGGCACAGGCGACGGCTTCGCAGGTGTTTACCATGGGCGATACGGAAAGCCGCGTCTCGCTCCAATCGCTCTTGAGTGTGATCCGCCGGATTTCCGCCATGCCGGGACAGCGCAGCATCATCCTCATTTCTCCGGGATTTCTCACGCTCCCCGATCTATTCCAGGACAAAGCCGCGCTCATCGACCGCGCCATCCGCGCCAATGTCATCATCAGTTCGCTGAATGCGCGCGGCCTCTACACCATCGTTCCCGGTGGCGATGCCAGCCAGTCTAATCCCCAGAGTGCCACCGGGGCCATCATGCGGTCCCAATATCAACTGGACAGCGCCCGAGAGGAGGAGGATGTGCTCGCCGAATTAGCCTATGGGACGGGCGGCACGTTCTTTCACAACAACAACGACCTGGTGGAGGGATTCAAGCGCGTGGCCGCGCGTCCGGAATTCGTTTATTTGCTGGGCTTCTCGCCCCAGAACCTGAAGCTCGACGGCCGGCTGCACATGTTGAAGGTGACCCTCAGGAACGCCAAGAAGCTGGACCTGCAGGCGCGCAAGGGCTACTATGCTCCGCAGCACCTGGCCGATCCGGAAGAGACCGCCAAACAGGAAATCCAGGACGCGCTGTTCTCGCGCGAGGAACTGCGCGACATCCCGGTGGTGCTGCACACCCAGTTTTTCAAATCGAGCATGGCGGACGCGCGGCTGGCGGTACTGGCCCGCGTGGATGTGAAACACCTGCGTTTTCGCAAGGAGAACGGACGCAACCGGGACGACCTGACCGTCGTCTCAGGTCTGTTCGACCGCAACGGGAACCTGGTTACGGGAAACTCCAAAACCGTCGAGATGCGCCTGAAGGACCAGACCCTGGAAAGCAGGATAAACTCGGGGATTACCGTGAAAAGCAGCTTTGACGTGAAGCCGGGCAGTTACATGATCCGGCTGGTGGTCCGGGATTCCGAAGGACAACTCATGGCAGCCGCCAATGGCACTGTCGATATTCCGATGAATTGAGGTACAAAATGCAGCTTCGCAGCATGTTACTTCTGGCCGCCGCGATCGGCGCCGCCGGCGCGGTGGCGCGGGCGCAGGACGCCAATGCGCAGGCTCCCGGCTCCCTGCCGGTGATCAAGGCGGAAACGCGCCTGGTTTTGGTGGACGCAGTCGTCACCGATAAGAAGGGACAATACGTTCGCGATCTCGAACAGAAAAACTTTAAGGTCTGGGAAGACAACAAGGAACAGAAAATCACCAGTTTTTCCTTCGAAGCCGACCCTAACTCGCCCAATAACAATCAGAAGCACTATATGGTGCTGCTCTTCGATAACTCCACGATGGATTTTGGCGAGCAGATGCGGGCGCGCCAGGCCGCGGCGCAGTTCATCGACGCCAACGCCGGTCCGAACCGCTTGATGGCCATTATCAATTACGCCGGCAGTATTAGCGTGGCGCAGAACTTCACGGCGGACGCCGACCGGTTGAAGAAAGTGGTCAGTGGCGTCAAGTTCTCCCCGGTTTCGCCCAATGCGCCGGTCGAAGTGGCGTCCACGGGCATGCCCAATCTGGGCAACGCCGCGGCGGCCTTCGGTGTTTGGGACGAGTTACTCGCCCTGCGCAGCATGGCCAAGCTGTTGGCTCCCATACCCGGCCGCAAGATGGTAGTCTTGCTGACTTCCGGTTTTCCGATGCGCGCCGAGATTATGTCGGAGCTGACCGCCGTGATTGCCGAGTGCAATCGAGCGAATGTGGCGATCTACCCGATTGACGTGCGCGGCTTGGTGACCGGCATCACGGCCGGTCCCACCGGCGCCAGTCTGTATTCCCCGTCGAGTCCCCAACTGGTGCAGCTTGTTCCCGCTTCTTATAGCCCGTCGAATTCGCTAGGCATGGCGTTCTTCCAGCATGGTGGCGGCGGAGGCGGAGCGGGCGGTGGCACAGGTGGCAGCACGGGCGGCAGCACAGGGGGCGGCGCCGGTGGTGGTAGAGGTGGAAGCGGTGGCACCGGCGGCACGGGCGGCACTGGCGGCACGGGCGGCAAAGGAGGCTCCGGCGGTACCGGCGGCACTGGCGGCACCGGCGGCAAGGGTGGGGGTGGTGGTGGCAATACCGGCACCACCAACAACAACACCGTCCTCAACCCCAACACGATGAATCCTTTCAACCAGTCCCGTATGCTGATCCCGACGCTCCCGCCCAGCGCCACAACCAATCAGCAGGTCCTTTTCGCGCTGGCCGATGGCACCGGTGGTTTCGTGATCGTCAACACCAACGACCTGGTGGGAGGCTTGGAAAAGATCAGCAAAGAGCAAGACCAGTTCTATCTGCTGGGCTACACGCCGCCCGAGTCGCAGGAGGGAAGCTGCCATTTCCTGAAGGTGAAACTGGACCGTCCCGGAACCTCGATTCGCTTCCGCAACGGTTATTGCAACGTGAAGCCCGCGGACGTGTTGCAGGGGAATCCGGTCGAAAAGGATCTGGAGAACCGTGTGGCCGGCTCGGCCCCCGGAGTGCCCGGCGCCAGCATGGAAGCGCCGTTCTTCTACTCGTCGAACAATACGGCCCGCGTCGATGTGGCGCTCGGCATTCCGACCGAGAGCATCAAGTTCGAGAAGGCCCATGGAAAATTTCATGCGGAATTGAATATCCTGGCCATCGCCTACCGCCCCGACGGCAGTGTGGCGGCGAAGTTCAGCGACAACAAGAAGATTGACGTGGAGAATAAAAAGGAGCTGCAGGCCTTTAACGAGCGGACCTATTACTACGACGGCCAGTTCGACATCGCGTCCGGCCAGTACACTCTGAAAGCGGCTTTCAGTTCCGGCGGCCCCAGCTTCGGCAAAGTGGAGATGCCGCTGACTGTCGACCCCTACGACAGCAAGCAATTCGGCCTGAGCAGCCTGGCGCTCAGTAAAGATCTGCGCAGGACCGCCGACACCGGCAGCGACCTCGATGCGGTTTTGCTGGAAGGGCGCACACCAATGGTCGCGCAAGGGTATCAGTTCACGCCCGCCGCCGTGTATCGCTTCAAGACCACGGATCACGCTGCCTTGTACGCGGAGATCTACGAACCTCATGCGGTGGATAAGACTCCGCCCATCGTGGCGGTTCGGCTTCGCGTGCTCGACCGCAAGACCCAGGAGGCCAAGGAGGACTCCGGACTGATGGGCGTGAGTAAAGAGATTCGCGCCGGTAATCCGGTGATTCCGGTCGGACTCAAACTACCCCTCGATAAGCTCCCTCCGGGCGCTTATCGCGTCGAGGTTAATGCCATCGACGAGCTCAACAACTCCAAGACGCGCATGGCCGATTTCGACGTGGAATAAGCCGCCAACACTACTGGAACCACAGATGGACACAGATAAACACAGATAAGACCTCCGCCGGCCGAAGAGAGACCAGAGCCCGCGGAGGGATGAGTTTATCTGTGTCCATCGGTGGTTCCGGTTTTTTCGGTACAATGCGCCTATGAAGCTCTTAATCGCAGCACTCGCGATATTGCTGCCCGTGTTGGCGGCCGCTCCCGATACGATTCACGGCAACGCATTTGGCGATCCGAAGGCCCCCATCCTGATCGAGGTCTTCAGCGATTTCCAGTGTCCCGGCTGCAAGCGGTTTCACGATGAAGATCTGCCGCTGATCGTCAAGGATTACGTGGCTCCGGGCAAGGCGTACCTGGTGTACCGGTATTTCCCGCTGGCGATGCACCCTTACGGCCGCAAGGCCGCCGAACTGGTGTGCGCCTGCGCGCAGTTAGGCAAGTACGAGCAGGCCGCGGACATCTTGTTCGCCAGGCAAAGCGCGTGGTCGCAGGACGGCAAGCTGGACGAAACCCTGGCCGCCGTCCTCACGCCCGCCGAGCGCCAGAAGGTGGCGACGCTGATCGGCAGCCCCAGCGTGCAGAAGCCCATCGATAGCGATATGGCCGAAGGCGCCGCGCTGGGGGTGAAGGGTACGCCCACCGTGCTGGTGACTTACAAATCCAGGCGGTATCCGCTGGTTGGGGAAGGTCTGTTCAACTACCGGTGGATCAAGGCGACGCTTGATGACTTTCTTAAGTAGCAAAACGCCCGCCGGTATCTTGGCATTGATTCTGCGCGTGGTACTGGGCGTCATCTTCCTGTATGCCGCCTGGATAAAGCTGCGCGAACCCTGGGCCTTGTTCGCCATGGCGATCGACTCTTACCAGGTCCTGCCTGCATGGGCGGTGGAACTGGTAGCGCGCGCGCTTCCGTGGTTCGAGCTGCTGCTGGGTGTTCTGCTCGTCGCAGGCGTGTGGCGGCATGTGCCGGCGGCTGCCGCATCGCTGCTGCTGGCGGTATTCTTCGGCCTGATGGTCAGGGCCATGGCCAAGGGCATGGAAATCGACTGTGGTTGCTTCGGACCAGGCGACCGCCTTTCCTGGGTCACTCTGCTTCGCGATGGCGCGTTGCTGGCAAGTTCGTTGTTCGTCACCGCCAGGGCCTTCCGGCAACGAGATTGGAACCGCAGCCAGGCGGCCTGAGAGGCCGCCGCAGGCCAAGGGCCTGCCCCACGCATCTCGGCTATAATTAGGACGTTATCATCTTAATTGGAGGTCGGGCGGGATTGCGAATCATGTCGAAAAGTGGAGGTTTCGGTTTTCTTGGCCGCGGATTGGCGGTGGTTCTCTTTCTGCTCTACAGCGCGGCTGGCTTCAGCGCGCCGCAGGCGAGCGGGATGGACCACGATCATGGCGCCATGGACATGGACCCCGATCATGGGGCGATGGACATGGACCACGATCACGGCGCGATGACGCCGGCCGCGCCGGTGGTCTGGTCCTTATTACTAGTGACGCTGGCCATCGCCGGTGGGCTGGTCTGGTCGGCCCGGCGCGCTCTGCGCAGGGAAGCAACGGCAGGCCCCACGGCAGGCGCGGATGTTCTGGACCTGCCGGTGATCGGGAGGGCCCTTCGCTCGCGCCGCTTTCTTGCCTTTTTGATCGTGCCAACCATGGCGATCTTCCTCCTGATCGTGCTGGCGGGCCTGCGCGGGGAGCAAGACACGGATAATCCGGCAATCCTGCTGACCTGGATCCTGTGGTGGCCGGCCGTAATCTTCACCTTTTTCCTGGCGGGGCGTGTGTGGTGCTCGTTTTGCCCGTTCGGCTACCTGGGACAAGTCGCGCATAAGATCTTCTCCTTTCGGCTCAAAGTTCCAGGCATCTTGAAGAACATGTGGTGGCGCCTGGGTTTCTTTCTGGCGCTGACGTGGGTGACGACTCTTTGGGCGCTGGATCGCTGGCCGCGGGGCACGGCCTGGCTGGGCTTGGGATTGACCCTGGGGGCCATCACGCTGGCCGTGGTGTTTGAAAAGCGGGCCTTCTGCCGCTACGTCTGTCCGGTCGGGGGCGTCTTCGGACTGTACTCGATGACGGCTCCACTGCGCCTGGCGGTGAAGGACCAGGAAGTCTGCCGGAGCGCTTGCTCCGGCAAGGAGTGTTTTGAATCGTGCGCCTGGTTTCAGTTTCCGCCCGCCATGGACCGGGGCGCGGAGTGCTCGCTGTGCCTGGACTGTGTGCGCGCCTGCCCCGCGGACAACATTGCGCTCCGAACGCAAGCGCCCGGTGCGGACCTGGCGGGCTTCCAAACCCATCGCAAGTCGCTCGACGAAGCCTCGGCAATAGCGGCCGTATTGGGTGTAGCGCTGCTTCAAACGGCAGTGATGTTGAGCGGCTGGAGCGGATGGGAGGCGAAGGTCGGTGGCTGGTTGCACCTGGCGCCTGGCGCAACGCTCTACACCATTAGCTACGTCGCGGCGGGCGCAATTCTGCCGCTTTTGCTGCTGGGGCTGGTTTGCTACGCGAGCCAGGCTCAGGAAGAGGCCGGCGGCGGCCTGGGACGCGCGCTGCGCACCTATGCTTACTGTTTCCTGCCGCTCGGGCTGGCGCTGCATGCGGCCCACAACTTCCATCATCTGTTCGGCGAGGGCGGAGCAGTGTGGCCGGGTTTGAAGAAGGCGCTGGCGGAGTATGCCGGCTGGGCCGTGGTGCCGGTCCCGCAGGCAGTCGCCGCGCCCAACCTCTTGTTCGCGCTGCAATGGGCGACCCTTATGGCCGGGCTTTACCTGACCTATCGTGTGGGCGTGGCGCGGGTGCGCCGGAATGGGCCTCGGCCGGAGAGGGCGTTCCGCGCCGTGTTGCCGATACTGCTATTTGCCGCGGCGTACACGGTGATGAACGTTTTCATGCTCTCGGCTCCCATGGCGCACCGGCATTAAGCGAATATCCTCCTGCCCGTCTTGTTATTGGCGAGGCGACAGCATATACTTGGCCAAAGGGAGGGCTTCACTACGACTGTTCAAGGGGCCCCGTCTTTTCGGCAGCACGGACAATTCCCACACCCCACGCCGGTGATCAACGAGTTGCTGTTGCCGGTGGAGTTCCTGTTTCTGCATGTGTCGCTCCTGTATTACGGGTTCGGCATACCACATGGCGACGGCTCTGCCGTCGTATTGGTTCCAGGCCTGGCCGGTACGGATGAATACATGCTGCCGATGTACCTGTGGCTGGGCCGCATCGGCTACAGGCCGTATTTTTCCGGAGTCGGGTTCATGGCCGACTGCCCGCGGGCGCTTTCGGCGAAACTGCATGAGACCATTTGCCGGGCTTATACCGAGACCGGACGACGGCGCGTACATCTTATCGGGCACAGTCTGGGGGGGATCTTTGCCCGGGCAATGGCTACGCGCAAGCCGGAGAAGATCGCTTCTGTAATTACCCTGGGGTCTCCCTTTCGTGGGCAGGTCGCCCATAAGAGCGTGTTCACAGTTGCCGGTTTGGTACGCCGCTGGATGCGCGAACGCAACCCGGATCTGCCCGGAGAGTGCGGTACAAGCCACTGCTCCTGCTCCTTCGGCCGATCGCTCACGGGACACTGGCCGAAGTCGGTGCTCCAGACTGCCATCTATTCGCCCAACGACGGGTTGGTAGATTGGCAGCACTGCCTTACGGGCAGGGAAGGTGTGGACGTGGAAGTTCAGTCAACGCATCTGGGGATGCCAGTTGACTCCGGCGTCTACTGGCAGATTGCCCATCGTTTGGCGCTGTCCTGCCAAACTGGCCGGACGGAAGGCGGCGCGGCGCAATATAATATGCAGCATGGCATCCACACGGAGGCATTTTCTGCAGGCGAGCGGCGCGGCATCGCTCGGGCTCGGCGCGGCCGCGCGCGGTCAAGGCCAGACCGCGGCGAACGATAAGATCCAGTTCGCAACCATCGGCTGCGGCATCATGGGCCAAGGCGACACCGACACGGCCATCAGTGTGCCGGGCACCAAACTCGCGGCGGTGTGCGACGTCTATGAAGGCCGGCTGACGCGCGCCAAGGAGCACTGGGGCGCCGATCTGTTCACCACGCGGGACTATCGCGAGGTGCTGGCACGCAAGGACGTCGACACCGTGATCGTCGCCACACCGGACCACTGGCATGCGCGCATCGCCGCCGAGGCCATGGAGGCAGGCAAGGACGTCTACGTACAGAAGCCGATGGTGAAGCAATGGCAAGACGGCCACCGGCTGATCGAAACCTCGCGGCGCACCGGGCGAATCCTCCAGGTGGGCAGCCAGCGCGTCAGTTCCGTGATCTACAAGAAGGCCCAGGAACTCTATCGCGCAGGCTCGATCGGCACGCTCAACGCCGTGGAGGCGTGGATCGACCGCAACTCCGCGATCGGCGCGTGGCGCTACTCCATTCCGCCCGACGCGAGCCCCGCAACCATCGATTGGGACCGTTTTCTGGGCGATGCGCCGAAGCGGCCATTCGATCCGCAGCGCTTGTTCCAGTGGCGCAACTGGAACGACTACGGCACCGGCGTGGCGGGCGATCTGTTCGTGCATCTGTTCAGCGGGATCCATTTCGTGCTCGGCTCGCTGGGGCCCACGCGCGTGTTCGCCGCGGGCGGGATCTACTTCTGGAAAGGCGACCGCGACGCGCCCGACATCATGGTCGGGCTTTACGACTATCCCAAGACGGACAGCCACCCCGCGTTCAACCTCGCGCTACGCGTGAATTTCGTTTGCGGCGGGCCCGAAACCGGCCGCTTCCATTTCACCGGCAGCGAGGGCGTCATGACGATAGGCGACGGCGTGAGTCTGAGCAAGCCGCCCAAGGAGACTGAGCCGGGCGAGACAGCGGGCAGCTTCTCCAAGGAGACGGCGGAGAAGATCATGGCGCAGCACCGCGCGCGCTACCCCGAGCATCCGGTGACGGCGGCTACCATGCCCGAAGCGGACGAAGAGAGTTACCTTGCGCCGCCGGACTACTCGGACGATTTCGAGCACCACACCACCTTCTTCAACGCCGTGCGCTCGCGCCAGCCGGTCGTCGAAGACGCCACATTCGGGCTGCGGGCCGCCGGTCCGGCGCTGCTGGCGAACTTGAGTTACTACGAGGGCCGCATCAAGCATTGGGACCCCGTGGCCATGCGCGTGGTCGAGGATTGAGGAGGAACTACGATGGGAACGGCCAATGACAAAATTCGGATCGCGCTGGTGGGCGCGGGCGGCATGGGCCAGGGCGACGCACGCGACGCCGCGCGCGTAGCGGGCGTAGAGATCGCCGCCGCCGCCGATATCTACGACTCGCGCCTGGATCGCATGAAAGAGATCTATCCCGCGATCGCCACCACGCGCGACTATCGCGATGTGCTCGCGCGCACCGATATCGACGCCGTGATCGTCGCCACGCCGGATCACTGGCATGCGCAGATCGCCATCGATGCTTTGGCTGCGGGCAAGGACGTCTACTGCGAGAAGCCGATGGTGCAGAAGATCGAGGACGGCAAGCGCGTCATCGCCGCCGCCACAAAGAGCGGGCGCATCTTCCAGATGGGAAGCCAGTATGCCAGCGCCCACTGTTTCGAGAAGATTGGCCAGTTACTCCAGTCGGGCGCAATCGGCGAACTGAACATGGTGGAGGCGTGGCTCGACCGCAACACCGCCATCGGCGCGTGGCAATACTCCATCCCGCCCGACGCGAGCGAGCAGAACATCGACTGGGACCGTTTTCTCGGCTCAGCGCCCAAGCGTCCCTTCGAGCCCATCCGGTTGTTCCGCTGGCGCAACTATCGCGACTACGGCACCGCCGTGGCGGGCGACCTCTACGTACACCTGTTCACCGGCCTGCACACGGCGACCGGCGCAGTGGGCCCCACGCGTATCTATTCGACCGGCGGCCTGCGCTATTGGAACGACGGCCGCGACGCGCCCGACATGCAGGTGGGCGTGATCGACTACCAGGCCTCGGCGCGCCATCCGCGCTTCCAGTTCGTCATGCGGGTGAACTTCAAGAGTTCCAAGGCCGACGAGGATTTCGGCTACCGCTTCATCGGCAGCGAGGGCGCCATCACCACCGACATCTCCAGCGTCACCCTCAGCCGCGTGCCGCGCGAGAAAGAGCCCGGCAACACCGCCGACACGTTCTCCCGCCAGATGGAGGCCGACTATATCCGCGCCTACCGCGAGCGGTACCCGATCCTGCCCGCGACCGCCGCCACGCTCCGCCGGCCCACCGTGCAGCGCTTCACCTCGCCGCGCGACGCGCACGAGATCCATATGCGCAATTTCATCGACGCGGTGCGCACGCGCAAGCCGTTCTTCGAGGACGCCGAGTACGGCTTCCGCGCCACGGGGCCCGCGCTGTTGTGCAATGTCAGCTACTTCGAGAAGCGCGTGTGCCATTGGGACGCCGTCACCATGACGGCGTCCTAGACGACAGGCGGAAATTGGACACGCCTTCGTGGCGTTGTGACACGAAGATATGCGAGGCCTCCGTGTCCAGTGTGCGGTGAAATCAGGGCTGGCGTCAATGGCACGGGGGTGCTCTTAGAAGTCGACGTTATGTTGGGGGGAGGGTTTCCTACGGGAGGCGATACCTCGCGCCGGAGGTGAGTGTGGTCAACCTGATCCCGAAATATATTACGAACTACGACCCCAATCAAGGCCCACCAAGTCCGGAGCGGTACCGGGTGACTCTGTTCTCGTTCGGCGGCCGCGGCATCGCTCCTCTTAAGCTTAAGCAGGGCCGCGTCGAGTTGTTTGCCGGAGCTGCCGCCGTTCGTAATTGTCTACCGGGG
>PMVV01000389.1 GCA_003166475.1 Bryobacterales bacterium | reverse complement strand
GTGTAGTCGGTGATCATCGCCATACTGTTGGTGCGGTCGGCGCCGGGAGTTTGCGCTATGTCCTCACGATCGATCAGAGTGGTGGGGGTTACCGAATCCAGGTTCAACGTTGCCGGCTGGCCGGAGACAACCGTAGTTTGAGTCAAGGCCGCGATCGCCAGTTGAAAGTGGAGAATCGGCGACGATCCGGAAGCTACTGTGACGGTCCGCTCCAAAGTTTCAAACTTAGACTGAGTGACAGTGATTTTGTAGTCGCCGACCGGCACGGCGGTGAATGAGAACTCACCGTTACTGTCCGCTTGGGCAGTGCGAGACCAATCCGATGTAATCGCTTGCAGCTTTACCGACGATCCGGCCACAGGCCGATGCTGTGGGTCGTGTACGATTCCTTGTATTTTTCCAAATATTGTTGCGTGCAGCGGGAAACTAAACAGACACAAATAACATACGAGCGTTCGCATACCCCTCCTTCGTACTGTCCCACGTTGTTAGGAAAGGAGAGGTGGAGGTCCGCGCTTGTGATGGGAACGGTTGAGTACAATGCGATATCCGGCTTCAGCCTGAGCTTGATCCGCGGTCTGGCTGGCGACTGAAACGCCGGCCGTCTGCGATGCCGCGAGCAGTGCAGGCCCGCACTCCGGAACCATTGCGCCGCCGTTGGGAAACAACGGGCACCTGACCCGCAGCGTATCGACTGCCACACCGGACGACGGCGTTTCCGCCGTATCCCGATCCATCATGCCGCAATGGTGTTTGCCATCGCGGCGGCAACAGGCGGGCAGGTTCGATTGGTCGTCTACAAACAGCGCGGGCGCGATCGGCGCGAAGCCGAATAGGAACACCAGCAGGATGGCCGGAACGCGCCGCATCTTTACCATGCTACTATAATCGCCGCATGCCATTTGTGTTATCGCTCGACGAAGGTACCACCAGCGCGCGCGCCGCGCTGTATGACGAACAAGGGCGCAACGTCGCCATGGAATCCGCGCCGGTTCACTGCCGCTATCCGCAGGCGGGCTGGGTGGAGCAGGATGCCGACGAGATCTGGAATGCGCAGCTTTATGCGGCGCGCCTGTTGCTGGATCATGCCGGCGTGCAGGCGCCGGAGATCGTAGCGGTGGGCATCACCAACCAGCGCGAGACTGCCGTGGTTTGGGAGCGCGCGACGGGCCGTCCTGTGGCGCCGGCCATCGTCTGGCAATGCCGCCGCACCGCGCCCTATTGCGCGGAGTTGGCGCAAAGCTTCGCCGCAGCCGATATCACGCGCCGCACGGGCCTGGTGATCGACGCGTATTTTTCCGGCAGCAAGATCCGCTGGATCCTCGAGAACGTGCCCGAGGCCAGGCAGAAGGCGCGCGATGGCGAACTGCTGTTCGGCAACGTGGATACCTGGCTGATCTGGAAGCTGACCAACGGCGCGGTGCACGTCACCGATCCGACCAACGCCTCGCGCACCATGCTCATGAACCTGGAGACGGGCGACTGGGACGAGGACCTGCTGCGCATCCTGGATGTGCCGCGCGCCATGCTGCCGCGTATTGCGCCTTCGAGCGCGGTGGTGGGGGCCGTTCACGCCGAGCACTTCGGCGCGGAGATCCCCATCGCCGGTATCGCGGGCGATCAGCAGGCCGCGCTGGCGGGCCAAGCCTGCTTCCGCGCGGGCCTTTCCAAGAACACTTATGGCACCGGCTGTTTCGCGCTGATGCACACCGGCGGCCACTTGCCTGTCTCGCGCAATCGCCTGCTGGGGACGCGCGCGGCTTCCACCGATGGCCTGCCGCAGTTCGCCATCGAAGGCAGCGTATTCGTGGCGGGAGCCGCCGTGCAGTGGCTGCGCGACAAGCTGGGCCTGATCCAAACCGCGGCCGAATCCGAACCGCTGGCCGCCTCCGTGCCCGATACCGGCGGCGTCTACCTGGTGCCCGCATTCGTGGGTTTGGGCGCTCCGTATTGGGACGCCGGCGCGCGCGGCATCCTCTGCGGCCTGACGCGCTCGAGCGACCGCGCGCATATCGTGCGGGCCACTCTGGAGAGCATCGCCTACCAGACGCGCGAGCTCATCGACGCCATGCAGGCGGACGCCGGCGAGCGCATCCTGGAACTGCGCGTGGATGGCGGCGCGGCCGCCAACAATTTCCTGATGCAGTTCCAGGCCGATATTCTGGGCTGCCCGATTGTTCGGCCCGCCGACATCGAAACCACCGCTTTAGGCGCTGCGTATCTGGCCGGCCTGGCCACCGGCTTCTGGAAGAGCGTGGCCGAAGTCGAGAATTTTTGGCGCGCCGAGCGGCGCTTCGAGCCGGCCATGGACGAGGCCACTCGCGAGCGCCTGTTCTCCGGCTGGAAGGACGCCGTGGCCCGCTGCATTACCGCTCCCTGACGGTCGCGGCTCGGTAACTCTTGCGGCGTTACCGATTTTTGCGGCGTTACCGATTTTTGCGGCGTCACCGATTTTTGCGGCGTTACCGAGCCGCGACCGTTAGGGAGCGGTTCTCGCGAGGTGCGATAATCGGATCGTCAGAAGCATGAAACCCAAACTGATCGCAGCCGTCCTGGCATTGGCATCCTCCTTATCCGCGCAGACTGCGCAAACTTCCTTGTTTCGCGCCACGATGACGTCCACCAGCGGCGACTCAGGCGTCACAGACCTTCTGCTCCACCTGGTGAAGGACTCGTCGGGCAATATCCTCTCGGGCTCCATCGACCTCAACCTCGCCTACCAATTTCCCGATGACGAGGTCGTGACCGATCTGGGCATCAGCGGCGGCCCTGCCGCGTTTTCCGCTGCCATATCGCCGGTTCAGGCCGCCGCGGGCAGCGGCCGGATCTCCAGACAGGTCCAGGTCACAGCGTCCGATCAAACCGGACTGGCGATCTTGACCGGACTGCTGGCGAATCCCGATCAGTATTCCGTCAGCGTGGGCACCTCCGCTGGCGCCATGACCGGCACGCTCGAACCCGGCAATTCCACCTTCCTCATGGCGTTGTTGAATTCGAGCGCGGGCACCGGCGTGGCTACCGTGATCGTCTCTTACACCGGACCCGCGGATGCCATTACATCCGCGCAAGTGGCCATCCAGTTGACTTATCAATTCCCAGCGCAAGTGACCTTCTCCGGGATGCGCGTCTACGCCGGCCAAGGCGAGAGCGGGCCAATCGCGGTAGCGGCGGACATCATGCCTGGCACGCCGTCCGCCGCCAGCGGCGCCGGTGTGTTGACCGTTCCGCCTACTCAGATCGACATGACCGACTCCCAAATGGTGCAGGCGGCGCAGAGCATGCTGCTCGGCGGCCTTACCGGTTTCTCCGTCGGCGTGGACACCGTGGAGAATCCCTCCGCGCCCCTAACCGGGCAACTGCGCGGCACGGACTTCATGACGTGCCAGGTCCCCGGCTTTGCGGGCGCGGGCGCGGCTTCCGCAATCGGCCTGCACACGCTCCGCCAGGAATCCGGGAGCGTGGCGGCGGGCACCGTTGTCTTCGATGTCAACTATCGCCTGGCGGCAGGCGCGCAGATCGCGGGCATGGATATCGATGGCACTGTGACTGCGCCGCCCGTGTCCATCGACCCATCGGGATCGGGCAACGCATTCGCCGCGGTCACCGTCGGCGGAGGAGCCGGCCTGACATCGCTGAACGGCGTTGTTGCCAATCCGGCGGCGCACCAACTCGACGTCATCACCACGACCACCATGAGCGCCCCGCTGGCGGCTGCGAACCCCGCACTTCCGGTAGTGGCTGCCGTGATTCCGATTGTGGAAGTCACGGACCTATCCACCTTCGCACCGGGCGAGTTAGTGGAAATCTACGGCACTAACCTGTCCCCGGTAACTACCGATCTCAGCGGCTGGCCGGGCGTATCTTTACCCAGCCCGCTGAACGGCGTGTCCGTGCTTCTGGGCGGCCACGGTGCGCGCCTTCTCTACGTGTCACCCGGCCAGGTGGATGCGCTATTGCCCTTCGGCGCTCCCACTGGTTTGCAGGCGCTCACCCTCACCAATGCCAATGGGACCAGCGCTCCGATTTCGCTGCAAGTGGCCGCGGTGGCCCCGGCGCTGTACAACTTCGCGTTCGAGAACGCGGACTTCTCCATCGTGAGCTCGTCGCACCCTGCGCACGCGGGCGACGTGCTGGTGTTCTACGCCACCGGGATGGGGCAGACCACGCCCCCGCTCATCACGGGCCAAATCGTTCCTTCGGCCAATTACGTCACCGCGCCGGTTACCGTAACCATTGGCGGCGTGAACGCCAATGTGTATTATTCGATCGCGGCGCCGCCGTATGTGGCGGGGCTTTACCAGATGGCCGTAACGGTGCCCACGGGGCTGGCGCCGGGTAGCCAGCCAGTGGTGGCTACCTCCGGCGGTCTCCAGTCGAACACCATCACTATTGCGATCCAATAGCGGCTACCGGCGCCAGTTGCCGCGGTAATACCGGTGGCCGAAGTAACGTGGCGCGACCCAGTAGGCGCGGGGATAAGGCCGGCGCGCCCAATAACCACCGACCCAGGCGTAACCGGGACCCGGCGGCGCGACATAGGCAGCTACCGGAGCGGGCGGTGGCACCCCTACGCCAATTCCAACGACCATGCGCGGCGCTGCCACGAGCGCACTTCCGGCCAATAAGAGAACAGCGAGCAATTTGGTTTTCATATCTCCTCCGGCCATCCACATTGCAAACGGTGCGCCACTCCGGAAAAAACATGAAAATAAAAAGGTAGCTGGCCTTCCGCTGGCCATTCTCCACCGGCGTTGGTGGATCTCGGCCAATTTATATAGCGGCGTTTTCTCCGACCCCCCTACTCCGCTGAAGCTGACCCAGGCCAAGCTAATCCAGCTCAGTGGCAGCAGCACCGAAGTAGTGGGCAGCGCAGCGGTAGACAGCACGCCGCGTGAGAAAGCGGCCGTGCCTGCCTATCCTTGCGTATCATGGGAATGAGCCACTCCCATGCCGGCACCAGCCCCGCGCGAAGCGCTTTCCTCTGCCCTTCTCCGGCACATCTCCGTGCAACTCGGCGTGCCTCCCGCCAGCCTGGCGGCCACCATCGGACTGCTGGACGACGGCGGCGCGGTTCCCTTCATTGCGCGCTACCGCAAAGAAGTCACCGGGAATCTGGACGAGGTGCAGATCCGCTCCATTCAGGAAAAGCTGGAGTACTTTCGCGAGTTGGAAGATCGCCGGCGCACCGTGCTTGACTCCATCGGCGAGCAGGGCAAGCTCACTCCGGAATTGCGCGCGCGGATCGCGTCCGTGCTGGAAAAGAACGAGCTGGAAGACTTGTATCTGCCTTACAAGCCCAAGCGGCGGACCAAGGCGTCCATTGCGCGCGATAAGGGGCTGGAGCCGCTGGCCCGCTATCTTTGGGAGCAGCGGGATACCGGCGTGCCGCTCGACCGGTTCGCGCCCACTTTCGTCAGCGCAAAAAAGGAGGTCGCCTCGGCGGATGAAGCGCTGGCCGGCGCGCGGCATATCGTGGCCGAGTGGATCGCCGAGCGTGCCGAGTTCCGCCAAGCCATCCGCCGCATGGTGGCGGAGCATGGTGTGGTCGCCAGCCGCGCGATTGAAGGCGTGGAAGATCCCGAGCGCAAGTATGCAATGTACGCCGCGTACCGCGAGCCGGCGGCCAGGATTCCGTCGCACCGTATGCTGGCCGTGCGGCGCGGCGCCAAGGACGGCTTTCTCACCTTCGAGATCGAGTTGGATCCGGCGCCGCCGGTGGCTTGGCTGAAGAGCCGCGTGATGCGCGTGCGCGGCGCTTGGACGCCGCACCTGGAGCAAGCCGTGGAGGACTCCTACGAGCGCCTGCTGAATCCGTCGATTCAGACCGAGGTGCGGCAGGAGTTGAAGGACCGTTCCGACGGCGAAGCCATACGGGTCTTCCGCGAGAACCTGGAGGATCTGCTGATGGCGCCGCCCGCCGGCATGCTGGGCGTGCTGGCCGTCGATCCCGGCATTCGCACCGGGTGCAAGCTGGCGGTGGTGGACGACACCGGCAAGTTCCTGGAAAGCGCGGTCATCTATCCGCTGGCGCCGCGCAACGACCTGGCCGGCGCGGTGAAGACGATGGCCGGATTGATCGCCCGCCACCAGGTGCGCGCCATCGCCATCGGCAATGGCACAGGCTCGCGGGAGGTATCGGCATTGGTGCGCGATTTCCTGCGGCAGGCGGCCCTGCTCCATGTATTCAGCGTGGTGGTGAGCGAATCGGGAGCTTCGGTGTATTCCGCATCGGATATCGCGCGGCAGGAGTTTCCGGATTTGGATGTGACCATCCGCGGGGCCATCTCCATCGCGCGGCGGCTGCAGGATCCGCTGGCCGAGCTGGTAAAGATCGATCCCAAGTCGATCGGCGTGGGACAGTATCAGCACGATGTGGATCAGCGCAAACTCAAGCAGGGGCTGGAGGCCACCGTGGAGTCCTCGGTGAACCGGGTGGGGGTGGACTTGAACACGGCATCCTTCGCGCTGCTGCGGTATGTGGCGGGGATCAAGGAGCGCACGGCGGAAAAGATCGTGGAATACCGCAACGAGCATGGGCGGTTCCATGCGCGGCGGGAGGCGCTGGCGGTGGCCGGGTTTGGTCCCAAGACATTCGAGCAGGCGGCCGGCTTTCTGCGCATCCGCGGCGGCGAAGATCCGCTCGATATGACCGCGGTACACCCGGAGTCTTATCCGGTGGTGGAGCGCATGGCGCAGTCGCTGGGCGTGAACGTGCCGGAGTTGATCGCGCGGCCGGAATTGCTCGACAGCCTGCGGCTCGAGGCGTTCCGGACCGAGACGGTGGGCGACTACACGCTGGCCGACATCCGGGAAGAACTGCGGCGGCCGGGACGCGATCCGCGCGAGAAGTTCACGGCGCCCGAGTGGCGCGACGACGTGAAGGAGATCGGCGATCTGAAACCCGGCATGATCCTGGAAGGGGTGGTCACCAATGTCACCAACTTTGGCGCGTTCGTGGATGTGGGGGTACATCACGACGGGCTGGTACACGTGAGTGAACTGGCCGAACGCTTCGTGAGGGATCCGCATGAGGTGGTCAAGGCCGGCCAGATCGTGCGCGTGCAGGTGATGTCGGCGGATGCCAAGACCCGGCGCATCGGCTTGTCCATGAAGGCCCTGGCCGCGGCGAAACGCTCGCCTGCCGCCGCGCCACAGTACGGTACTATCTGAAACGGGTACCGTTTAGCAAGACCGCCGGGCCGCCAGTACGACGTCCATTGACTCGACCCGCCATCCACGCCAACATATAGACAAGTTAGACAAGTTATTCGCGCGGCAGGGGCGGCCTGAGAGGCCGCCGCAGGCTGAGAGCCTGCCCCACAGTTCAATTAGATTCGGAGGCAAGAGTAAATGAAGTTATTAGCGACAGCGTTCTTTATGATATTAGCGATGTTGCCGGCGCCGGGTATGGCCGGTACGTTGGACATCGATGTTACTGGAGTGCTTGGCCCGGTGTTGCAGGGCAGCGATGCAATACACCTCTCGGGCGCGACGTTCACGGCTACGGGCGCGATCGATGCAGGCGCTGTTCCCATCGGCATCTCAGGCGGCGCATATGTCTATGACCTGTCGGGCGACGTGCAAATCACGCTGGGCTTACTGACGCTAACGGGCTACAACCCGGAACTGATCTTATCCGCGCCGTCCTCCGGTCCGGATACTGCGATCCTGGACTTTAGCGTGACCGAATATGGCTTCGCGCCGGTAGTCGAGGCGTTTTTGACGCTGCCTGCGGGCACCCTGATTGGGTCTGGAGTTCAGCCGTTTACGGCCAGCGTAAGCGAGCCGGACAGCTACGTTACGTATGCTCTTCCCGGCGAGGAGGACGTGATATATGCATCGCTGGGCATCACCGGCGATGCCTCCATCGGCGGGACCCCACCGCCCAGCGCACCGGAACCGGGGACGGTCGGTTTGCTCGCGGCTGGCCTGGCGCTAGCGATCGCCATGAAGAACATGAAGAAGAAGGGGCACGGCCGGTAGGGGCTATGCGCGCACAATCCCCTGGCGGATAGCGTAGCGCACCAGGCTGGCGGTTTCGTGGACCCCCAACTTCTCCATGATGCGGCTGCGATGCGAATCGGCGGTCTTGTAGCTGATGCCCAGCATGGTGGCGATCTTCTTGGTGGAATGGCCTTCGGCCACCAGCGCCACCACCTGCAGTTCGCGCGCCGTGAGTGGACTGACCACCGCTGCGCGCCCGGGCCCAGGGACCTCCACGCAGGAGCCGAGGTAGCCGCGGAATTGGCCGTCTTTGTCGAACTGGGCCGTCCCTGCGTCCCGAATCCAGCAGTATTGCCCGTCGGCCCGTTGCAGCCGGTACTCCATTTCAAAGGACTGGTGCGCGTCGAACGCCCGCCTATAGGTATCCAGACAGCGTTGCCGGTCGTCCGGATGTACGCCTTCGAGCCAGCCATTGCCCATCTCCTGCGCCATCGTCCGGCCTCGGAATTCGAGCCAGGGTCGATTGAAGAAGGTGCAGAGCCCATCGCGGCCGGATGACCAAAGCATGAAGGGGGACTGGTCGACCAGTTCGCGGAATCGACGGTCTTCCGGTCCGGAGTAGTCTTCGGTCAAGGGGGTAGCCTGCATCGTCTTAATGAAATGTTAATGCCTTTCTGGCCGAGCCGCAATTAGCACTGGTACTTTTCTTACAGTGAAACCCTGAACCTGGAACGGCAGCAGGTAAAAGTTGCCGAGACGTGCCGCTCGGTGATACGATAGGAAAGACGATTGTGCCAGCGTTGTCCGCATCCTCCGGAATCCGTCCGTCTAACCTCGCCACGATCAGGAAAGCATAAGGAGTACACCCTAAACTAATGGCATCCAACAACTATTCCCAAGGCGCCCAGGTAGAGCACGACAAGTTCGGCTTGGGAACTGTGCTCACCAGCAGTGAGGAGCGCATTGTGATCAAATTCGACGATCACGGCGAAAAGAAGTTCGTGACCCCCATGGTGATGGGGCAGTTGAAAAAGAGCGACCGGCAACCACCCGCCGAGAAACGCGCATCCCGCGCCCGGAAACCCAAGGCCGTCGTACCGGCGCCCGTACACTAGAGACGCCAAAAGGAATTAATTTGAACGCCCGAGCAAAGCGCTTATTCGAAGAAGCCCGCAAGAAGAATCCCGATTTCAAGATGCCATCCGCGACGGCTGCCGCAACCGAACTGTCCGATGAAGATCTGGCTCTGATCAAGCAGGGAGTCGGCGACAAGAGCAGCCGGCCCGGCGGGCAGGG
>PMVV01000290.1 GCA_003166475.1 Bryobacterales bacterium | reverse complement strand
GCGTGGTGGAGCGAAGCGAATGCTGGATCGGATGGTTCCGCATCGAGACGATCTTCGCGAAACGGAATGGCGGAAGACCGCAGGCGAGTCTCGGGCGTTACTTTCGAGGCGGCTTCGCCCAGAACCTCAAGGCACCGCGCGAGCGCCATGGACAGCATCAAGTTCGACGTGAGATCGAACCGTTGGTGTGGCGCAGCCGGACGGTGTCAGGACTCGGCATAAATGACCAGTGCGTCCCGCACCACCTGGTCGCGAAAATACCGGCTCAGATCCATGGGCGTACGCAAGTCGACTTTACGTCCGCCGAACAACCGGCCCAAGGCTTCCTCAATGTCGGCGAGCCGGAAGAAGCCCACGCGCTCCTGGGGCCGAAAGTCGACCAGGATATCAATATCGCTCGAATCGGTGAACCGGCCGGTGACCACGGAGCCGAACAGGGCGAGTTTGCGAATGCCATTGCGCCGGCAAAGCTCGGCGATCTGGGCCTCTGGAACTTCGATGTGAGCCACAGTCATGCTTCTCTAACTCAGCGCGCCGTCTTCAGCTCCAGACGGCGCTGCTTGAGCCAGCGGAGACGGCTCTGTTGCTCTTGATAGAGGGTGCCCCAGCCGGCCCAGTAGTAGCCGGCGACAAACAACAGCAGGAATGGAATCGAGAAGAAGTTATACGTGTCGATGGCGAATACGATCATCAACACAAAGTAAGTGCCGATTGCGATTTCGATATACGGCAGCAGCCCGCTCCTGCGCCGGTATTTCTTATGCTCCAGATTGACCGTGCGGTCGCCAATGGCGTACTTGGGCGTGCGCACAAACCCGGTAGTAACGCCGAACAGCGCTTCCATAACGGCCCGCGTGTTGATCACCGTCAGCGCCACACCGACGGCCATCAGCACCGGCAGAAGAAGAATCGAGCGCTTCCAGTTCTTGGGATAAAGCTCGCGCTGGGCCACCACATAAAAGGCGGATATCGACCAAAACGCGGCCATGATCAGCGGCAGATCGATGAACACCATCTGCCACACGCCCATGTAGAACCGCACGATCATGACCGGGAGCATCAGCGCGGACACCACGATCATCAGCGGATACGAAATATTGGGCGTCAGGTGCATGAACGCTTCGAACTTCACCCGCCGCGGCACGTCCGCGCGGAAGACCAGGGGCAGCAACTTGCGCGCGCATTGCGTCAGCCCTTTGGCCCAGCGCGATTGCTGCACCTGGAATCCGTGCATGTCCACCGGCAGTTCCGACGGGCATTCCAGGCCCGGCATATACACGAACCGCCAGCCTTTCAGTTGCGCGCGGTAGCTCAGGTCGGAATCCTCGGTGAGCGTATCGTGCTGCCAGCCGCCCGCGTCGTCGATCATTTTGCGGCGCAGAATGCCGGCCGTGCCGTTGAAGTTGAAGAAGTAGCCCGCGCGCGAGCGGGCTCCGTGCTCCAGGATAAAGTGCCCGTCCAGCAGCATGGCTTCCACTTCGGTGAGGAAGCTGTAATCGCGATTCAGATAGCTCCAGCGGGTCTGCACGACGCCAATGGTGGGGTCGGCGAAATGCTGGATGGTGCGCGTCAGGAAGTCCGGCGGCGGGACGAAATCGGCATCGAAAATGGCGACGAATTCGCCCGTGGCGGTCTTTAATCCTTCCTGCAGCGCGCCGGCCTTGTAGCCTGCGCGATTGTCGCGGTGATGGTAAACGATCGGAAACCCCAGCGCGCCATAGCGTTCCACCAGCGCCGCGGCAAACGGGGCGGTGTCGTCGGTGGAATCGTCCAGCACCTGGATCTGGAGCAGCTCGCGGGGATACTCGATGCGGGTGACCTCGTCGATGAGCCGTTCGATAACATACCGTTCGTTGAAGATGGGCAGTTGAATGGTGACCTGCGGCAACTGCGGGAAGCGCCTGGGCGGCTCGCCGGTGGCCTTCTTGCGGTGCTTGAAGTAGGTGCGGATGATTTCGTAGCGATGCACCCCGTAAACCGAAAGCAGGGCCAGGATGGCGAAGTACGGGATCAGAATCGCCCAGTCGAACCAGCTCAGTTGATGCACGCCGCTAAAGGTATCGTCGAACAGGCTGCGCACCATGCGGGAGGTGGCCGAGGTCGTGGCCAGAAATGCAATGGGGAGCAAAGAAGCGACCATAACGCCCTTTATATGGTTATGTTATCAAATGGCCCCTATTGCCAACGGAGCATTGCTATTTTTTAATTGTTTTGGAACTTGATCTGCGATTCTGCCTCGAACTTGCGGTAGGCGCGGAAAACGGTCTCGTTCCGGACGAACGCCCTGGCGTGCCGCAGTTGCAACACCGAGCGCAGCGGGAGCAGGTAGTCCTCCTTGCCGATCTTCACCAAGCCGTAGTCGAGCGAAAGCGCGGGCGATTGCAGGCCGAAGTCTTGCGCCAACCCAGCGCCTTGAATTGTGAGCCTTCTCACCATCCCAGTCTCTTCGTCGATGAAAACACGCCCGGTATAGGCGGCTAGCTCGCGCCTTCCGCCGTAATTCAGCATGAAGTTCGATTTGGCCTTCGACACTTCTACATCGAATACCTGGCAGAGCACGCCCATCGCCATGGCGCGGCCCGACCATTTGTAGGATGCAGCGACATCCGGGTCGAACAGGCCGCGCAGCATGGAACCGAATTCGTTGCGAGAATGAATGCCCTTGTTGGCGGCCGGGGCGTTCTCGGGTTTTACGCCATTGATCTCGATCGTCCGGTACCGCTCTTTGCCGTCTTCGTACACCAGGTCGTCCTTAAACGAGTCCGCTTCTTTGAGCTGATCGGGGGTCTTCAGAGGAGCGGTGAACCGGTGCGTTTCCTGCGTGCAGCGGAAATTCGGAAGGTGCTCCAGGTATCCCACCGCATTCTTTGCCGCCTCGTCCCAAAGCGCCTTCTGTTCTTCGGGCCGCATCTTCAATCCGCTCGAATCGACCGTGGCGGGCGCGATCTCCGGCAGCACCACTTCCGCATTTTCCGCTTCGTCCGCCGGACCCGCCGAATTCTTGGGCAAACTCGCCATTTCCACCTGCTGCGCGAACCCACTTCCAATCACCCTGAACGGGACCACCCGCTTGATGATGCCCTTGGACTGCCGAATCGAAATGACTCCCTGGTAGTCGCCGGGAGAAAACTTGGCGCCCTTCAAGTTGACCAGGTACGGGAACTCCTTAGCCTGCCCGCCGGTCATGTTCTGGGCTCTGCCGCCGATCTGGCTGGAGGCGCCATCCATCGCACTGTTCCCGAGCCCGCTCTTGAACTGCAGCGGCAGGCGCGCCACCACGCGGCCATCGTGCAAGATTTCCATGCTCAGATCGAGCGGCGCGCCGTGGATATCCGGATAAAGCCTCAGGTAGACTTGCAGGTTAATGGGCTCTTCCGCGCGGAAGACCGGGTCGAGCACGGGAGATAACGTCTCTCCCTCGTAGCTCAACACCTGGTCGGCCTCGAACTTGTCCGCGGACCCCTTAAACGGGCGTACCACCAGCGCATCGCTGGCGACCAGGCCGGGCGCGTTTCGGCCGACTCGCAAGGGCGTCTGGATCACGCCGGTAGTGCCGGCCACCAGATCTTCCACTTTGGCTTCCAGGATGAAAGGCCGCTGGCCGACCAGGGTTACCGCGCGCATGAAGAACATGCTGCCCTGACGCCGTTCATCCAATTTGCGCTCCGGTCCGCGAACGTTGACCTCTCTCCGGCCGGTCCAGATAACTGCCCCCTTACCGTTCCGCACGGTCGCAGTCAGCCGCGCGCGCGCCTGGTAGGTGTTGGTGTTGTCGTCCAGGTCGAATTTCAACGCGTTGAGCGGAGATTCGACGGTCACCAGGCCTTGCAGGGGTGCGTTGGAGTCGCTGGCTTCATAGGCCACCTCGGCAGAGCCGAAAGCCTGCGCGGCACCGCCGGGGGCTTGGCCACTCACGGTCACACCGAAATCCGCTTCGTGGTCGGAGATGCTGTTGGACACCGATCCGGTTCCCGCGGTGCGGATGAACCGAATGTGTACCGGAATCTCAAACTTGGGAATGGCGCCGGGCGCGGGCGGCGCGGACTCGGCGGCAGCGCTAACCGCCTCGGCAGGCTTCGCCGGGGCTGCCGGCGCGCCCAGTTCGTCGGCTGGCGCCGTCACCGTGGCCACGTTCGGCTCCAGGGCTCTGGCCTGCCGCAGCCACGCGCCGCCAGTTTTGGTAGCCAAGGCGTTGAGGGCGGCGTTCGGCACACTCTTGGAGCTTTCAGCCACGTCCAGCACCAGGACTCTCACCCGGTTAGTCTGGCAGACCTCCACCAGATGTTCCAAGGTGCGCTCTCCATCGCTGGAAAAGGGCGGGCTATTCAGAACGGCCACCACGATCCGCGCGCCGGGAACGGCCGTAGCGGCCTGGGCGGCTGCGTCGAGACCGATCAGGAAGGACGGGGGATCGGCATCGCGCGCGGCCTGCGCCGTGTCGCTGAACGCCTGTTCCAGATCCTTAGCGGCCGTGCCCGCGGCGAAACGTTGCGCGTCCGGACTGCCGGCGCGCCTGAGTTCGACAATACCCCCGGCCGTTTGCCAGCGGCGCGCAGTGGAGGCCGCCGCGCGCGCGGATTGCCGCGCCGCATCCTGGGAACTTGGGCCGAACACAAAGGCGAGGAAACCTTGCTCCGCGTGAACTGCGGGAATTGAAACTACGGACAATAGCATGGCCATTGTCCGGATAGGAACAGAAGTGCGCATCGAGTTCATTATCCCTCCATTCCGGCTGGATGGAGCGAACCCACCGGAATATGCGGTCGCGGCTCGGTAACAGTCACGTCGATTTCGCAAGCCTTACCGATTTCGCAAGCCTTACCGAGCCGCGACCGTCAGGGAGTGGTTTCTACAGTCGGACTTCTCTTACCGCAGCGGCTCGCGGAGCGCCTGAAACCACGCTCCGAGCACCGCGATCAGCGCGCCGGCGGTCAAGCACAGCGCGCGGTAAAACTCCGGCGGGCCGGCGAAGTAGTAGTGGCTGAAGAAGAATCCGCGGGCCATCATCCCCAGCACGGCAAGGCTCCACAGGAAGAACAGCGGCCGCCACTTCCGGAAGATCGCCAGGATCACCGACAGCAGGCCCACCAGGGCCGCCGCGAGCAGCCACCAGGTGAGCGCCTGGCCCTGCCAGGGCAGCATTTCAAGCTGCAGGGGCTGCCCGCTGGACAACGCCACGACGGCAAGGCCCAGCAGGAACAATGTCAACAGCCCGTGAAAGAGATAACTGAACACGCGCATAAGTGCCCTCAGCACAGCCACCAGGCGACCTCCGATTGAAGCGCCATTGTAGCAAGTTGTTATGTGGGGCAGGCCCTCGGCCTGCGGCGGCCTCTCAGGCCGCCTCTTCGGTTGCGGCTATGCTGCTATGCGGGGCAGGCTGGCGTAGTGCGCTATTTAGACGAGCAAACCGCTCCAGCCAGCGATCCGGGATGGGCTGAAGAAACTTCAGCGCTCACCAGAAGCGATCCACGTCTTCTTTCCAAAACTGGCCCAGGGGTCTATCCATATCGGTAGGGTACGCTGCCACGGTACCGCTGGGTTCCGGCCTCAGCACATCCTTAGCGTGCTTTAAAATATCCTTTCGTGGGGCGATTCGCCTGTTAGAAAGTTCAATGGCCAACGACTACCTTATATGTGCGAGGGCTGGAACCCAAATCGAGTGGAGACGTGAGCCAGGATTCTCTGTACGAACAGGCAGCGGAGGCCTACGGTTCATCACTCGACCGGCTCGCGCGAGCTTATGAGCTTGATCCCGAGGCGCGCCGTGACCTGCTCCAGGATATTCATCTAAACCTCTGGCGCAGCTTCGCGTATTTCGACCAGCGATGTTCGTTGAGAACCTGGGTGTACCGTGTCGCTCACAATGTAGCCACCGGGCACGTGATTCGGCAGCGCCGGCTCAGGAACAGGCTGGTGAGCATCGAAAATATCGAGACCTTGCCCGGCAGTGAGCACGGTGAACTCGCCGCCAGCCAGACCGAAGCGCTCGAGCGCCTCTCGATGCTGATCCAGCGACTGAAACCGCTTGATCGCCAGATCATCGTTTCCTATCTCGAGGAGATGGACGCCAGTTCGATTAGTGAAATCACCGGGTTATCGCCGGCGAACATCGCGATGAAAGTTCACCGGATCAAGAACATCCTGAAGCGCTGGTCCGAGGAAGGAGGACATCATGCCCAGTGAGTTTCCCATGAACGACCCGCAAAATATCTGGAAAAATCAACCCACGGAGCCATTTACAATGTCAGCAAATGAACTATGCCGCAAGGCGCAACAGCATGAGAGGAAAGCCCGTTTTGAAGCGCTCTACTCGATAATCGCCGGACTCATGCTTTTCGTATTCTTCGCGTGGCGCTTCGTCCAACCCTACGAGGTGGTCCCGCGCATGGGGGTGGGCCTGCTAAGTCTCTGGGGCATCTATTATGCGTATCAGGCATACAAATGGATTTGGCCGGGACGGCCAACGCCGGATGCGACGCTCAATACCACGCTCCAGTCTTACAGAAGCGAACTCGAGAAGCGGCGCGACCATGGCCGGCACCTCTGGCGCCGGGCGGGTCTCACGTTCCTTGTCTTGGGCGTGGCGATGGTTATAGTGCCGGCGCTGATCAAGTCGCTGGACACCCCACGGCTCCTTCTGAACACCTTGCCATTCTTTGTCCTTCTCGCGATATGGCTTGCAGTTTTCCTTCGCTTGAGGAAGCGGAATCGGGGCAAGCTTCAACAGGAGATCGAGGAACTGCGTGCGTTGGAGATGTAGAACCGACCGTTTCCGCGAGCTTAGCGTGCTTTATATTCCGTTTCGTGAGGCGCCCCTAGGAACAGATGACCTTTGAGCTACAGTGTTGATTTTGCAGTGAGCCGGAGCTTTACTGTGCCCCGGAGAGGAATACATTCCCCTCCAGGGCAGGAGCTTCTGGGAGTCGTCACCTCCCGTGGGCCCTACCGAGAATCCTACCAGCCCGGCCGCGGATGCGGCGTTGTCTGCCGAAAGGCTGCGAGGAGCGGTTTCATCCTCGGCAATAGCGCCAGCGCTATTGCAGCGAGCGCTGCCGGGAGGCGGCGCGGAGGTGGTCGCGGTGGAAGGCGCAGCAACGATACCGGGAGACGAGGGCTGGCAAGCAGAAACGGAACGGGCAAAGCTGGCGCCATCGGGCGCGTGTCGGGAGCCGGAAACCACCAGAGCCAGAAGCAGTTGGTGAGACCGCGAGGGTAATCACTAAGGACTTTTTTCGAGGAATGCTGCGACCGGTCCGGCTGCTACGAAAGATTCGTGCGCGCGCGGCGAAGTCCCTTACACTGTTCAGCGGGCCTTGCCAATGAATTTGGGATTACTTCGCGGCG
>PMVV01000382.1 GCA_003166475.1 Bryobacterales bacterium | reverse complement strand
ATGATGGGCTGCGAGGAGGAATTTGGCGTCAAGTTCACCATTGAGGAGACGGTCGAGAGCACCAGCGTCGGCAAGCTCAAATCGGTGTTGGCTTTGAAGGGGGTGGCGCGCTGATCTCGCCGGTAGCCGAGTCCGAGCTTGGCGAAGTGATGCGCTTCCTGCGGACCGTTTTCGGCGTGGGCGAGAGTCACCGCATGTTCCAGGCGGATGTACTGCGCTGGAAATGCTTCGCCCCGCATCCATTTTGGGAGGGCAGCCGCGGCTACGCGCTGCGCTACAAAAACGAAATCGCGGCTTTCGGCTGCGTGGTTCCGTGCCGCTTCCTGACCGGATCGGGAACGGTCGCCAGTTGCAACGTCATCGATTGGGCGGCCAGCAAAGCCGTGCCTGGCGCTGGGATTATGCTGTACCGCCACATCCAGGGCCTCACCGGCACGATGATCAATATCGGCGGGACCGCCGACGCCCGCAATGTGCTGCCGAAGATAGGCTTTCAGGCGCGGGCGGACATCCAACACTACACGCGCGTGTTGCAACCGTGGCATCACTTCCGGATGGCGGATCGGAAAGACTGGAAATCGCCGTTGCGATTGGCGCGGGATTATCGGGAGTTGGGGCGCGCCCCGCAGGCCGCCGGGCTAGCTCTGACGGCGCGACGCGTGAGCAGCTTCGATGGCGCGCCTGCCGAGGTGTTTCCCGACCCTTCCATAACGCGCCAGATAGTTTGCGCACGCACACCGGAGTCGCTCGGCTACTTTCTCGCTTGTCCCGCAGCGAAAGTGGAGGCGTACCTTTTGGACCGCGACCGAACGCCCGCGGGTTACTTCCTGCTGAGCCGGGTAGGCCGCCAGTGCCGCATCGCGGATCTGTGGATTCGTTCGGCGGATCGGCAGGCATGGGCGGAGGCCTACGCCGCCGCGACGGTCGCCGCACGCACGGACCCCCATACCACCGAGGTTACGGTCGCGACTTCTTCGTCGTTGCAAACTGGCGCGCTCGAACAAGCGGGTTACCGCCGCACCCATACGGAACCGGTGTTTGTTCTGGACCCGGGCCGCCTGCTGGGAGACCGGAACGACCTGGCCGTGAGCCTGTTGGAGAACGACGGGTTTTATTGGGGCGGCGACAGCNNGCTGCCCGCACAGTCTCCACAGCGGCCGGCCCGATGTCCAGCATCTTGCCGTTGGGGTAGCAGAAATGCAGCACCGGCCGATCCAGTTCGGACTCGATCCGCGCCTTCGAACCGGCGATCTCCTCCCGCAACTCTTCCGGATCGGTCAACGCAGACAGGATCGGATGCGTCTTGGTGTGCGCGCCGAACTCCACTCCGGATGCCGCCAGCAAACGGACGGCATCCCAAGATAGCGGCCGGTATTCGGCGGGCGCTTGTTCCGGCATCTCCGCTTTGAGCAACCGCGGCAGTCCGCCGACGAGTTCGCCCCGGTCCGCTGGGCTCAGGGCCACTGCAAGATCGGCCACATGCTGGCCCGCGGCGCTGCGGGAAGCCGCGGAATCCAGCTTGAAGCGCAGCGCGTTTCCGCCGGGCATCTCCACGGACGCCTCGGAAACCTTCGCGTTCCGGAAGGCGTACACGACACGGTCAAACCATAGCCACGACTTGCCATCCAGGAAATCGGTTGCCAGAAAAACCGTGACCGGAATTCCATACTCGGCAAAGACGGGATAACCCGCTTCCTGGAAATCGCCGTAGCCGTCATCCACCGTGACCGCGAGAGCATAACGTGGCATGCTACGCCCGGCGTGCAGCCAGTCGGAGACGGCAGTCATCGAAACCGGATGGTAGTGCCGGCGAATGTGCGCGCACTGGCGGGCCAAGGCGGCGCGATCGGAAAAGCGATGGTACATCAGAATGCGGAGACCACAACGGTTCAGCCAGCGCACAGCCGCGAGGCCGCCCGCGTGGTGAAAAACGGCTGCGGCGGCGGACTTCAACGGGATCGGCACGGCCCTCTGAACCAATGTACTGTCCCACTGCTACATTAGTCCACTGAATATGCAAATCCATCAGCGCATCCTGGTAACCGGGGGAGCCGGCTTCGTGGGATCGAGTGTCGCGCTGGCCCTCAAGCGCAGCCATCCGCAGACGCAAGTGACCGCTTTCGACAACCTGCATCGCCGCGGATCGGAGCTCAACCTGAGCCGGCTGCGTGAAGCAGGTGTGGCGTTCGCGCATGGCGATATCCGCTCGCTAGCCGATCTTACCAGCCTGCCGGAGCCTCCGGACCTGATCGTAGAGTGCTCGGCGGAGCCCTCCGCGCAAGCCGGCTATGGCGGCTCGCCGGAATACCTGATCGACACCAATCTGACCGGCTGCTATCACTGCCTGGAGCTGGCGCGGCGGGTCCATGCCGATTTTGTTTTCATTTCGACCAGCCGCGTCTATCCGTACCGGCGCTTGAACGATCTGGCGTATGAGGAAGGGCCGGAGCGCTTCCACCTATCCGCGGCGCAGACCGTGGCCGGCGCATCGGGTTTGGGCGTAAGTGAGGACTTTCCCTTGGACGGGCCGCGCTCGCTCTACGGGATGACCAAGCTGGCCGGCGAATTGATGGTGGCCGAATACGCGGATGCCTATGGGATTCGTTACCTGATCGACCGCTGCGGTGTCCTGACCGGGCCCTGGCAGATGGCCAAGAGCGACCAGGGCGTCATCGCGCTATGGATGGCTGCGCACTATTTCTGTCGCAATCTTTCCTACATTGGATTCGACGGCAGCGGCCGGCAAGTGCGCGACTTCCTGCACATCGACGATTTCTGCGAGCTGCTGCTGACGCAGATCGGCGATTTCGAAACCTATCAAGGGCGCCTGTTCAATGTGGGAGGTGGGCTGCCCTTCAGCCTGTCGCTGCGGGAGACGACGCAGTTATGCGAGGAGATCACCGGCAACCGGTTGCAGATTGCGCCAGTGGCCGAAACGCGTCCCGCCGACGTGCGTATCTATCTGACTGACCACCGGCGCCTGACGGCGGTGAACGGATGGCTCCCGCGGCGCGACGCCCGCACCACACTCGCCGATATCTTCAACTGGATTCGCCGGGCCGAGGCGCAGGTGCGGTACGCGCTGGGATAGGCGCGGCAATTTGCTCAGCTCAAGCGTTCAGCCGTCGCCGGAAAACATCGGCCAGGTGTTCGGTATTGCGCCGCAGATCGAACTTCTCCAG
>PMVV01000260.1 GCA_003166475.1 Bryobacterales bacterium | reverse complement strand
CGGCTTCTTCCTCGACTTTTCCCATGGCGTATGCCGCCAGGATGCCTTGCATGGAAATCGTGCCCTTCAGCTCCCTGGTGTTGGTGCGGCTGACCACCGGCAGCACTTTCAGGCCTGTCTCCGCCAGCCGCCGCATCGCGAAATCCAGCGATTGGTCCGCGTGCAGGTGCGGGAACTTCTCCGCGGTGAGTCTGTCCGGATGGNNCCAACTGGCCCAGCGTTCGCTCGCCCTCGCCTTCCGCGATCGCCCCATCCAGTTGCTCCACGCGCAACATGCCGCGCAACCCCGCTTGGTCCACCACCGGCCAGGCGCCCGTCTCCCGGTTGACCATCGCCGCGGCTTCGCCCGCACGCAGGCTCGCGGGCAGCGATTCCGGCGTTTGGCGCAGCGCCTGCCCCACCATGAGCAGCGCCTCTCGGGCCTTGGCGCCGGAAGGCAGGTGAATGCCATCCTGATGCAACAGCGCCTCGTAAATCGATTCTTCCTGCAGGCGGCTGGATATGAAATAGCTGATCAGGTTCGAGATCATCAATGGCACAATGATGGAGTAGTCGCGCGTGATCTCGAAAANNGAAAATGCCGCCCGCGTTGCCGGACGCATAGCACGTGGCCGTCGCCACCACCTTCAGCAGGACCAGCAGCGCCATGGTGCGGATGACCATTCCGCCGTTCAGGGCCTGGCTGACGAAGTTGTAGCCCACTCCCAGCACATCGGGAAAGAACCAGCCCAGAATGCCGACCGTCAGCCCTCCCACCACCGGCTGCCACCACAGCGTGAACTTGGGCAGCTTCAGAAAGTATTTGCGCTGCCACAGCAGCAGCTTGACGAATCCGACCGAAACCAGGCCGCCCGCCACTCCGAGCACCGCGTAAACCAGGAACTCCAGCGGATGGACCAGTTGATAGGCGGGCACATGGAACAGCGGCTCGTCGCCCAGCAACAGGTGCAGCACGATCCAGGAAGTGGCGGAAGCCAGCACGATGGAGCCCAGCACCGGAGCGTGCATGTCGCCCATCACTTCTTCGAGGGTGAAGAGCACCGCGGCGATGGGAGTGTTGAATGCGGCAGCGAGCGCAGCCGCCGATCCCACCGGCAAAAGCGCCTTCACGCTGCTGGTGCTCAGCCCTAATCTCCGGCCCAGCACCGACGCGATGCCGGCGGAAACCTGCACCGACGGGCCCTCGCGGCCCAGTGCGATGCCGCTGGCCAGCGAGATCGCCGACATGCTGAACTTGCCGATCACGGTGCGCATGGCGATGAAACCGTCGCGCACGAATAGCGCCGTCTTGGTTTGCGGAATNNCCCCGGATAAAGCCGGGCGCCCAAATTCTCCGTCACCAGAATGAAGGCCACCACCACCAGGCCGACGACTGCGCCGATAATCAGCGTCAGCAGGAGCAGGACTTTGTCTTCGTAGCGGCGCGTGGGCGACAATTCTCAGAATACCTGTTGCGGGCCAAAGTGGGGCGGACGCCCNNGCGCGACCCCCTGGTCGCGCGCCCGCTGCGTAGTGGCGAAACGAACTTGCGCCGAGATCGGAAAGGGTGTAGTTTTAAGGAGGGGCCACGACCGGTTTCCGGCCGTGGCTTTGTCGGTTACTTACGGCGACGACGCCGCTGTATGCGGATCGTCACCGTGATCGCTGTGACTGCGGCGATCGTAACGGTCAACGTGATGATTAACATCCGTTGCCTCCTTCTGCCTAAACGTTAGATTTGTCGGCCCGGTGAGTCTACACCGGGCCGGCAGCGTTTAGGACGCCATGAAACGTCCCACTGCTTTCCAACGGGCGAAAACTCTGCGTAAAGAACAGTGTTGCCCTTAGCGGCGGATCGTCTCAGGGGAACTCGCGGGGCAGGCGCCGCCGCGGCGCCAAGATTTCTTGGCACACGCCAGGAATTTGGCGGCGCTCCGGATTGCTCTAGCCTGCCTTTTCAACATCTTGCGATTTTCAGAAAGCGGAGATCGAAATGCCGATGAGGAAAGCATGGGTTCCATAAGTTCCATCAACAATCTTTCCAACACCTATTTGCAGTCGATTCTCAGCTCCGCGCTCCAAAACAGCAGCTCGGCCGCGAATAGTTCAAGCACTACTGGCGCGTCGTCGGTGACGTCGCAGTCGGAGAACGGCCGGCTTTCGCCGTTCGCTCAACTCATGAGCACTCTGCAACAGCTTCAAGAGTCGAATCCAACCGAGTACAAGCAGGTCACCCAGCAAATCGCCACGAACCTGCAAAACGCCGCCAAAACCGCTACGGCGGACGGCAACTCGACACAGGCCACCCAGCTCAACCAGCTCGCCACGGACTTCACCAGCGCCTCCCAGAGCGGCCAACTTCCCAACATGCAGGATCTGGCGCAGGCCATCGGCGGCGGCCATCACCATCATCGTCATTCCCACGCCGCCGCAAGCGATGCGGATAGCAGTTCCAGCAGCACCACTTCCAGCAGCACCACTTCCAACCAGCTAAGCCAACTGCTGGCGGCCTTCCAGGCAAATAGCACCCAGAACGAAGCGACGAATCCGATGGCGATCATTATGAACACGCTGTCCAGCGCCGGAATCAACGTCGGTAGCTGACCGCTGAAAGCTGACCGCTGACCGCTAGTCGATCCCGCGCTGCGATAAACTAGTTGTTTCCAATGAAACAGCGCATACGCTCGACGACAGTTCTCTGCGTCCGCCGCGACAACAAAGTTGTCATGGCGGGCGACGGGCAAGTGACCCTCGGCAACGAAGTCCTGAAAACGTCCGCCAAGAAGTTGCGCCGCATCTACAACGACAAGATCCTGGCCGGTTTCGCCGGCTCCACGGCCGACGCTTTTGCTCTGTTCGCCCGCTTCGAATCCAAGCTGGAACAGTTCAACGGCAACCTCTCGCGCGCCGCCGTGGAATTGGCCAAGGACTGGCGCACCGACCGCATGCTGCGCCATCTGGAAGCGCTTCTGCTGGTGGCCGACGACAAGAACACCTACATCGTCAGCGGCAACGGCGACGTCATCGAGCCGGATGAGGGCGCGGCCGCCATCGGTTCGGGCGGGCCTTTCGCGCTCTCCGCCGCCACCGCGCTGCTGCGCAACACCAAGCTGTCCGCCCGCCAGATCTCCGAGCAATCCATGCAGGTCGCCGCCCGCATCTGCATCTACACCAACGAAAACATTACCTACGAGGAGCTCGCCTAATGGTCATCTATCTTCCCGCCCAGTCCGTGGACGAGGAACCCATCCTCGACGAGCTTACTCCGCGCGAAATCGTGCGCGAACTCGACAAGCACGTGGTGGGGCAGGCCGACGCCAAGCGCGCCGTAGCCATCGCGTTGCGCAACCGCATCCGCCGCCAGAAACTGCCGCCGGAGATGGCCGAAGAGGTGATGCCCAAGAACATCCTCATGATCGGCCCCACNNGGCTACGTGGGCCGCGACGTGGAATCCATGATCCGCGACTTGGTGGATATCGCCATCGACATGGTGCGGGAGGAGCGCCTCGAAGAAGTTGCCGACCGCGCCGAAGCCAACGCCGAGGAGCGCCTGCTCGACCTGCTCATGCCGCCGCAGGCGGAGGCCACCGAGAGCGTCGAGCGCACCCGCGAAAAACTGCGCGAGCGTTTGCGCGATGGCAAGCTCGACGAGCGCCTGGTGGAGTTGGAAGTTAAGGACCGCGGCCCCAACTTCGAGATCGCCACCAACGCGGGCATCGAGGAGATGAGCATCAACATCAAGGACATGCTCCCCAATCTCTTCGGCGGCAAATCGCGGAAGCGCAAGATGCGCGTGGCCGAAGCCGCCGACTACCTGGGCCAGGAAGAGGAGCAGAAGCTCATCGACATGGACCAGGTCACGCGCGTGGCCCTGGAGCGCGTGGAGACCAGCGGCATCATCTTCCTCGACGAAATCGACAAGATCGCCGGGCGCGAAACCGGCCACGGCCCGGATGTCAGCCGCGAGGGCGTGCAGCGCGATATTCTGCCCATCGTCGAGGGCACCACCGTCAATACGCGCTACGGTTTCGTCCGCACGGATCACATTTTGTTCATGGCCGCCGGTGCCTTCCACGTCTCCAAACCGGCCGACATGATCCCGGAGTTGCAGGGCCGCTTCCCCATCCGCGTGGAGCTGAAATCGCTCACCGTGGAGGATTTCATCCGTATTCTGCGCGAGCCCAAAAACGCGCTCGCCAAGCAGTACACCGCGTTGATGGAGACCGAGGGCATCAAGCTGACCTTCACCGACGACGCGCTGGAGGAAGTCGCCAAGTTCGCCGCGCAGGTCAATCAGAGTTCCGAGAATATCGGCGCACGCCGCCTGCATACCATCATGGAAAAGCTGCTCGAAGAAGTCTCCTTCGAGGGTCCGGATTTGAAGAAGAAGACGGTGAAGGTGGACGCCGCCTACGTGCGCAAGCAGCTAGCCGACATCGTCAAGGATCAGGACCTCAGCCGGTACATTCTGTAGCACCAGCGGCAGCCCCCGCGTGGCGCAGACGATCGTTGNNTGTTTGTCGTCTGCGCATCGTGCGCGAACTCGGCAGGCCACGAAAAACGATGGCCTGCCCCACAGCGAATCTGCTGTACAACTCTGGTCGCGTCTCCGCGTCGCCGCGTCTCCGCGTCGGCCCCCGCCAGTGGCATAATGGATCGGATCACCCACCATGCCAGAACTAGTCCAATACACCGTCCAGGATGACGTGGCCATCGTCACCATAAACAACCCGCCCGTGAATGCGCTCAGCCCCGGCGTGCCCGAAGGCATCGACACGTGCGTTACGCGCGCTGCGGCCGACCCGGCTGCCAAGGCCGTCGTGCTCATTGGCGCTGGCAACACATTCATCGCCGGCGCCGATATCAAGGTCTTCGGCACCATCCCGAACCGCGAAGTCTCCATCGACCGTTCGCATCGCGTGCACGCCCTGTTGCGCCGCATCGAGGACTGTCCCAAGCCGGTCGTTTGCGCCATCCACGGCACCGCGCTGGGCGGCGGCCTCGAATTCGCCATGGCTTGCCACTATCGCGTGGCCGTACCGGGCGCCAAGGTCGGACAGCCCGAAGTGCTGCTGGGCATCATCCCCGGCGCGGGCGGAACCCAGCGCCTGCCGCGTCTCTGCGGCGTGGCCACTTCGGTGGAACTCTGCACGCAAGGCCAGCACATCGGCGCCAAGCGCGCGCTGGCCGAAGGCATTGTCGATCGCATAGTCGACGGCGACCTACTCGCGGGCGCCATCGCCTTCGCGCGCGCCAAGGCCGCGGCGGGCGAAACCCGCAAGGTGCGCGAGCAGGACGCCAAAATCTCCGATCATGCCGCCGCAGCCGCCGCTCTCGACGCCGCCCGCGCCAGTTTGGAAAAGACCGCTCGCGGCGCCCACGCGCCCTACGCCGCAGTCCAGGCCATTGCCGCCGGCGTCCTGCACGGCTTCGACGCCGGCTCCGCGCGCGAAATCGACCTGTTCGCCGATTGCGTCCTCTCCGCCGAATCCCGCAACCTGATCCGCCTCTTCTTCGCCGAGCGCGAAGCCGCCAAGGTCCCCGGCGTCCCCAAAGACACGCCTACCGCGGAGATCCGCGCGGCGGCGGTAGTCGGCGCAGGCACCATGGGCGGCGGCATCGCCATGAACTACGCCAACGCCGGCATCCCCGTGCTGCTCAAGGAATCGGATCGGGCGGCCCTCGACCGCGGCCTCGCCACCATCCGCCGCAATTACGACATCTCCGCCTCCAAAGGCAAGATGACCCCCGAGCAGGTCAACCGCGTCATGTCCCTGATCCGCCCCACCCTCACGTACGACGGTTTCGATCAGGCCGATATCGTCGTCGAAGCCGTCTTCGAAAACCTGGACCTGAAGAAGTCCGTCTTCGCCGATCTCGGCCGCGTCACACGCCCGGATTGCGTGCTGGCGTCCAACACTTCCACGCTCGATATCGATCAATTCGCGCAATCCAGCGGCCGCCCCGCCAACGTCATCGGCCACCATTTCTTCAGCCCAGCCAACGTTATGAAGCTGATGGAAATCGTGCGCGGCCGCGAGACAGGCAGCCAGACCATCGCCACCTCGCTGAAGCTCGCCAAGAAACTGAACAAGGTGGGCGTGGTGGTGGGCAACTGTTTCGGATTCGTCGCCAACCGCATGCTCGCCTACTATATGCGCGAAGGCTATCTGCTGCTCGAAGAGGGCGCCAGCGTCCCGCAAATCGACCACGTGCTGACCGGCTTCGGCATGCCCGTGGGGCCATTCGGCATGCAGGATATCGCCGGCATCGACGTGGGCGCGCGCATCCGCCAGTATCTGCGCTCCATCGGCAAAAGCCGCCTCGAAGGCCCCGAGTCGCCCGTGCCCGACTGGCTCTACGAGATGGGCCGCTACGGCCAGAAAACCGGCGCCGGATGGTATCGCTATGAAGCCGGCAGCCGCACCCCCATCCCCGATCCGCTGATCGAAGAGCTGGCCGATAAAGCGGCGCACGAGCGAGGCATCGCGCGGCAGCCCGTCTCCGACGACGAGATCCTCTCGCGCATCATGGTGGCGCTGGCCAACGAAGGCGCCAACGTGCTCGATGAGCACATCGCCATCCGCCCCGGCGATATCGACGTAATCTACGCATATGGTTTCGGCTACCCCCGCCATCGCGGCGGACCCATGGCCTATGCCGATTCGCTGGGCCTTCCGCACGTGCTCGCCAAGGTGAACGAATACCGCGCGCGCCTGGGTGATCACTGGCAGCCCGCGCCGCTGCTGGATCGCCTGGCCGCGGCGGGCAAAGGCTTCTACGACGCGGCCGGCGTGGCTTGAGCGTTTTTGAGTGCCGACTTTCCGGCCCATGTTATACTTCGCAGTTTGGGGCTTGAACTCCATAGCTGTCCAAGGGGCAGGGGGCAATGAAGCTAATCGCTAAAGCATTAGGCAGGGTGAAACTGGGGAAGCAGGCATACGCGGTCCTCGCGCTGTGCGCAGCGACGGCCATGGCCGTATCCGCGCAAACCTTTACCGCGCTGTACAGCTTCGATATCGCGGGCGGCGCGCAGTCCGACGCGTTAGTCCAGGGTGCCGACGGAAACTTCTACGGGACCACGGCTCACGGCGGCTGTCCCCCCGCCGGGAGCTGTGGAACGGTCTTCAAAATCACCCCGAGCGGCGCACTGACGACGCTATATAGCTTCTGCTCCCAAAGCGGCTGCACGGACGGTGCAGTACCCTACGCGGGGCTCGTCCAGGCCACCGACGGGAACTTCTACGGGACGACCTGGGACGGCGGGGCCAACGCATGCTCGCCATACGTTGGCTGCGGCACGGTCTTCAAAATCACTTCGAGCGGCACGCTGACGACGCTATACAGCTTTTGCGCCATAAGTGGGTGCACGGACGGCGCACAGCCCAGCGCGGGGCTCGTCCAGGCCACCGATGGGAACTTCTACGGGACGACGTCGGGTGGTGGGGCCAATGACTGCTCAGAGATTTTCAGAGGCCAACCGGGCTGTGGCACCGTCTTCAAAATGACGCCGAACGGCACGCTGACAACTCTATACAGCTTCTGCTCCCAAGTTGTTGGCGGCATATGCGCGGATGGCGTGGAACCCAACGGGCTAATCCAGGCTGCCGACGGGAACCTCTACGGGACAACAGATTATGGCGGGACCAACGGCAGTTGCGTCACAGGCTTCGGCTGTGGCACGGTCTTCAAGATCACGCCGAGTGGCACGTTGACGACGCTATACAGTTTCTGCTCCCAAATTGGCCCATACGGAGCATGCACGGACGCTGCGGTACCCTCGGCGGGGCTGGTCCAGGCCACCGACGGGAACTTCTACGGGACAACGGTCGGCGGCGGAGCCAACGGCGACTATGGGACGGTCTTCAAAATCACGCCGAGCGGCAAGCTGGCGACGCTATACAGTTTCTGCTCCCAAAGCGGCTGTACGGACGGCCTGGGCCCCTCCGCGGGGCTGGTCCAGGCCGCCGACGGGAACTTCTACGGGACGACGTTGGAGGGTGGGGCGTGCCCGCCTTATACCTTCGGCTGTGGCACGATCTTCAGTATCACCCCAAGCGGCGTGCTGACGACGCTATACAGCCTCTGCTCCCAAAGCGGGTGCACGGACGGCGCGAGCCCTCAGGCGGGGTTGTTCCAGGCCACCAATGGGGACTTCTACGGGACAACGGCCGGTGGCGGGGCCAACGGCGACGGCATTGTCTTCAGCCTGTCGCTAGAGCCTGTCCCGCTCGTGCCTGCGGTTAACGCCGGAGGCGTCCTGAACTCCGCCAGCTACACCACCCAAGGCGCCGCGCCCGGTTCCATCGTGTCCATCTTTGGCACGGGCCTGGCCGCCTCAACGGCCTCCGCGAGCGCCATCCCGCTACCAACCAGTTTGGGCGACGTCACATCCGTGACATTCAACGGCATCTCCGCAGGGCTGTACTTTGTAAGTCAGACCCAGATTAATGCGCAGCTCCCGTTTAATGTGCTGCCGGGCCAGAGCAGCGGCACGGCGAGTATTGTAGTTACGCGCAGCAGCGGCACGTCGGCCGCGCAGAGCGTGACCGTGGTACCAGCATCGCCCGGCATCTTCACAACAACTGCAAACGGGCTTGGCCAGGCTTTTGCCTACGACAACACCACGGGGGCGCTCGCCGCGCCGGCCGGCGTGGCCATTGGAAGCCTCGCCACGGCCCCAATCTCGATCAGTTCGGGGCACGCCTTGATCGTCGCATGCACCGGACTCGGCTCAGTGAGCCCGTCTATCGACAACTACGTGGCCGCGTCGGATGGCATCCTCCGTTACACGGTCCTGACGCCGATTGTATTGATCGGCGGTGTCGCCGCAACGCCCATCTATTCCGTGCTCTCGCCGCAATTCGTCAGCGAGTATCAGATCGGCGTAACACCAGCCGCTAACACCCCAACGGGGGACGCCGTGTCCCTACAGATCCAAATCGGCGGCGTGACGACGACGAACCAGGTCACCGTCGCGGTCGCCCCGTAGGTCCGGTTGAATGGCCGGCCGAAGACGCGCCGATACGGGGCGAAGCCCCGGCGCCCGAAGCGGGAGAGCGCCTGATCACTGCGGAAGACGTATCGGACATGGCCGGGCAGACGACGGCGGGCGATCTGGCAACCTCGACCGAGGAGGACCGTACCGACGATACAATCCGGGGCTGATCGAGCTGCTGGTCCACGGAGCCGTCGGCGCGCGTGCAAGGCCGGACTACGGCGGGAACGCGCCAGGGGCGAACACTGTATGCGCGAGCAGGTGAGCATTCCCGTAGCCCACTCACGCTATACTGGAGAAAACGATGACCATCGACGAACGTCTCGAACGGCTCACCGAACGGCACGAAGCCCTGACGCAAAGCATGGAACTGTTCCAGCACGACATGGCCGAAATGCGCGCCGCCGCCGCCGAACGCGACGCCAAGTTTAACGAGCGGTTCAGCCGCATCCTCGACGTCGTCGAGACGCTTGCGGCCACAGCCCAGAACCACGAGCACCGCCTCGAACGCCTGGAAAACTGACGCACCCCTCCAGTTCCGCCCGCTCGGGTGGCCACCGCCGATGGCATCCGCCCCGCATCAGCGCACCCGCCGCATGCAGTATTCCAGCCGTTGCGGAAGTATTGCGCTACGCTCAGGAATGGCGACAGGCATTCTAAGCGACACCATGACGTTCGAACTCTGGCGGCTGCGCTTCCACTTTCACGCTGAAGAATCGCTCGTCTTTCCGCCCGGCAAAGCCGCCAATGTGTTACGCGGCGCGTTCGGCATGATGCTCCGCGAAACCGCAAACGCACCGGACTACGCCCGCATCTTCGAGCCGAAAGCGCAAAGTGGAGTGCCCGCAGGGCCAAGCGGCCTCGCCGACCGGCCGCGTCCGTTCGTCTTCCGTGCCGCGCACCTGGATGGTCAGACCATCCCGGCCGGCTCCGGCTTCCACTTCGACATGCACCTGTTCGACACCAAACACCCTGCCAGCGAGGCGTTGCAGCAGGCCTATGCGCACCTCGCGAAAGCCGGCCTTGGCCCCGGACGCGGGCGCGCCACGCTGGTCTCCGTCGGCAAGGAGCACATCGCCATTCCCCTCGATGGCCCCGCGGAGCCCGCCACCCGCATCCGCGTCGAATTCCTCACCCCCACCGAGCTGAAATCCGGCGAGCAACTCGTCACCCGCCCCGAATTCCCCATCCTCTTCGCCCGCCTCCGCGACCGCATCAGCACCCTCCGCGCCCTCTACGGACCCGGCCCCCTCAATATCGATTTCCGCGCCATGGGCGAACGCGCCGCCCGCGTAACCCTGGCGTGCTGCGACCTCACCTGGCACGCGACCCAGCGCCACTCCAGCCGCACCGGCCAGACTCATCCCATCGGCGGCTTCACCGGCCAAGCCGAATATCAAGCGGAGTATGATGGCGGTCTGGGCGAGTTCCTGCCCTACCTGCGCGCCGGCCAGTGGACCGGCGTCGGCCGCCAGACCGTCTGGGGAAAAGGAGAAATATGTTTCCAGCCCTGCTCTTAGCCGCCAAGACCTACACGCTCCCGCCGGATAAACTCGCCAAAGCCATCGAGTATGCCGCCGCCCGCAATCGCCTGCACTTCATCGCCGTCGCCTACGGCATCCTGGTGCTCGTCGCTTTGCTCGCCTGGCGCGTTGCCCCACGCTTGCGCAACCTCGCGGAATCCGCCACGCGCCGCCGCATCTTGCAAGCCTACATCTTCGCGCCCCTGCTGCTGCTGACGATCGACGCGCTGGAGTTGCCCATCAGCCTCTACGGCCATCACCTCTCGCTCAAGTTCGAGCAATCCATCCAAGGCTGGGGATCCTGGTTCTGGGATTGGACCAAGGGCGAGTTGCTCGCCTTCGCTCTGGCCGGCATCGCCATCTGGGTGCTCTATGGCGCGATGCGCCGCAGCCCGCGCCGCTGGTGGTTCTACTTCTGGTTGGCGGCCGCGCCCATGGTCGTGTTCCTGATGTTCATCGAGCCATTCGCCATCGAGCCGCTGTTCTTCAAGTTCGAGCCGCTGGCCGCCACGCAGCCTGCGCTGGTCGCCGCCATCGAAAAAGTCGTCGCCCGCGGCGGCCTCGAAATACCGCCCGACCGCATGTTCGAAATGAAGGCCAGCGAGAAGCTGAAATCGCTGAACGCCTACGTCACCGGCATCGGCGCATCTAAACGCGTGGTGGTCTGGGACAACACCATCGAAAAAATGAACACCGGCCAGACCCTCTTCGTATTCGGCCACGAGATGGGCCACTACGTTCTGGGCCATGTGTGGATCGGCATCGGCGCGGCCGTGTTGGGTATTCTGATCTTCCTGTTCCTCGCCTTTCACGCCATGCGCTGGGCGCTGACGCGCTACGGCGCCCGCTGGGAGATCCGCGACGTGAGCGACTGGGCCTCAATGCCCGTGCTGCTGCTGGCGTTGGCCGTCTTCGGCTTTCTGTCCGAACCCCTGTCGAGTTCCTTCAGCCGCGTGCTGGAGCACAATGCCGATATTTACGGCCTCGAAGTGATTCACGGGATCGTGCCCAACTCATCGGGAGAGGCGGCCGGCGCCTTTCAAATTCTCGGCGAGGTTTCGCTCGACGATCCCAATCCCAGCTCGTTCATCGAGTTCTGGCTCTACGATCACCCGTCCATCGGCGAGCGCGTCCGCTTCGCCTCCGAGTACGATCCGTGGGGAAAGGGGCAACCGCCCAAATATATCCGCTGACTTGTATTACAACTGCTAGGAATTTTCGCAGCGAGCGCCCTGCCTTGCGTGCACGTATGCTCAGATTCCAGCAGTATTGTGGATGAATCGCGCTGGTCTCCGTTTCCCGTGATACTCTGTGGGTCGGACTTCCCTATGAACTCTCAGCCAGTTCCGGCCGGCGCAGACTTCGAAGCCGCTACCTACCGCAAAGTGATGTGGCGGCTGATGCCCTTCCTGTTCCTCTGCTACGTGCTGGCGTACGTCGACCGCGTCAACGTGGGCTTCGCCAAACTCCAGATGCAACAGGATCTGCGGATGAGCGATTCGGTTTACGGCTTGGGCGCCGGCATTTTTTTCATCGGCTACTTCTTCTTTGAGGTGCCCAGCAACATGATCATGCAACGTATCGGAGCCCGCTTCTGGATCGGGCCGATCATGATTGTCTGGGGTGTGGTCTCGGCTTGCACCATGCTGGTCACCAGCGCAACCGGCTTCTACGCGGTGCGCTTCCTGCTGGGGATCGTGGAATCGGGTTTTTTCCCCGGCGTGATCCTGTACCTGACATTCTGGTTCACGAGCAAGCATCGCGCCAGGATGGTGGCGGCATTCATGAGCGCCATCCCGGTTTCCGGAATCATCGCCGGTCCGATCTCGGGGTGGATTCTGGCGCGCATGAACGGCGTCGGGCACCTGTCGGCCTGGCAATGGCTGTTCCTCATGGAGGGCATTCCGTCGCTGATCGGCGGAGCGATCACCCTGTACTACCTGACCGACAACCCGGCAGCGGCCCGCTGGCTCGACGGCCGCGAGAAGAGCCTGATCCTCGCGCGCCTCCAGGAAGAAGAGCATTCCAAGAGAGGGGCGGGACCGGGCCGGCACCGCTTCGTCGACGCCTTTCGCAGCCCGCAAGTGTGGCTCTTGTGCCTGGTCTATTTCGGCGTCACGGCGGGCAATTACGGCATTGGATTCTGGCTGCCGCAGGTGATCAAGGAGACCATCACCAAGAGTCCCCTAGCTATTGGTTGGCTCTCCATCATCCCGTATACCGGCGCCGCCATCGCCATGCCGATCATGGGACACCACTCCGACATCAAGGGCGAGCGGCGATGGCACTTCGCGCTGTGCGGCGCGCTGGGCGCGGCCGCGTTCGCGGCAAGCTCCGTGCATGGGATTCCGGGAGGCGTTGGTCTCGCCGCGCTGACGCTGGCGACGATGGGAATCCTATGCTCGAACGCCTTGTTCTGGTCGCTGCCCACCGCGCTTCTCTCCGGCTCGGCGGCGGCTGCGGGAATCGCCTGGATCAACTCTGTCGGCAACCTCGCCGGTTATGTCAGCCCGTTCCTGGTGGGAACCATCCGCGACCGTACCCACAGCATGACCCTGGCACTACTGGCGCTTTCCGCGGCGGCGCTGGGGTCCGCCCTGACATCGCTCTATGTGACGCGCAAGTCCGCCCGTCATCCGGCCTGAAGCCAGGCGCCATCGCCAACTTGTTTTGCATTTCGGATACATATATCCTATACTTTCGATGGACTCGATCGAGCGCGCTTGGAGGCGCACTGATGATATTCGGCATTCACTCGCTACTGTTTCGTGAGACGTTCGTCGAAAAGGATCTGCCGCTCCTCGAACACGTCAAGAGGATGGGTTTCGACGCCGTCGAGATCATTCCTTTCGATCCGGACCACTTCCCTGCGGCAAAAGTGAAGTCGGTGGCGACGGATCTGGGCCTGGTCGTCAACACCGGCTACGGGATGCCGGAACAGTACAACATCATCTCACCGGACCCGGCCGTGCGCAGCGCGGGAGTCGCGTTTTCCAAAAGGCTCATCGACCTGAGCCAAGAGGCGGGCGCGCGCGTTTTCGGCGGAATGATCTACTGCGGATGGGGTTACCTCACCGGCCGGATGCGCTCGGAGGACGAGTGGAAGTGGGGCGTGGAAAACTATCGGGAAATCGCTTGTTACGCCCAGCGGAATTCCGGCCTGATCCTGGGCATCGAACCCGTAAATCGTTTCGAATCGCACTTCATCAACACGGCAGCGGACGCGGTCAGGTTCGTGCAGGAGATCGGCCTGCCGAACGTGAAAGTTCATCTGGATACCTTCCACATGATCCGCGAGGAGGACGACTTCACCGCAGCCGTGCTCGCAACCGAAGGTTACCTGGGATACGTACACGCCTGCGAAAACCAGCGCGGCATACCCGGCACAGGCCTGGTGCCCTGGCCCGAGTTTTTCAAGGCGCTTCGACAAGTGGGCTATGACGATTGCATCACCATCGAGTCTTTCGATCCGGACATCGAAAGCGTAGCCAAGCTCTGCTGCATTTGGCGCAAGCTGGCCGATTCACCCGAGCAACTCGCCACCGAGGGCCTGAAGTTCCTGAAAGGCGTATACGCGCAGGCAGGCTTAGGCGGGATGCCTGAGGGCATCCAGTTGTAAGCGGCGTTGCGGCCGCGGGGCAAGATCGAGGTATGGTGAAGCGCCTTGCTTTGTCTGTCGCCGTCGTCGCCGTGTTGCTTGCCGCGTTCGTCTGGGGGTACATGCCGGTGCGCGCCAGGCGCCTTTCGGCGAAATATGCCGCCTTCCGCGCCGGCTTCGAAGCGCAGCACCAGGCCATCGACGCCGCATTCCATCAACAGGACCGCGTGGTCAACGGGGTCCGCTGGTGTCCTGCCGCTGGTGGATCGCAAGTACCGGCTCATCGCCATCGATATGAAAGGCTACGGCCGTTCCGACCGCGAGGCCCAACTATGAGTGGCATCGCGTTGCGCGGCAGACCGACGACCTGATGGCCAGCCTCGGCATCGCGAAATATTACGTCGTCTCACACGACTGGGGCGCCATCATCGGCAGCGTGATGGTTGCCGATCACCCGGACCACATCCTCGGCTACATCCGCATGGAGGCCGATCTGATCCGGAATAGGAGCACCGCCCGCATCGCCAATTATCTGCGGAAACCGCAGTGGGTGATCTTCCAGAGCCACTGGCTCGGCACGCAGTTCATGCAGGACCCCGGTTGGTCCCTGGATCGAGTCTATGGCCGGCGTCTGAAGAAGCCTTTTCCCAAGGTCGACCGCGACTACCTGGTCTACGAGTTTTCGCGCCCGGGCGTTGCCGGCCGGGTCTCCTCATACTTTCTGAACGAGAACCGGGATCCGGACACGGCCATCGGGAAAATCTGCGCAAACAACTTTCCCTTCCCGGTGTTGCAACTGCAGGCCGACGGCGATGCCGCACAGCCGCCGTCCATCTTCGCCGATTTTGCAACGAAGTGCCCGCACGTGCGGATCGAGTGGGTGAAGGACGCTGGCCATTTCGATAACTTCGATCAGCCCGGCCAGGTGGCCGACGCGATCAACAGGTTTGTGCACGAGGCCAGGCGATGAAATTCTTTTTCGAATTCCTGTTGCCCCCGGTGGTTGACAACACCATTCGGGGAATGAGATTTCCCGTCTATCTGTTCATGGCGATCGCGATTGTCAGTGCGGTAAGAAGCGCGATCCACTTACTGGCGGCGGACGGCGGCGCGGGTTCCATCGCGGGCATGGACCTGTCAGTCGCGGGCGCGCCGGAAATTATTTTCTCATTCGCGCTATGGGGCAGCGCACAACTGATCTACGCGTTCATTCAGTTGGTGGTGGCGTTCCGCTACCGCTCGCTGGTACCGTTCATGTATGTGCTGCTCTTCGTCGAAACCGCGCTGCGCATGCTGGTGGGCCACATGAAACCGGCGACTTTCTTGCACACGCCGCCGGGCGCATACGCGAACTATGTAACGCTGCCTGTGGCCGCCCTGATGTTAATCCTGAGTTTCACGACGTGGCGCAGGACTTAGTCCTTAGACTCAATACTGTTCACTTTGGTGGGGCAGACNNATCTCCGCCTGCGTCGCCAGCAGTCCTTCGTTCAGGAAGTGCTGGTACATGATCTCCAGGTCGCGCACCAGCCAGCCCGGCAAGAATGCTCGCATCTGCGCCGCCCAAGCTTTCAGATCGTCTCCCGCGTAGATCACCGGCTTGCCGAGATGCCGGGTCAGCGTCGCGGCGATCTCCGCGCCGGTCCAAGCCCGCGGACCCACAACCGAATAGATTATGCCGGAGTGGACCGGTTGAGTCAAGGCAATGGCGGCGGCTACGGCG
>PMVV01000106.1 GCA_003166475.1 Bryobacterales bacterium | reverse complement strand
GTCGTGGTAAACATACTCAGGAAATCCCTTACGTGGCCGGGAATCTGCGGAGCTACAAGCCACATTACGATGTTCTTGTAACCATTGCGCTTAAGCTCGTCGCGGTACCTGGCAACCTGCGTTGCGTCGTCATACTTTAGTGGCCTGGCCTTCAACTCCATCAGTATATTCGTTTTGAACTCATCCTCAAACAACAGGTCGAACTTTCCGACCCCCGCGAAGGACCGCTGACGGTCAACCAGCACAAAGTTCTTATGCGGGAAAAAGTCGTCGGGATAGGCAGAGATGAGGTCTTCCATGTCTTTTTCGATCACATTGTCCTCCAGGTATTCGGCGAGACCAGCGCGCGTATGCCGCCCGCGTGTTTTCGTTCCTGATGTTGAAGGCGAAGAACCCGACGACGCGCCGCGCGGCGCGGTCCCCTGCCGCGACGATCGGCGCCCGCAACTCCATCGCGCCCCCGCCCCCCGTATTTCTGACAGCCAGGTCACGCATGATTATTCGGGGTCGGTGGCAAAGAAGCGACGAACTGCGTCTCGGCCGGCGACCGTCAATCGATACTGGAGGACGCCGCCAGTACGTGATCGTTCGGCAAGCACTGCAATGCTTTTCTCCCCAGGCCCGACGCCAGCAGCGAGTGGTCTCATTTGCTCAGACAGGTCGCGCATGGCGGCCCTCGTCCGATTTACCGCCGCCGCTGCGTCCTCAGGGAAGTCCACGTCTTTAGCTACGGCATCGACGATATCCGGATAAGGCACCCACTTTGCGTACGGAGCGGCGAGCAGAGATCTAAGCACCCGCTCCTTAGCAATGTTGGATGGCGAGGCGCGAAGACGCGCTAAGATTCGGTCGGCAACCTCCGGCTTCACGTTGCCCGGAGCGGCCGGAGGGCTACCGGCTGAGCGATATGCCCCCACAGCCTGAATGGCGATTTCCGCTTCCCGAATGCTCTGAAACTGCACCAGTATGCCAAAGCTCATGCTCAAATAGTACCACGGAGCAACTATCGAGCGCAATCCGAGCGTGCTCGATAGTCGCTCGCCGGTGTTGTCGCGATCTCGGCACGAATTGTGCCCGCAAGAGCGCCGGTTCCGTTTCAAAAACGGCAGGTTCTGCATCATCGCCAGAAGGCCTGTAAATAAAGGACTTGGCATGTTGCAAATGTCTAGTGCAAAATGGAAGGCAGGAAATACGGTCACGCGCGCTTAAGCGTGCTGCGGCGGGATTCAGCACGGAAGTGCACGTTGCACCTGGCGATCGGGAACATGGGCACCACGCGCGTGCTCGTCATGCGGGCGTGGGAGGGCGGTGCGCCGCGCGGCAGCCGGTTATGCGGCGGAGGCGCCGAAGGATTCGATAGAATAGAAGACGCCCAATCGGCGGGGAGGCATTCAAATGGCAATGCAAGTTTGCATGGGAGCGGAGATGATGTGCTCTTTCGGCGCGGCGCCCAGTTCGCTGGTGGTGTTGCCGGTGAACAAGACGTTCACGGATCAGGTACCCGACGCCAACATCATGGACCACGTCCCGATGGTGAATATTATGCCTTTCGGCATGTGCTCTTCGATTGCAAACCCGGAGGTTGCCTCGGCGACAGCCGCCGCCCTGGGAGTGCTGACGCCCATGCCGTGCATACCGAATACACCGGCGCCATGGGTGCCAGGTGCGCCAACGGTGCTGTTGGGGAATCAGCCCACTCTGGACAATACATCCAAATTGATGTGTATTTGGGCCGGCGTGATTGAGTTTGTCACGCCCGGCGAGTTTACCGTCAACGTGCCGTAACTCGTGGGGTAGGCTCTCAGTCGTGTGGGGCGGGCAATCATGCCTGGCAATCATGCCCGCAGCCGCCTTTCAGGCGGCAGAGCCGGCTAAAAGCCGGCTGCGGCCAGGATTGGCCGCCCTCCAATGGGCTTTCATCATCAGGCCTCTACTCTTCCGCCTCTTCCACGTCGCGGCCTTCGCGCGCGGCGCGTTCGCGTTCTTCCTTGCGCTTGGCGCGGTCGGCGGCGCGCTTGACCAGCTCGGAGCCGACCAGCTCGATCATAGCCACTTCAGCGCCGTCGCCCTTGCGGGGTCCCAGGCGCACGATGCGGGTGTAGCCGCCGTTGCGCTGGCCGAAGCGCGTAGCCAGCGTGTCGAACAGCTTCTTGACCGAAGCCGGCGTGAACAGTACCCGGGCGGCTTCGCGGCGGGCGTGCAGCGTGTCTGCCTTGCCCAGCGTGATCATGCGGTCCACCAGCGGCTTGGCGGCCTTGGCCTTGGGCACGGTGGTGATGACGCGCTCCTGCTCGATCACGTTGGTGACCAGTCCCCGCAACAGGGATTTGCGGGCCGCGCCGTCCCGCTTCAGTTTATATCCGGCTACTCTATGTCGCATCGTGTCAATCCTGAATTAAGCGGCAGACCACAAAAGGCGATGGTCTGCCCCACAGATTCTATAACTGGTCGTCGTGCAGTTCTTCCTCGTCGAGCTCCGGCAGGCTGCCTGCGGGTAGCGGCGGCGGCGCCACCAGCCGGCCGTGCGGATCCACCCGCATGCCCAGCGACAGCCCCATATTGGCCAGAATTTCCTTGATCTCGTTCAGCGATTTGCGCCCGAAATTCTTGGTGCGCAGCATTTCGGCTTCGGTCTTTTGCACCAGCTCGCCGATGGTCTGAATGTTGGCGTTCTTCAAGCAGTTGTATGAGCGGACGCTGAGCTCCAACTCCTCCACGGAGCGGTTCAGGATCTCGCCCATCTTGTCCATGCCGTGCTCGGAGACGTCCTCGGCGGCCTCCGGCAGCTCCTCGAAGTTGATGAAGATGGACATGTGGTCCTTCAGCAGCTTGGCGGCGTAGCCGATGGCGTCCTGGGGAGAAACCGCGCCGTTGGTCCAGACTTCCAGCGTGAGCTTGTCGTAGTCGGTCATCTGCCCCAGACGGGCGGCTTCCACGGCGAAGTTCACCTTGCGCACGGGCGAATGCACGGAGTCGATGGGGATGTAGCCGAGGGCCAGGTCTTCGTCGAAGTTCTTGTCCGCGCTGACGTAGCCGCGGCCGTTCTTCAGTCGCATTTCCACGCTAAGCTTGCCGCCTTCGCTGACCGTGGCCAGGTGCAGATTGCGGTCGAGCACTTCCACGTCCTGGTCGGTCTGGATCTGGGAGCTCATCACTTCGCCCGCGTGATCCACGGACAAATGTACGGTCTTGACCGCCTCGCCCATGATCTTGAAGGGAATCTGTTTCAGGTTGAGGATGATGTCGGTGGCGTCCTCGACCACTCCGGGAATCGGGCTGAATTCGTGCTCCACGCCCTCGATGCGGACCGCCGTGATGGCCGCGCCCTCGATGGAGCTGAGCAGGATGCGGCGCAAGCTGTTGCCGATGGTCGTGCCAAAGCCGCGTTGAAACGGCTGGGCGGTGAACATGCCATACCGCTCCGTGAGGGTCTCGGTATTGGCAACCAGTCTTTTCGGTTTCTGAAAGCCCTTGAACATAATCTCCTTTTGGGGTCCGCCCTACTTTGAATACAATTCCACAATGAGCTGTTCGTTCAACTGAATCTGGACCAGTTCCTCGCGCTTGGGCAGGCTGGTAATCTTGCCTTTGAGCGCTTCCCGATCCACATCCATCCAGGACGGCGACGGCGCGTGCGCCGTGGCATCGCGGGCCGAGAGGATGGTCGGGTTATTCTTGCTGGGCTCGCGCACGGCGACCTCGTCGCCGATCTTGACCATGAACGAGGGAATATCCACCTTGCGTCCGTTGACTTGAACGTGGCCGTGCCGCACGATCTGGCGGGACTGCGGCCGGCTGGTGCCGAAGCCCATGCGGTAGATCACGCTGTCCAGGCGGCGTTCCAGGTTGGAAAGCATCACATCGCCGGTGATGCCTTTCGACAGTGAGGCCTTCTCGAAGTTGTTGCGGAACTGGGTTTCGAGCAGTCCGTAGATGCGGCGTGCCTTCTGCTTTTCGCGCAACTGCAGGCCGTAGCCGACCAGCTTGGCCTTGCGGTCTTTACCATGCTGCCCGGGGACGAAGTTGCGCTTTTCGATGGCGCACTTCTCGGTGTGGCAGCGTTCGCCTTTCAGAAACAGTTTCATGCCCTCGCGCCGGCATTGCCGGCAGACGGGACCGATATATCTTGCCAAGTTCTTCTCCTTACCTTTCACTTCAGGTGCGGTTTACAGCCAATGGCAGGCCTTCTTCCCGCTTACTACTTCAAAATGCCCTGGAGACTGACTCCACTGTCCCAAGGCGCCGCCTTTGCGC
>PMVV01000434.1:31170-31312 GCA_003166475.1 Bryobacterales bacterium | reverse complement strand
GTAGCCGGCCTGATCGCCGAGGATGGAACCGGCGCCGGCCGCGCCAATGGCCCACCACAGGTTCATGGCGCCTTGCGAAATCATGGAGCCCGCGACAATCAGCAGGAGCGTGATGGGCAGCGGCACTCCGATGGCCGCAATG
>PMVV01000434.1:0-31144 GCA_003166475.1 Bryobacterales bacterium | reverse complement strand
AACCCCAATGGCTTGAAACAGCATGGAGGCGGGGAGGTGGTGGGCATGGGCAATAAATGGGACCGACATCCAGGCACGGATGGGCTCATTTTCCGCGCGGATATGCCGCACTTGCCGGCCGGCCCGGTAGGCGAAGACGAAAGTGCCCGTGATCGCCACCACGAAGGCAAGCCCAACCGCCAGCGTGCGCCGCCACGTTTCACTCACAATTCAATATAGCCGGGTGGGGTATGATTTAGCTTGCCCCGACTACAGGACGGCGTCAATCCATCACCAGGCCCCCGTTCACATGCAGCGTCGCGCCGGTGATGTAGCCTGCCGCGGGGGAGGCCAGGAAGACAATCGCGCTGGCGATCTCCCCGGGCTCGCCGAAGCGCCGCAAGGGCGTCTGTTGCATCCATTCCGCTTCGCGGCCGGAGGAACGCTCCGCCAGCATGCCGGTCCGGATGCGCCCGGGCGCCACCAGGTTCACCGTGATTCCGTGTTCGCCCACCTCCTTGGCCAGCGAAAATGAAAAGCCGAGGAGACCCGCCTTGGCGGCCGCATAGTGTGCGTGATTCTTCGATCCGGTGTAGAGAGCCTGCGTGGAAACGTTTACGATACGTCCCCAGCGGCGCATTTTCATCATCGGGATCACCGCCCTGGAGCAGCGAAAGGCGGCGGTCAGGTGCAGCGACAGCGCCGCCTCCCAGATTTCATCCGGCATGACTTCGACTGCCACATCGGTCATTTTTCCGGCGTTGTTGACGAGGATGTCGATGGGGCCCAGGGCCGCGACGGCCTCGGCGATCACGCGCCCGGGAGCATCGGCCTCCCGGAGGTCACCCTGAATAGCGGCCGCTCGGCCGCCACCACGGCGGATCTCTTCCACCACCTCGGCGGCTTGCGCCTGGCTGGTAGAGTAATGCACGCCGACCGCCGCGCCGTGGGCCGCCAGCGTCAGGCAGGTCGCACGCCCGATGCCTCTCGATCCTCCGGTGACAACGGCTGCGTGGCCCGCCAGGTTCAGGTCGATGAGATACGGATCGGGGTTCATGGCCGCGGGATGCTCGCTGGAATGTTTCTCAGCATGCCGTCAGTTTAGCAACCCCGCTCCAGCTTCTGAACCCGCTCCGCCAACGGGGGGTGGGACGAAAAGTACTCCGCCAATCCGGCATTGCCGCTCGATACCCGCGCCAACCGGCGCAGAGCGCGCGCCGCGGCGCGGGGATCGAAACCCGCGGCGGCCGCGAGGCGGGCGCCTTCGCGATCCGCCTCCAGTTCCAATTCCCTCGAATACCCTTGATTGAGCAGTTGCCGAAGCATCAGGCCCGCACCCGAGAGCCGCGCCGTCACCGCATGCAGGAACGTGCGGGCCGTGAGCTGGCTCTTGGCATGGCCGCGCAAGACGTGCCCCATTTCGTGCCCGAGGAGAAAGGCCAGCTCGTCCCGGTCTGGCGCGCACAGATCGAGCAGCGGCTCGGTGATGAAGACGAAACCGCCCGGCAGCGCATAGGCATTCGATAAGCTGGCGCGGACCAGGCTGAAGTGAAAGTCGCGGCGGCGGTCCTTCACGGCATCCGCCAGTCTGGACCCAACCGCGGCCACCACTTCCTGCTTCTCGCGCGGGGCTTTGCCTGAGAACTGCGCGGCGAACTGCCGGGCACACTCGCGTCCGTATTCGTACTCAGCCTGAATCGCTTCGGCTTCGGTTCCGGCGAACCAACTCCACATCCACTTCGCCTGCCGGAAGGGCTTCCTCGACCGGCCGCCGAGCCATGAGCCCAAACGGGGTAAGAGTTTCGCCCCAAAGAACAGGAGCAGTCCGGCGATGACGAGCAGCCTCAGCAATCCCAATCTCCATCACGTACGGCTTCATCGTACCGCACCGAACGTCCCTGGCCAGCCGATCATAACGACGCGAGCCGCGATAACATGATGCCATGATCGAAATGATCCAATCGCTGTTTCATCATCAGGAATGGGCTGACACAACGCTGTTGCGGGCGGTACAGGCACACGTGGATGCGGAGAAAGACTCACAGCTCCGCTCGACGCTCCACCACATTGTGACGGTCCAGCGGGCTTTCCTGTCCCTCTTTTTGGAGCGACCATTCGACATGCAAAAGGAGCTGCAAGTGCCGGCCTCACTCGCCGAGGAGGAGCGCCTTTTCATCGACACCCATCGCGAGGAACTGTCCTTTGTCACAAGCCTGGGCGAATCGGATCTGGCACGAGTCATCGAGATGCCGTGGATTCCCGGCGCGCGCCCTTCGCTCGCCGAGGCGCTCATTCAGGTCGTAATGCACAGTCAGAATCACCGCGGCCAATGTCTTTCGCGCTTGCGGACACTTGGCCGTACTCCCCCGACCCTGGACTTCATTATCTGGCTCAAGGATCGTCCTCGACCGCCTTCCGCTGGCTGACCTGCCCGCACGTCAATCTGAGCGCCAGATGAAACATGTGTCCTGCCTTTTGTCTTGGCGTAAGCTAATGGAAGGAGAACGACCATGACTGACGAGATTTCACGAGTTGCGTATTACGTAGCGAGAATACCCCACAAGGCCGGGGAAGGCGCCCGGATCCTGACGGCTTTCCAAGACGCGGGACTGAACCTGCTGGGCTTCCTGGGATACCGGAAGACGGCTCGGAGCGCCGAGATCATCTTGGTTCTGGACGAGAAGACGCCGGGCGTCGGCGCCGCAGGCAAGAAGGCCGCCCTCGCCCTGGGCAAGAAGCAGAAAGCGTTCCTGGTGAACGGCGAAGACCGTCCCGGCGCAGTGGCCGAGTTGATGTGCAAACTGGCGGAAGCGGGCATCAACGTGACCTCGCTGCATGCCCTGTGCGCCGGCGCGGGCCGCTTCGGCGCACTCGTCACGGTCGAGCCGGCCGACGTGCGCAAAGCGGCTAAAGCTCTGGGCGTGGTGTAGATTGGCGATTAGATTCCCATGGCTGGCGGCAGCCGCGGCGGTGGCGCTGTGCTGTTCTTCGTTCCTACCGGCGCAGGACACCAGGTACCCTCCGCAGGGAGAGCAGTTTCCCGGGCCGCCGGCCAAGACCGACACCGCGGACTGGCTGAAAGAGATGAAGCAGTATCGCGAGGAACGCCGCATCCGCGCGGGGCTGAGCGGCGAGATCTACGNNCAGCGCTACGGCGGAATCGACAGCGTTCTGCTTTGGCCCGTCTACCCCAATATCGGAATCGACAACCGCAACCAGTTCGACCTGCTGCGCGACATGCCCGGCGGGACCGCGGGGCTGCGGGAGATGGTGGCGGAGTTTCACCGGCGCGGCGTCCGCGTGTTGTTTCCGCATATGCCCTGGGATGTGGGGTCCCGTCGGGAGCCGTTGGGGTTCCCCGAGACCCTCGCCGCCCTCATGAAGGAGACGGGCGCCGACGGCGTGAACGGCGACACCTTCGGCGGCGTGCCGCGAAGTTATCGGACGGCTTCCGACGCCACCGGCCATCCCCTGGTCTTCGAACCCGAGGGCTATTCCGAAAGCGACGAGATGCTGAACTGGGACGGCATGAGCTGGGGCTACTGGAAGTACCCCTTCATCCCCATGGTCAGCCGCGGAAAATGGCTGGAAACGCGGCATATGGTGAATGTGTGCGACCGCTGGAACAAAGACAAGACCGACAATCTGCAATCTGCCTTCTTCAACGGGGTTGGTTATGAAACGTGGGAGAACATCTGGGGCATCTGGAACGGCATCACCGAGCGCGACGCCGAAGCTGTCCGCCGCGTGGCCAAAGTAGAGCGGCGTTTTGCGAAGTATCTCGTAAGCCCAGATTGGGAACCTCACACTCCCACGATTCCGTACGGAGTTTTTGCCAGCAAGTTTCCTCTGAACGGACGGACTTTGTGGACCATCGTGAACCGCACGGTGTACAACATCGACGGCTCGCAACTGGGGCTTCGGGCGCTCGCCGGGATGCACTACTTCGACCTTTGGCACGGGGTGGAGCTGAAACCCGCGGCAGCCAGCGGCGGCATGGTGCTGTCGTTCCTCATGGAGGCATCGGGTTACGGAGCGGTGCTGGCGCAACCGGAGCCGGCCGATTCGGGGCTGACCGCGTTTCTGGACGAGATGCGCGCGCTGAACGCCCGGCCGCTCTCGTCTTTTCCGAAGGTCTGGCACTTTCTGCCGCAGCAAATCGTGCCCATCGAGCGCACCGCGCCGGCATCCCAGACGCCCCCAGGCATGATCCGGATACCCACCACCGCGGAGTTCCGCTTCGAGGTGCACGGCATCGAGATCGAGGGCGGGGATGACATCGGAGTGGACGTTCAGTATCCCGGTGAAGATTCGCCGCGGCGCTACCACGCGCAGACGCTTTCCATCCCGGCGTTTTACATCGACAAGTACCCGGTGACCAACCGGCAGTTTGCGGATTTCCTCGAGGCGGCGAACTATCACGCCGCGGACGATCGCAATTTCCTCAAGGATTGGAACGGCGGCAAGTACCCCGCCGGCTGGGAGAACAGGCCCGTCACCTGGGTATCGTTGGAAGATGCGCGCGCCTACGCCCGTTGGGCCGGCAAGCGGCTGCCGCACGAATGGGAATGGCAGTATGCCGCGCAGGGCCTGGACGGCCGGGCCTACCCGTGGGGCGGCGCCTGGTGCGACGAGTGCGCTCCCCGGCAAGAGCATGGGCGGGATCTCGGCGGGCCTGCGCCCGTGGATGCGTTCCCCAAAGGGGCGAGCCCGTTCGGCGTGATGGATCTGACTGGAAACATCTGGCAATGGACGGACGAATTCCAGGATGAACACACGCGCGCAGCCACGGTCCGCGGCGGCGGCTACTATCGCCCGTCGGGATCGCGATGGTATTTCCCCTCCGCCTACAAACTCGATGAACATGGAAAGTACCTGCTGATGGCCCCTTCCAAAGACCGCGCCGGCACCTTGGGCTTTCGCTGTGTCAGAGAGGCGCAATAAGCGAAATCAAAGAGTAAGCTAAAGCATGGCCCACCAAGACGGGATCGTTGAATCGCCGGCCCCTCTTGTGCGATCATATGGATGTAGTTTGACAGTTCCGCTAATTCGAGCATCTCTTAGCCCGGCACAACCGTCCTAGCCTGCCCGCGATTCGCTGCTCTGCAAATTTCAGAAAGAAGACTTAAGTGAAGAATATTTTCGTAGGAAATCTCAGCTTCGGTGCTACCGAAGATGCGGTTCGATCTATGTTTGAGGCGTACGGCACGGTTGATCGTGTGAGTGTCGTGACAGACCGGGAAACCGGGCGGGCCAGAGGCTTTGGGTTCGTGGAAATGAGTTCGGATGACGAAGCGGAGCGTGCGATTGCCGCTTTGAATGGCAGGGAACTCGACGGCAGGGCGCTGAATGTCAACGAAGCCCGTCCCAAAACGGATCGTGGATTTTCCGGCGGCGGCGGTGGCGGCGGTGGCCGGGGCCGGGGCCGCAGCGGCGGCGGCGGTCGCTACTAATCGCTTGCACCAGACTCAAGAGGGGCTGCGTCGGCAGGCGCGCCGCCCCTCTTTCGCTCGCGCCCGTTTCTCCAGTAACTTGTCTGTAAGGCGAGACATACCCGCAGCTACCGGAGATTAACATACTAAGGTCTTTTGTAAGACGTTCCACGCGCCGGGTACCGGCATGGAAGGCGCTGCTTGACAAGTAAATTCGGGTTCATGTACAATGGTAAGCGTCTGAGCGCTTTGCCCACTCGCGGGTCATCTGAACTAAGTCAGGCGATCTGATTCCGACTTCTTAGGCTACTCGACAACCGGGAGGTTGCTATGTTTGTTGCGCGCCGGAAGTCAACGGGAGTCAACCATACTATGAAGGTAACTTGCCTCATCGCCGCCTTCATCTTCAGTACCGCGGTATTGGCGTCTCACGCTCGTGATCGCCGCAGACCATAGGCACAGTCGAATGACAGTAATCACCGTGAAACTTACCCCAGAGGAACTCGATCTGTTAACTGGCCTGGCATCGGATCAACTATTCCGCAGACAGTATATCGATCCCCGCTTGCCCGGCTACAAATCCAACCCCGCCGAGGTGAGGGCCGGGAAGGAGCTGGTGGAACGCCTGCGGCAAATGTCGGATCGCGCCAAGGGCGCGCCGGTTTCGAAAAGAAATGGGGCCACCGCGTGAGGCACCCCTCGATGGCCACGGCAGCCGCACGAAGGACATCGGATGCCCTTTGAGCATCTGATTCCGCGGCCGTTCGTTCCAGGGTCGATCCAGACGTATGCACCCATGGCGTCGGGCGTCTATGGAATTTCGAATGCGCTCAAATGGCTCTACATCGGCCAAACCGACGACATCCGCGGCGCCCTCCTCACGCACTTCGGCGAAGATGAATCCCCGCTCATGATGAGCAAGCCCGCCGGATTTGTGTTCGAGGTTTGCGATCCGTCGCGGCGGACGGCCCGCCAGGATCGCCTGGTTCACGAGTACGGACCCACTTGCAACAATAACCCGCCGAGGCGCGCATGACGCCCGCCATGAGTCCGGTTAAAGAGTCGAAGATAGTCTCTGGAAGGAGCGCAAAGATGCAATTCGTTCTGACCGGCTTCACCCAGGATTTGGGATGCCGGGTCTTCGCCTTCGAAGGCATCGCCGTGGATCGCATGCGGACGCCATTTACCGTCAGGGCCGATCTCGCTCTGATCCGGAGATACGGCATCCAGATCCAGGAACTGCCCCTGTTGTGCCGAAGCGTACTGGAGCGCCGCGACGAAGCCAGTGAGGCGCAAGCCTTCACCTTTACCGAGGAGGAGATGCGTACCTGCGCGACCGCGCGCGCCGCGGCTAAAGACGAGGCTGCCCACCGCAGAAGACCGCCGCGCCGGCCATCCCCGGAGGGACTGGGAGCCGCTTGGCGAGTTCCCCAACCGTAGAGGCCCAGCTCAGTAAGCCCTGCGAAATCACCGCGACCGCTACCGAGCCGCGACCATTACCGAGCCGCGACCGTAACGGAGCGGTTCCCCGAAAACCGTTTAACACCCGGCGGAGTAGGCGTCCGGTGCGCTCTCAGCGGCCGCCATTTCTTCCTGGTTCGGTGGCGCGCACCCGCCGGTGGGACGGCCTGACCGCGAACCGCCGAAAGCCTGTCCGCGAAGAATGCGGGCGCAAACTTGGGGATACTTGTGGTTGCGCCCGCCAGGTGTAACGGAGTTACTTATACAGACGCACCGGCCGGCAAAATGGTTAGCGTTTAATTGTGAAAATCCCGCCCGCACCATCCTAAAATGAAATTCTGGCCCCGGCCACGTCCATGACCCAATCGTACCTGGGATTTCGCCTCATTCTGGTGGCGCTGCTCATCGGTCTGAACGGCTTCTTCGCCGCCGCGGAAGTGGCCTTGCTCACCGTACGCAGCTCGCGCTTGCGGCAGCTTGCCGAAGAAGGCCAGTCCGGCGCGCAGACGGCCCTCAGCCTGCTCGCCAATCCGGCACGGCTGCTTTCCGTCACCCAGGTCGGCGTCACCCTCAGCAGCCTTGGACTCGGATGGGCCGGCGAAGAAACGCTCTTCCGCATCATCCAGTCGTTCTTCCATCCCGACTGGGGGCCCACGGCTACCAGCATCGTCCACGGCGCCAGCCTCCTGTTGGCGTTTCTGGCCATCAGCTACCTGCACGTGGTCGTCGGCGAGGTCGTGCCCAAGAATCTGGCCATCGCCACCGCCGACCGCCTGGCGGTCACCATGGCGCCCGCGCTGCTGATCTTCTACCGCATCTCCCTCCCCTTCGTGCTGGTGATCGAAAAATCCAGCGGCGCCATTACCAACATGCTGCGCATCGGCGGCCATCATCGCTCTGGCGGCCATTCGGCGGAGGAGTTGAAGCTCATCGTCACCTCCAGCCGCGGCCTCGGCTACCTGCCCGAGGCGCAGGAGGACATGATCCACCGCGTGCTCGATCTGAGCGAACTCTCCGTGCGCGAAATCATGGTCCCGCGCAACGATATCGTCTCGGTTTCGCTCGAGGCTACGCTCGATGAGGTCCTGCACGCCATGATCGAGCACCAGCACTCGCGCCTTCCCGTCTACCGGGACAAGCCCGAACAGATCGTCGGCCTGCTGCACTACAAGGACTTGCTCCCGGTATGGGAGGAGCGCCGCGAAGCCATTCGCGTGGGCCGTCCCAGTCGGGCGTTTCGCATCCCGCGTCTGCTGCGCAAGCACCTGGTGGTCCCTGAAACCAAGCCCGTCGGCCAGATGCTGGCCGAGTTTCAGCAGGGCCGTTCTCACATGGCCATGGTTGTGGACGAGTTCGGCACCATCGCCGGGCTTCTCACCGTGCAAGACGTGCTGGAGCAGATCGTCGGCCCCATCCAGGATGAGTACGACGAGCAGAGCCAGGCGCATACCGGCGGGCCGGCCGGCGCGGAACCGGGCGAAGTGTCGCTCGACGGCGCCACCCGCATCCGCGACCTCGAAACCGAGTACGGCATCGACATCCCAGCCGAAGCCGGATTCGAGACGCTCGCCGGATTCCTGCTCTACCGCCTCGGCTACATCCCGCATTCCGGCGAACACGTGGATTACGGCGGGCGGCGCTACACCGTCCTCGAGATGGAGCGCAATCGTATCGCCCGCGTGCGCATCGAACGTGCCGCGCCCCCGCCCGCCGCTTAGCTGGTGTATTACAACTGGTGTATTACAACAGGGAGGAATCTGGGCTTTTCGTGGGGCAGGCCCCCGGCCTGCGGCGGCCTCTCAGGCNNTAGAAGGCCCACTGGTAAAAGGTCCACATGGACCTGTCTGTCTCTACTGCGCGATGGCAGCATTGCCCGGTACGTTGTCTTTACTCCGGACGGCTGTTCTTTTTTTCCCGACTCCTCTGGAAGCCCCGTTTCGGGCGGTATGTCAGCCCATCGGTAGCCATCATCGGCGGTATAGTTGGGGCACTCCTTGGAGGGGGGCCTGGCGCTTTAGCCGGCGTCGCTCTGGGAGCGCTGGCTGCGAAGCTTCTGCCCGCTTCACAAACCTGATTCTTTTTGGAATTGATCTCGACAGAATCGCTCGTTCCTTGGTGTACCTGATCTGCTCTGGATTTACCGTAGCCATCGTATTTCTGGCGACGAATCCTCCAGCTTTTGGATTCCTATCTGAAGACGGACCGATGTTGGCAGGCATCACAACGCTTGCCGGCACTGCTTACCTCGAAGCGGGAAACGCGAAGCTGCTCGATTTCTGCTTAATCGCCTCCTCACCGGCCGCCTGCCGCTCCAGAAGAGTACGGTACTGCGGCCGGCCAAAGCGGACCCGAATGTCCTATTATCGGGTGTGGACGTCAGGCCGGAGCTAAAACCCGCCAACCAGGATAAGCAGATGTGCTTGTCGGGTTTTGACCGGTTACTGCGCCGTATTCAATAGGGGCCGCCGAACGGCCACAACTGGAGGAAACTGAGATGCGTATCACGCGATCCATGACGTGCATGAGATTATCGATGATCGGAGCGCTGGTGCTCACGGCTTGGGGGAGTGCGAGTACGGCCAGAGCCGATACAGTCGCCATTACCGTAACGGGCTTGGGCAGCGGCTTCAACTACTCACAGGGAACTTATCTCCTGGGTTTCGAATTTCAGGCGAACAGTCCGATCGCGATCACTCAGCTCGGCTTCTACGATTCCAATGCCAATGGTGCGGCCGAGACGTTCGAGGACTCTCCGGTCGGAGTATACGACATCACCACGCATACCCTTCTGGCGTCGACCACCGTGACCGCATCCGATCCTCTGACCGGATTCTTCCGCTATGCTGCGCTCAGTAATCCGATCACGCTCAATACGACGGACACCTACGCGATTGCCGGGATCTCCGGCGACAATTACTATACGGCAGACGTGCCGCTGAGTGCCACGACCGTGCAGGTGAACGCCGCGATCAGTTATGTGAACCCCGCCTACTGTAGTTGTAACACTTCCGGCTTTGGAGAATCGTCTTCACTGGTCGAGCCCGGTTACTTCCCGGCGGGAACCGGTTTGTACGGCGACTTCGGGCCGAATTTCCAGTTCGCTGCGGCAAACAGCACGCCCACGATCGGCGGCGTTTCCAACGCGGCCAGCGCGCAGCTCGGCGTTGCGGCTGGAACCTTCGCCTCGATCTACGGAACCAACTTCGCCCCCGCCGGCTTCTCCGATACCTGGAGCAATGCCATTGTCGGCGGCCAGTTGCCCACTAAACTCGACGGTGTGACCGTCGACATTGGCGGCACGCCGGCCTACGTCGTAGCGGTCACTCCCTTGCAGATCAACGTGCTCGTTCCCAACCTGGGAGCCGGTTCGATGCAGGTCACGGTGACTACGGCGGCGGGCGCCAGTGTACCTTTCGCGGTCACCGCGGACGCATTGCAGCCGGCATTCTTCCTCTGGCCCGGCAACGCCGCCGTGGCGACTCACCTGGACTACTCCGATGCAGTGAAGAACGGGGCATTACAGACGCCCACCGTACCCGCCAAGCCGGGCGAGGCGATCATTCTGTGGGGAACCGGGTTCGGCCCCACCACTCCTGCGGCCCCCAGCGGCCAGGTAGTATCGGGCGGGCCATACGTGGTCGATGGAGTCGCCGTGACCGTCGGTGGCATCGCGGCACAATTGTACGGGGTCGCACTGTCGCCGGGAATGGCCGGGCTGTATCAGGTGGCCATCCAGGTGCCAGGAAGCTTGGCCGACGGCGATTTCCCGGTGATTGCCACCCTGAGCGGCCAACAGTCGCCCGCCTGGGTAATCCTCACGGTGCAACAGTAGGGCGGGTCAATCGCAACCCGAACGAGCGGCCGGGGAAATTGGTTTACGACTCCGGATGAGGGGCAAGCGCTACGCCAATCAGGGGGACGCCCGTAGTTCCGCTTAATGCCATACATGTGCCGCAGAGGGGCGGCACGCGTAAACGCGGGAGCGGCACGCACAACCGCGCGCGCCACGTTAGAATGCCTACAGGCCATCATGCTCGGCATTGACGCGCGCGCCGCGCGCTACACCTGGACCGCCGCTCTCGTATTGATCCTCCTCTGCCTGGTATACCTAATGCGCACCACCGTCTTTGTGTTCATCGTCGCGCTGCTATTCGGATACCTGCTCGCGCCGCTGGTCAACGTCATCGACCGCTTCCTGCCCGGCAAACGCACGCGCACTCCCGCGCTGGCCATCGCTTACCTCATCTTCCTCGCCGTGCTCTTCGTCGGCATCACCCAGATTGGCTCCCGCGTCATCGAACAGGCCAATGCACTGGCCAGATCCATGCCCGCCATGCTCTCCAGGTTTGAGCAGCCCAGCGACTCCCTTCCCGCCAGCGTGAACGCCTTCAAAGCGCAAATCGTGCAGAAGGCGCAAGCGCAGCTCGACAGGAGTTCCGGCGATATCATCTCCTCTCTGCCGCGCGCCGGCGCCAGAATACTCAGTGTGGCCGGCAACCTTGCCTATGTCGTGATCGTCCCCATCCTCGGCTTCTTCTTCCTAAAGGATGGCCGCGAGATGCGCAGGCGCTTCCTGGAGATGATCGACGACGACCGGCGGCGCGCCCTGATGGACGATCTGCTGGCCGATGTGAACCTCCTGTTGGCCCACTATATGCGCGCCCTCCTGATCCTGTCGCTGGCCACCTTCACGTCTTACTCCATCTTCTTCGGCATTCTGGGCGTACGCTTCGGCATCCTGCTCGCCGCCTTTGCGGGAATGCTTGAATTCATCCCCACCATCGGAACCGTCTCGGCCGCCGCCATTGTCGTGATCGTCACCGCGGTGAGCGGCGGACCGTTTCTGGGCGCGCTCATATTCGTGGTCGTCTACCGCATCTTCCAGGACTACCTCTTGTCTCCGCTGTTGATGCGCGCAGGCGTGCAATTGGATCCGCTGTTCGTGCTATTCGGAGTTTTCGCCGGCGCCGAGCTCGCCGGCGTTCCGGGCGCGTTCCTCTCGGTGCCGGTGCTGGCTTTCATCCGTGTCATTTACCGGCGCATCCGCCAGCAGCGCTTGGTCGCGGGACAGGTCCACGCCGTGCCCGACGCACCCGCATGAGAGTCCTGGCCGGATTCGCCCTCCTCGCCTGTCCCGCCTTCGCGCACGTCATGAGCATGAGTTCCGGCGACTTGTCCATCCGCGGAACGCTGGCGCATTATGAGTTCCGGCTGCCTCTGTACGAAATGCCGCATGTCGCGGATCCCGCGCACTCGCTCTTCGCGCATATCGTTTTCTCCAGCGGCGGGCGGCCGGCCCAACTGTTGAACTCCGCGTGCCGGGCGGACGCCGCGCACGGCGCCTACGTGTGTACAGCGGATTACGAATTCGCCGCTCCGGTCGATACCCTGGATGTCGAGTGTACGTTCCACGCAGTGACCGTGCCGAACCACGTACACCTGCTGCGCGTCGAAAACGGGGGCAAGCGCGATCAAGCTCTCTTCGATATCTCATTCCCTCGCGCAACGCTGCGTTTCCGGCCGCCCACCGCTCTGGAGACCGCTATAACGCAGTCCGGCGGCGGCGCCCTGCGATCTCTGGGCGGCGCCGCGCAGATCCTGTTTCTCGCCAGCCTGGTGGTGGCCGCGCGCAGCCGCCGCGAGTTGATCCTGCTGACTGTCATGTTTTTGGCCGGCCAGATAGCCGCCGCGCTCGTTGTGCCGCGCACGGCATGGCAGCCGCCAGCGCGTTTCGTGGAAGCGGCAGCCGGCCTGACCGTCGCCTACCTCGCGGTGGAGATCCTGGCCTTGCCCAAAGCTGGTATGCGCTGGTTGATCGTGGCGGTCCTGGGCGCATTTCACGGCCTTTACTTCGCGCTATTCCTGCGCACCACCGGTTACAGCGCCACCTATGTGCTGACCGGTGCGGCGGTCGCGGAGATCGCCCTGATCGCCGTCCTAGCACTGCTATTCTCGCGCCTCAACCGCCACATGGCGGCGCTGAAACCGGTGCCCGTCTGCGCCGCGCTCTTACTGGTAACCGGCATGGCTTGGTTCTTCCTGCGCCTGCGAAACTGATCTTGGAGGCGGGCAATCCTGCCCGCCAAGATTGGCCGCCCTCCAAGGCGATGCTACGCAAATTGACCCACTACCCAAAGGTCAGGAGGCCGCCTTGTTAAGGAGCGCGATACTGGTGCGGTCCATAGTGAGGACGGCGGTGATGGCCAGCCGGCCGTTCGAGGTGACCTGGCGGCGAGTTTTGGGGACCTTTTTGAGCAGTCCGTGGGCGCAGAGGAGCCTCAGCTTCGGGCCCACGGCGGCCGAACGGCGCCTCGTCGGCGCGGAAGCGGTGGAGCGCACGAACCCGCCGGCCCCGATACTGGCAAGGTTGCTCAAGGGTACGCGGGCTTACCGAAAGCTCTCCCCGGTTCCAATGAGAGCTACGGCTCAAGCAGCGCGATAAGGACTTCCAAAACGGCATCGGTTTTGCCGAGGATTTGCCACCCGGCTCTGACCTGCGCGCCATCCGCATCGTCGTCCTGGACCGCCGCTCTGGCGTCACCGGTTCCGTCACCCTCCACGCCGCCGCTCCCCAATGAGCGCATTTGCTTGCGACGAATCGTACGCGACCACAGCAATCCTCAGGGCGTCCGCGGCAGCGTTCGCCGCGTCATTCTCGTTGCCCGCGAACCGGCTGGCAATCCGCTCCTTTACAACGCTCGGCTGCCCGCCAAATGGCCGGCGGGAGCTCGAATCGGGATGGCTGCGGGCTTCAGCTCGACGATCATGTCGCGCAGAATATCGACCGAGTATCGCGCGTTCTTCCTATGCGCGCCGTGGAGAGTCCCAAGCAGGACGATCTCCGTCGGATCTGCTCCTTCGGCCGCGGGCGTCAACCACCCGCCGATCCCCATTACCATGAGAGCGCAGAGTGCACTGCCGTGCGTGACAGATCGCCGCGAAGGGCCGTGAACGGGGATTTCCATTTTGGACTCCCAGATCCTATGCTACCGAGGCGCGCCCTCCGGCGATGGTGTCGGCCAACATGCCCTCCAGCGTATGCAGCTTATCCGGCTGGCCCATCACGATCAGGTAATCGCCCGCGGAGATAGCCGTGTCGGCCGGAGGATTAAACACCATTTCGCCATCGCCTTTGCGGATGGCCAGTACGATCACGCCGAACTGCCGGCCGATCTGAATCTCGCGGATGCTCTTCGATACGAAGTCGCTCCGCCCGGATACGCGCACCTGCTCGATCACCACCTTCAGCCCCGCCGCCTGCGTGGTGAAATCCAGAAACTGCACCACGTGCGGACGCAGCAAGGCCTGCGCCAGGCGATGGCCGGTGATGGCGTACGGGGCGAAAACCGCGTCGGCGCCGGCGCGGCGCATCTTCTCTTCGGCGCTGTCTTCGGCGGCGCGGGTGGCCACGTAAATTCCCGGATTGAGGAACTTCGCCGACAGCAGCACGAAGAGGTTGTCGGCGTCGGTCGCCAGCGCGCACACCAGTCCTTTGGCCCTGGCCACGCCCACGGCGCGCAGCGTTTCGTCGCGCGTGGAATCGGCGGCCACCGCCAGCATGCCTGCGGCGATGGCCTTCTCCACCCGGTCGTGGTCGATATCCACTACAACGAACGGCACGCCCGCCTGCTGCAATTCGGACGCTGCGCCGCGGCCCACCCGGCCATAGCCGCAAATCACGAAATGATTCTGTAACTTGTCGATCATGCGTTTATTCCGCCGTTTGCCTATTAGCTCGCCGAATTCCGCTTCGATCACTGTCTGAGTAATTGCGCCGATGGCTACCAGGATGGTGGTCACGCCCACGATCAAAAGGAAAGAATTGAGAATGCGGCCGGGAAAGTGCAACTGGTCGCCATAGCCGACCGTGGTCATGGTCAGCAGCGTGGTGTAGAAAGCGTCAAAGAGAGAGTAGCGCTCGATGAGCATGAAGCCCACCGTGCCGATCGCCAGCACGGCCGCCAGGGCCAGGGCGACGAACAGAAAGCGGCGCGTCAGCCGGTCGATGGATTGAAACGGCGGGGTCACATCGTGTTCTTCCGGAAGATCAGGATATGCTGCCGCGGCAGGCTTTCCAAGCTCTTCTCGAGTTTGAAACCCTCCGGCTCGATCTCCGCCTTCACTTCCGCAACGCTCATCTTGTGCGCCGGCAGGATGGGCACCTGGGGATCTTCCTTGCGGTATTCGAGCAGCACCATGCGGCCGCCGGGGGTGAGCGACGCACGGATTTTCCGCAGCATCGCTTGCGGCTGGGAAAACTCGTGGTAGACATCCACCAGCAGCGCCAAGTCGATGCGGCCGGCCGGCAGGCGCGGATCGTCCTCTGCGCCGAGCACGGCTTCGTAGTTCGACAGCTTACGCTCGGCCATGTTCTGGCGCAACCGGCCGAGCATGGCTGGTTGAATGTCGACGGCGTAGACCTTGCCCTCCGGTCCGACACGGGCGGCCAGGCGCCAGGTGAAGTAGCCGACGCCCGCGCCGATGTCGGCCACTACCGCGCTTTTGTCAATGCCGATAGCATCCAGCGCCGCATCCGGAGCTTCTTCGGCCTCGCGCTCGGGCCGCACCAGCCACCCCGCGCCGCCCATGCCCATGACGGGCGCGGTCTGCCGGCCGGTGACGGGATGGACGTCCTGGCAGCAGGCCAGCGTCTGGAGGGCGAGGAGGCAGATTAGCAGCGTGCGGGACATTCCTTTTTACAGCATAGCTTACAAGATGGCGCACCTCGCGCGAACCCATGGGCGCCGGTCAGCGGGGCGGGGCGCCCGCCCCGCTGCTCGCTCCCTGAGGGTCGCAGTCAGGCATCCCCGACACAGTGAACCAGGCGAACCCGTTGGCAACGGTTCGAGACACGACTGCCATAATCGAAGCTCACCAGGAGCAGATCGCCGCCAACGTGCTTCGAGAGATCCGCAAACGAGTTGCGTGAGCGGGACCAGCGCATTCCGGAGCACCTGGGCCACTGGCTATCGGCGAGCCACGAAGCGGAGATCGAGCAACATTACGAGACTCTGGGAAAAGCGGAACGCCGTGTGGGGCGCTTCTTCGACGAACTTGCCATTCATATGGTGCGCGGCTACGAAACCGCCTGGCGCCGGGCCGCGCACGCTGCCGCTTGACGCCGTCTATTTCTTCAACGTGCGAATGAAGGCCACCACGTCGGTCGCCTGCGCCTCGCTGATGGCTACCGCTTTCATTTTGCCGTTGCCCGCGATGATGTCCTTCTTCAGGTCCGCATCCGACTTGGCCTGCACTTCCGCCGAGCCCAGCGCCCGCATCTTCATTGCCGGCATGCCGGCGCCGTCCGCTTTGTGGCACATTTTGCACTTGGCGTCGAAGACCGCCTTGCCATCGGCCGCCGCTCCAAAGGCTTGGACGGCGCCTAATGCCAGAAAAACCGCACAAACAGGTAAGAATCTCATTTACTACCTCCTCGGGGCATTGTATCGCAAAGCAAAAAGACGTGGACAGGCCGGAGGTCAGCTGGGCGCACTGCGCGCCGGCTGTATGCCGATCATACAGAAAATGTACTTTACTCCGGCGGGATTTCGCGGCACGGTTGGGCCAAGCTTTTGATTCCACAATTGCGGCTGCGTGGCTCGAAACGTGCCATCGTAGTGGGCATGACAAAAGATTGGGAAGGCCATCTGGACCGATGGAACGCCGCGGGCCTGCTGGATGCCGATAGCGCAAGCCGCATCCGCGCCTGGGAGTGCACCCGGTCGCGCGCACAGGGCCTCGGTTGGCCCGTTCGAATCGCGCTGGCATTTGGGGCGATCCTGCTCGCTGCCGGCGTGTTGCTGTTCGTGTCCGCGCATTGGGACGAGCTATCGCCCGCGGGCCGCATGTCGCTGCTGGCGGCGACCGTGGCGGTTCTGCACGGCTGCGGCGCCGCGGTGGCGCGCCGCTTCGAAGGGCTTTCCGTGGCGCTGCACACGGTCGGCAGCGTGGCCCTGGGCGCAGCCATCGCCTTGGCGGGACAGGTCTTCAACTTGAACGAACACTGGCCGGCGGCGGTGCTCTTGTGGGCCATCGGCTGCACGCTGGCGTGGCTGCTATTGAGGCACTGGACGCAAGGCGCGCTGTGCGCCATACTGTTTCCCTGGTGGCTGGCGGGCGAGTGGGACGAACGCGTGGCGTTCGCGAATTTGCGCTCGCTGCTGCCTATCTGGGTGGGCATCTGCGCACTGAGCTTCGCCTATCTGGGCGCGCGCCGCTCGGCGGCGGATGGACCGCTGCGCAAGGCCTTGATGTGGCTGGGCGGGCTCGCATTGCTGCCCGCTGCGGCCATCGTGGCGTCGTTTGGGGTGTGGGAGCGCGGGGACGTGGCGTGGGGATCGGAAGCCTACTGGACGGCGTGGGCGGTGGCGCTGCTGGTCCCGCTGCTGGCCGCAGTAGCGCTCGATAGCCGGCGGGCGGTTTGGAACGGAGCCGCCATTGTCTGGACCCTGGGGCTGGCGGTTTGCGGCAACGCGCCGCACACGTCGCTGGCGACGTACGCCTGGTGCGCGGTCGGCGCGGCGGGCCTGGCGGCGTGGGGCATCCGCGATGGACGCGCCGAGCGCGTCAACTTGGCGGTCGCAGGCTTGGCCGTCACCGTGCTGGCGTTCTACTTCTCGAGCGTCATGGACAAGCTGGGCCGCTCCGCAAGTCTGATCGGGATCGGCCTTCTGTTTCTGGGCGGCGGCTGGGCGTTGGAGCGAATGCGACGGCGGCTGCTGGCGCATATGTCGCTGCCGCGGATGTCGGAGGAGGCTTTATGAAACAGGTGTATCGCGGTTTGGCAGTGGCTCTTTTGCAGTGTCTCATCGTGCTGAGTGTGGCGGGCAAATACGCCATGGATCGCGAGCGGTTGCCGCGCGTTTGGGCCAAGGCGGTGCCCTTCGATCCGAATCTGTTCGTTCGCGGACGCTATGTGAGCCTGCGGCTGCAGGTGGAAGCCCCTGCGGACGCGGGGCAGTGGACGTCGGCCCGCCTCTCCGCCGTCGAAAGCCGCCTCGTGGCGACGCCGGACCCCGCCGGCACCGTGCACATCGTACCGGTCGGCGCGCAGTGGACGATTGCCGAACCGGTCGCGTTCTTCATTCCCGAACATGTTCCCGACCCTTCGCGCCGGGCGCCGGGTGAGGAACTTTGGGTGGAGGTAAGCGTGCCCGCAAGGGGCAGCCCGCGGCCCATCCGGCTGGCGGTGAAGAGGAATGGGGTCCTGACGCCGCTGGAGCTACGTTAGGGGCGGACTACCCGGCCGTTCCTGCCACCGCTGCAATGCGCCCTCGCAGGCGGCGCACAACGGTGGCAGGTCGATTTGCACGATGTCCCAAAGCCGGTCCTCCCGGATGGCATCGTACTCGTGACGCAAGCGGTTGCCGAGTGCCCTAATCTCTTGCCATGGTTGACCCGGCACGAGAGCCGGGGCCAAGTCACCCAGTTTGGCCGCCGCTTCGCTGATTCGTTCGAGGCAGCGCTCAACCGCATCGTAGGTTTTCTGATCTTCGCGGAACGCCTCCACATTCATACCGGCCGTGTAACGCTGAATAGCTTGCGCGTTTTCAACGATGTCTCGCAGGCGGCGTGCAGGTTTGTCAGAAGGCAACGGCGCGGTCTCTGTCGATTTCAGTTTGAAAGCGCCTTTTACGTACAGGCTCTTCGATAACATCCACTCTGCAGCCTAGGATTCCGGCCAACTGTGCTTCAAGATCTTCGAGACGTTGAAGGTAGGCCAGGCCGGGCGACGAGAAATTCTCGCCGAGGCGTGCCGCCAGATCGACATCGTGAGCGGACTCCTCCCCGCGCGCTACCGAGCCGAACAGGGACAAGCTCAACACGCCCGCGGCGCGGATCTCCCGTTCATGCGCTTTGAGGGCGGCAATGACTTGGTCGCGCTCCATAGAACCAGTTTCACATAGCCGCAAGCACGGAGCAATATCGGCGAAGCGAGCTGCAGCAGGGGCACACGGCTGGGCATCTGCCCCTTGCGACTTTTGCCGCTGGAGATCGGGACACCCGGAAGCGGATGATGCCGTATCATGGACGTATGGCGGAGTTGGTGTTTGAGGTTGTCCAGGAGCCCGATGGCGGTTATTGCGCCGAATGCCTGACAGAGAACATCTTTACGCAGTGCGATACCTGGGAGGAGTTGCGCAGGAACGTCATCGAGGCGACGAGCGCGTTCTTTTTTGATCGGAAGCGGCCCGAACTGGTCCGGCTGCACCTTGTCCGGGACGAAGTCCTTTCTGTAGCATGAGGGTACCACGCGACGTCTCGGGCACCCACCTTGCCGGCACCCTATGTCGGCGATGGCAGTACACGACCATGCACCAGGTCGGTAGTCATATCATCCTGGAAACCTCTGAACCATTTCATCAGCGGATTGTGGTTCCAGACCATCATCCACTTGGACGACGGATTCTCGATCTCGAACTCCGAGGCCGCTCGGAACTTCGAGTCAATTGCCAGATCGACCTCACTAAGCGGGAATACGCGGCCGCGTGAAAAACTCCCTTCGGCGCAGTGGCAACGATATCCCGCGGGTTAACCTCGGCGAGTCGCGGCTCCGGAATTCTGGTGCGGTCCGTCGCCTTGAAAACTGCACTACCCTGAGGCAGCCGGTCGCAACGGCGCCGGCCACAGTGCAGCCTGGTTGCAGCCCAGTTAACGCAACGGGCGGGGCAGACCACGAAAGACGATGGTCTGCCCCACGCCTATGCCGTTCGCCCTACGGGAAGATGCCGCGCACGCGCGTGGCTTCGGCTACGCGCGAGACGGCCAGGATATACGCCCCGGTCCGCATGTCGGTGCGATAGCTTTCGGCGGTGCCGTGGACTTCCTTGAAGGCCGCATTCATGGTCCGCTCCAGGTATTGGTTCACCTCGATCTCGGTCCAGAAGAAGCCGTACAGGTCTTGCACCCACTCGAAATACGATACCGTGACGCCGCCGGCATTGCANNCGATCTTGGCCTTGATGCGGTCCACGTTTTCCATGGTGATGGTATTCTCGAGCGCCGCAGGCACCAGCACGTCGCACTTCAACTCCAGCAGGTCCTTATTGGAGATGAAATCGCAGCCGGGGAAGCCGACCACGGTGCCGGCCTCGTCCTTATACTTCATGACCGCCACGGGGTCGAGGCCCGCGCCGTTGTAGATGCCGCCCTTGGAGTCGCTGATGGCCACGATGCGCGCGCCATCCTCGTGCAACAGCTTGGCGGAGATGCTGCCGGCATTGCCGAAGCCCTGCACCACGACAGTGGCGTTGGGGAGCGAGATGCCCTTCAGTTCGCAGGCTGCACGGGTGGTGAACTGGCAGCCGCGGGCGGTGGCCTCGTTGCGGCCCTTCGATCCGCCCAGGCTGAGCGGCTTGCCGGTGACCACGCCCAGTTCGGTATGGCCATGCAGCATGCTGATGGTGTCCATGAACCATGCCATGGTCTGGGAGTTGGTGTAGACGTCCGGCGCGGGAATGTCGCGATCAGTTCCGATAATAGGCGAAATCTCGGTGGCATAGCGCCGGGTGAGGCGCTCCAGCTCATTGAGCGAAAGCTGCTTGGGATCGACGCGCACGCCTCCCTTTGCGCCGCCATAAGGAATGTTGACGGTGGCGCACTTCCAAGTCATCCAGGCCGACAGGGCCTTGACCTCATCCAGGGTGACGTTCGGGTGATACCGGATGCCGCCCTTGCCGGGGCCCCGCGACAGGTTGTACTGCACGCGGTAGCCTTCGAACACCTGAATTCGCCCGTCGTCCATGCGCACGGGGATGGAAACAATCAATTGCCTCTTGGGTTGTTTCAGGATGGCTCGCAGTCCCGCATCCAGTTTCAGATGATCGGCCGCGATGTCGAATTGCTCTTGGGCGATCTCAAATGGATTCAGGACCTCTTTGGTCATTACGGCTGTACTCATGCTTTCTCCTTTTTCTTAGAGGGGGCTTGCGGTAACAAGCTCCTCGTGTTCCTGAACATGCCGGGCCATGCCCACCTGGTGAAGTGGCACATGGCGGCGGCAAAACTCGCAGGAGCCGGCATCGGCATAATAAGTGGCGTCCAGTTTGGCTAGATAGTAAAGCGGCAACGATCCGAAGCCGCGGGTTTGCGGCGTCGGCTGATAGACCAGGACGGCCAAGGCCATCACCTGTGCGCCGCGGGCTTCCAGCAACTGGCGGGCTTCGGTGAGCAGCATGCCCGAACGCAGCAGATCGTCCACCAGAACGACCTTTTCGCCCGCCACGGGCTCCAGAAACTGGCGGAAGCGCATAGGCACGTCGCGGCCGTCTTTCTCGGCCCAATAGACTTGGCCGGCGCGCAACGCTTCGCAGAGTCCGTAGGCCACCGGCAGGCCCGCCGGAGTGGCCGAAACGATGGACAGTTCGGGGATGAGGGCGCGCAGTTCGGAGTTGGCGCGCAGTTTGCGGCTCAGCCCGACGCTGAGGGTTTTGGCGCTGCGGTGATAACGCATGGCCAGCGCCGTTTCCAGGTTGATGTCGGTATGCAGGCCGTTGAGACACTCGAAGTGCCCGTTTTGCAGGGCTCCGGTCTCGCGCAGGAGCGCGAGCACCTCATCTTGGGTGGGAACCAGTTCCATCGCTTACCCTGCCTTTCGGATGACGATTATATAGTATCAGAGGTTTTTGTCGTTATCCATCTTTCACCAACGAAAAAGTGGTGCTGCCGCGAAATTCAACGCAATTTGTCTTCCACGCTGCGGATTTTATCCTCAATGTTTTGTTCGCGGTCGGTGCGGGTGCCGAAGCGCAGGGTGGAAGTGATGCGCGGCGCGCCCATGGCGTGGACCACTTCGTGGCAGCGTTTGATGGCGGCGAACACGTCGTCCCACTCGCCTTCGATATTGGTGCCGTAGGCGTGCAGTTTGGTTTTGAGGCCGGCTTCGGCGAGCACGCGCTCGCAGGCGGCGACTTCTTTGGATACGGAAGTCCCGATGCCGATGGGAACCACGCAGAGATCCGCAATGACTTTCATGGGACCGCCTCCTGGCGGACATCCATAGTCTAGCCTGACATTGGAGGGCGGGCAATCTTGCCCTGGGGTCCCCTCTGGGGACGGCTTTCAGCCGGCTTCTTGGAAGTTCTCCAATTTCAATAACTTGAGGTGGAATTTCGTCACCAGCAAGCGCCCGAATAGCCTCCCGCGTCCAGACCGCTGCCGGACAAATGGTACTACGGCGCAAGATTCACGGAGGCGGTTGCGGCACTGGACGCCACGATTGTCAGATTCAGAACCGCGCTGTGGCTGGTGCTGCCCGATGTGGCCTTCACCGTTACCTGCGTGGCGCCCGCAGCGGCGGAACTGCCGGCTGTGAATGTTCCCAGGAACAAACCGGCGTTGCCCGATGCACTGAAAGAGGCGGTCACGCCGGCCGGCAGCCCTGAAGCGGAGTCTGGCTAAACACGCTCGCGTAAACCCAGAGCGCAACGCCAACGGTCCGCGAAAGAATCATGATCCGGGTCTCTCCTTTTCCGCGGCGGAGAGGCAGCGCGGCATGACTGGAACCATGTCTGCCTTATCGGCTAAGAAGAGACCTTCAGTACGCGTGCGCGACACAAAAGTGGAGATTCCACATGCCGTCGACTTTACGGCGTTTTGGCCTTGCCGCGCCAGAACTCCGGATCGGCAGACGCGAAGTCGTCCGATACCCAACTCGTGTCCGGCTCGACCCGGAACAGCAAGTACTCGCGCGCGATCTCGCCGGATTTGGCGGCATCCGCCGCGACGTTTTCCGCATAGACCGGGACCTTCGCCAGCCCATCGTCGAACGTTTTGAGGGAGTCGAGAGGGGCGAGGAACACGTATGTTCCGGACAGCGCCCCAGAGAGCACATAGTAGGCGATGTCGGGCTTGTCGAGGTTGATGCTGTCGAACACGATCCGGCGCGATTTGACCAGTTCGGCAAATTCCGCCTCGCTGCCGGGATGCAGCCGATAGACCGACACCTGGCAATAGCGCGCCTTTCGCAGTGCCCGCACGGCTTGTTCGGGGCGGTAGCTGTAGCCCGGCCGGTAGACTGCGATCAGGCTTCTGGAACCCGCCAGAATGTCGCCGGAAGGCTGCTCCCCTTCAACCATCGCGCCGAACGGGGCCAGCGGGCGAAGTGCCTTGTCCACATCCTCGATGCTGGCAAACGAGTCGTGCACTTCGATCAACCATGTTTCGGGGCGGCCCGTCATGGCAGCCATACCCACAACCTCCACAGAAGCGTGGGCGTCCGCATACGCGCGAACCGAAGCGGCTCCCGGATGTTGATGAGTACGCAATAGGGGTGGTGGTTCCGTCAAGGTCTGCGCAACGGCGGCGCAGACGGCAAGTCCGGCGAGCAGAATAATCTTCATTCGTGTGCCTATCTGAACTGACGCACGAATGCGACCCCGCGTTCAAGCAGGCTGAAATCCGCAGCTTTCAGACTACGCCGCCCGGGCCACGCTGCGGTACTCCTGTTCCGAGGCGGCGGGCAGCAGCACCCATAACGTGTAAATCCCGAGAATCGTGCCGAAGGGCATATGGACCAGATTCAAGCACGCCATCACGATGGCCAGGCCGCGTGCCCAAGGCTCCCGCTGAAGCAGGCCCCAGCCGGTAACCAATCCGAGGATACTGCCGGCCAGCAACATCCAGCCGACTACGGTCAAGATCCCGTGCACGAAGCCGGGCACTGCCAACGGCTGGAACCACATACCGTGCCCGAAGAGGGACAGTAAAATCAGGCCCGGAATCAAGTGGAACGCCGATAGCGCCAGCCAGAGAATGCCTACCAGCCGGACATGCCCGGCGATCCGGCTGTCGATGGGCATCAACGGCGTGACACCCGCCGCTTTGCCACAGATTGGACAGAATTTCGCAGGATCGGAAAGCTTGGTGCCGCAACGATCGCAGAACATTCTACGCCTCCTGTTCTCACAGGCTAAAGCCTGTGCCACCAGAACCTCTTAAGTTACAAAAAACAGGTGGCACAGGCTTTAGCCTGTGATTCCCAAAATCTAGGATACGGCGGCGGGCAAGGGTTTGTTCCGGAGATGTTAACCTGCTCGCTCTCTCCGCGTAACTATAGGGCAGAGAGGAATGCCATGATCACACCAACCCGAACCCGCCCCGTCCGTAGAGTAGCCATACTGGCGCTGTGTGCCGCCGCCCTGGCGCCGTCACCGGTCTGGGGGCAGACACCCAAAAGCACGCAGACAAGCGCCGGGTCTCCGTCCATTCTGACCGTCGAGCAGCCCGACGCTCAACGGACCAAAGACGCCCTGTCCGCCCTCCTGGAACACTATCCGCCCTCATTGCGCGGCGTACTGGCGCTCGACCCGAGCCTCTTGGGCAATCAGTCCTATCTGGCGCCATACCCGGCCCTCGTAGGCTTTCTGAACGATCACCCCGAAATCGCGCGCAATCCGTCATTCTACGTTGGCGAAGTAGCTCTCCCCCGCTCTCGTCAGGACGCCGCCTCACAAATCCTGGATATGTGGCGGGACGTGCTGAATGGTCTCGGCATTTTCGCCGGCTTCGGCATGGCCGTTGGCCTGCTCGTCTGGCTTATCCGCACGCTGGTCGATTACAGAAGGTGGAGCCGGCTCGCCAAGGTACAGACCGACGCCCATACCAAGCTCCTCGATCGCTTTACCGCCAACGAGGATCTGCTCGCCTACATCCAATCGCCCGCCGGAGCCAAGTTCCTGGAATCTTCGCCCATTGCCCTGGACGCCGCTCCGCGCAGCGTGGGCGCGCCGCTCGGCCGCATTCTGTGGTCCGTGCAGGGTGGCGTGGTGCTGATCGCCGGCGGGATCGGCCTGCACATCGTGGGCGGACGAGCCGCCGATGCCGCCTCTCAGGCCGCCTCCCAGTCGCTGCATGCTCTGGGCGTTATCGGCATCGCGCTCGGCGTGGGCTTCGTGATCTCGGCGATAATCTCATTTGCGATCTCCCAGCGAATGGGTTTGATCGAACCGGCATCGTCGGCGCCTCGCGCCGCACTGCCAGGCGTCCGGTAGCCGGCTATTGCGGCAGAATCGCGCGGTCCTATGTTTCGTGAAACGGCCTTTACCGATATCCAGTGCGACAGCGCTCTCGATGACGCCGCTGCGGGCTTCATGATGGATGAGGACACATTCCGCGCCTTCTACGACCGGACTGCGCGCGGATTGTGGGCGTACCTCGCTCGTCTGACAGGCGACCGTCAACTCGTCGAGGATCTGCTGCAGGAAACGTTCTACCGCTTCTTGCGCGCCGCCGCCACCTACGACAACGAGACCCACCGCCGCAATTCTCTGTATCGCATCGCCACCAATCTGGCGCGGGATGTTCGCCGCAGAAGCATGGCTCGTGCGGCGTCCGTCCCAGTCGGCGACGATATCGAGCGCGTCCCCTCCCGCCAGGGAGCCGGCGCTACGGAGCGTATGGCCGATTTCAACCGCGCCATGTCGCGCCTTAAGCCGCGCGAGCGCGCGATGTTATGGCTGGCGTATGCCGAAGGCGCTTCGCACCGCGAGATCGCGGATGTCCTCGGCCTGCGTCCTACCAGCTTGAAGCCCTTGTTGTTTCGCGCGCGGCGGAAGCTGGCCGAATTGCTGGGCCGCGCGCCCCGCGGAGGCAAACCATGAAGCCCATCGATTGCGAATTGGAGTCCGAGGTTCTGGCAGCCGTTCTCCAGAACCGCTGGCCCGACCGGGTGGATGCCAGCCTGCGCGAGCATGTCGCGGCCTGCGCCATCTGCGCCGATGTACTGGCGATCGCCGGCGCCATTGACGACGCCCGGGAAGAACTGCGCGCGCGCGCCGTGGTCCCCGATTCCGGCCGTGTGTGGTGGCTGGCCCAGATGCGCGCGCGCCGCGAAGCCGCCCAAGCCGCCGGCCGTCCGATCACCGCAGCCCAGGTGATCGCTTTCGCCTGCGCCATGAGCCTGCTCGGCGCCTGCTTCGGAGCCACCTCGGCCTGGTTCCAGTCGGCTCTGCGGCAAACCGCGTCGAGCTTGGCCGGCTTGAGGTTTCAGGCGCTGCTCCCCTTCGCCGTCGCGTTCGTTTCCGAACACGGCGCGGTGCTGCTGGGAATGGCGGCCATCCTGCTCGTGGTTCCCGCCGCCGTCTACCTAACGATGTTAAGAGAGTAATGCCCGGAGGAACGCGGCGGCGTCGTTCAAAGCTTGGCGGGCAACTTGCAGGATGCCTTGCATCATGAAGAACCCGTGGATCGTCCCAAGATACCGCCGCACCTGAACCATGTTGCCCGATTGAACCAACTTCCGCGCATAGGCTTCGCCTTCATCGCGAAGCGTGTCGTATTCGGCTGTCAGGACGAAGGCTGGTGCAACTCCGCGGACGTCTTCCGCTGCAAGCGGGGATGCCAGCGGGTCGCGCAATCCGGTTCCCTCCGGGAGGTATTCGGACCAGCCACGCTTCATGTCCGCGGCCCCCGGCCCATAACCTTCGCCGAATTCGACAAACGAAGCCAAACTGCACATGGGATCGAGCATCGGATAGATCAGTAACTGGCCTCCGAGCGCCGATCCCCGGTGCTCCAGCGCCACTCCTGCCGCGAGGTTGGCGCCCGCGCTGTCGCCCGCGACGCCCACCGGTACGCCCTCCCGCATCGCCCATTCCACGGCTCTGCGCGTATCCTCCGCGGCGGCAGGGAAACGGTGCTCCGGCGCAAGCCGGTAGTCCACGGCCAGCACGCGGCAGCCGGCCGAAAGGGCGAGCATCCGGCACACCGTATCGTGGCTTTCCAGATCGCCACTGAAAAATCGGCCGCCGTGAAAGTAGACTACCACCGGCAGCCCGGTTCTGAGAACCGGCCAATACTGCCGTGTTCGCAGCGACCCCGGCAGGACCACGTCCTCGATCCGGGCGAGGGGCGGCGCCGTTCCCGACAGTGCGGCGGCCTGCCGCATCATCTGGCGCGTGCCGGCCACGTCGAAAGAGGAGCGCGGCGGCTGATGTTTCTGCCGCTCCAGGTGGGCCGCGACCTCAGGATCGAGCGGCATCGCTCCGGCCCGCAAGCTGCGCGAAGATCTCCCGATAGAAGGAGGGATGCGACTGCCACGTCTGGGCAGTCACGATGCGCCCGTCGCACACGGTTTGATCGCTTACATACGTTGCGCCGGCCTGCTCTGCTTCCAGACGCACGTGTTCATAGCAGGTCACACGTTTACCCGCCGTCAACCCCGCGGCCGCCAGCACCTGGATGCCGTGGCAGATTGCGAAAATCCACTTTCCCTGCCGGTCAAACGCCGTCACGATATCCAGGACCCTGGCATTGTTCCGCAGGTACTCGGGCGCTCTGCCACCCAATATGAGCACGGCGGCGTATTCCTCGACGTCCACCTGATCGAAGGCGAGGTCGGCTTCCAGTCCATAGCCGGGCCGTTCGATATACGTGTCCCAACCGGGCTCGAAGTCGTGCATAACCAGATGCAGCCGCCGGCGCGACGGAGCCGCGACAACCGGTTCCCATCCCTCCTCCTGAAACCGGTGCACCGCATAAAGCGCCTCGTACGATTCGCCGCCGTCACCCGTGATCACAAGAATCTTCGACATGTTCCCAATTTAACGTGCGAATTGCGATGCGTGGGGTGCCCGGTAGACCACTTGAAGATGAGGCGTTTCCAGCCGCGCGTTGTTCTGGAGCTTTGACGTGAGGCAGCTTTCCAGAATGCCGCCAGTGAGAAGCGTCCGCTCCACCGGATAGGGAGCTGCACCCGTCTCGAACATCTGCTCCACCTTGTCGATCAGGCAGGCCGAGTAGGTGACGTTTGGATCGGGAGTCAGAAGGAACTGGGTGGACCAGATCTCTCGCGAGCCTTTCAACCGGGCAGCGAAATTAAAATCCTTGATGGCGCCATCGAGCATCAGCATGGTGGCCTTCAGCCCGTCGCGGTACTCGATGCAGTAGGCGGCGGGCGATTTAACAAGGTTCGGCAACTCGTTCGAGGCGACCAGGTCTTGCGTCCGGCCGTCGGTAACCGTTAGTCCCAGCGGAGTGTCGCTACGGGACAGCGCGGCAGTGAGCAGGTCTCTGGAATAGCGGCCCGCTGCTCCCGCCTTCCAGACGGCATCGCCTTGGATCAACTGCACGGCCCGGACGCCACTTTCGCCGCCGCGGCGGCGTTCCACCATGCACTGGAGGCCCTCGATGGCATCAAAATCCGTCGCGTCGGAGCCGCCCTCACCCACCATCAGGGCCTCTTCGATCGCGCAATCCAGCGGCAGCTCGATCGATGGCAAGCGCCACGTCACGGGAATCGACGAACCGGCCAGCATCGGGAAATGCAGACGGCGCGAAGCATCGACCATCGCTTTGGCCTTTTCAAAGCTGTCCGAAAGTCGTTCATCGTGGAACACTGGAATGGCGCGGCGGTCCTGGTCGAAGACCTTGACACACTGCTCGAAGAACTCCGAGCGACCGCGCTCGGCGATCAGCAGCACCGCATCGACTGCGAGTTGCTTGCCGCCACAACGAAGCGCCTCGGAAATCGTGGGGTATACCTGAAAGCCGAATTCGCGCGCGCGGGCCGTGCTCAGATCGCCTTCCTGCGTCTGATCGACGTACAGCGAAACTACGCGCGCGTTAGGCCTCCGCCACGCGCCACCATACGGATAGCCGACCAGGAACCGGTCGCCCATCTGCTGTGCGTGCGACTGAAGCCGGTAGGTGGTTGCGAGGATCGCGATGCGTTTCGGCGGGGCGGCGGGAGAGGCCGCCAGAGCCGCGCTGGCTTGCAGAGAAGTCTCGAGAAAAGCGCGCCGGGTGAGCATGGTCAGGTTCTCCAGAACGTGGATTCCTTCGCGGGCTGATAGTGGATCGCGAGGTGCGGCGTCTCGAACCGCTGCTGCCCGCGATACAAGCTCTCGATGCCGGCGGCCGTCAGCCCCGTGGTGAGTAGCGTACGTTCCACGGGATACGGCGAGCGGCCCGTGAGAAACAGCTTCTCCATATTGTTAACCAGCGGGCTGAAGAAGTTTGCGAGCGTGGTGCGGCCATCCGGCATGGGTAAATACATCTGCGTGGACCACGGTTCGCGCGAGCCGTTCACGTACGCCGCAAAGTTGAAGTCGCGGACCAGGCCGCTCATCAGCAGCAGCGTACACTTCAGGCCATCGGCGTGCTCGTAGTGGTAGGCGACCGGGTCCGGCGCCAGCCGGCGCATGTCGTCATCGGTGGGGAAGACGTCGGTGAAGCCCTGGCGGGCGGGTGTGAGCGTGTGGCTTCGGGTCAGCGCCGCCACCATCAGGGTCGGGGACCAGACGCGTTGGCGCAACGCGTCCCAGAAGCTGTCACCGCGATAGGCCTGTACCCACTGGACGCCGCTCTCGCCGCCGCGCCGCCGCTCGACCATGCACTGGATGGTCTCCAGGCCATGAAAATCGTAGCTGTCCACGCCGCCATAGCCGACGCAGAGGGCTTCGCCGACGCGCGCTCCCAGCGGCATCTCGACGGACGGTATCCGCCAGGTGACCGGCAGGCTCGATCCCGCCATGAGGGCGAAGCGCAGCTCACGGGACGTGTCGAACATCTGGCGGGCCCACTCCCAGTTCCACGACAGGTGCTTATCGTTGAAGATGGGGACGGAGCGGCCGGACGCGCGGAAGACCTTCACGATCTCCTCGAAGAATTCGTGGCGCGGATAACGCGTCTGTCCCTTTTCGTTACGCGGGTAATTGCCGTGCTCGGCGACGAGCACCACGCCGTCCACTGCAAGCTTCGAGCCGCCCAGCGTCAGGGCTTCAGCAATCGAGGGGCAGATCTTCATGGCAGGGTGCCGCCGCGCACGCTCACGGCTGAGATCGTTCTCCCCAACCTGATCGACGTAAAGCGATACCAAGTCCATGGGAGGATAATGGTGAGCGCCGTTCCAGCCGTAGCCATCAAGGAAGCGGTCCACGATGTGCTGCGCATGCGAGTACTTGAAATAAGTGGTTACGACGGCGGCCAGTTTGGGGCGATAGGAGTTGCTCATGGGACGAAAGCCAGGTACCCACGATTATAAGCTGGCGGCGTATCTGTTGGCCGCGGCGTTCGGGTTGCAAGGGCAGACGGCGGATCGGGCGCGCGCGCTGCACGCGAGTTCGCTGGTATTCGACGGCCACGTCCATGCGATCGACCGCGAGTTCTATCACGGCGGCGATATCGGCAGCCGCAAGACCGACGGCCAGTTCGATCTGCCGCGCGCGAAGGAGGGTGGGCTGGGCGCACTCTTCTTCTCCATCTTCGTCACCGAAGACTACTATCCGGCGCGTCTCGAGACCAAACAGGCGCTGCGCATGCTGGATTGCGCGTTCGAGCAGATCGGCCGCAACAGCGCATCCATCGCCATTGCGCGCACGGCGAACGACATTGAACGGATTCGCAAGAGCGGCAGGATCGCAGCCGTGCTCGATATCGAGGGCAGCTTCGACCTGGATGGCGACCTGGGCGTTCTGCGCCAGATGTACCGGATCGGGCTTCGGTCGGTGCAACTCTCGGCGCACAACTGGACCAGCAACTATGCGGATTCCTGCTGCTCGCCCGCCAGGTGGCACGGGCTGAACGAACGGGGTATCGCCTTCGTTCACGAGATGAATCGCCTCGGCATGGTGATCGATGTGTCGCATGCTTCCGACGACGCGATCTCACAGGCGATCGATGCCAGCAGCGACCCGGTGATTGCAACTCACCACGGCCTGCGCGCGGTGAACGACATTCCCCGGAACATGCCGGATTGGCTGTTGAAGAAGCTTGCGGCCAAAGGAGGCGTGATCGGGTTCCAGCTTGGCAACGAGTTCCACAACCGGAGAGCCTTTGAGTGGCGCACCGCGCACGCCGGCAAACCGTTTTGGGACACGGCGAGCATTGTGGCGCGCGGCACGCAAATGAGCATCGCCGATCTCGACCGGATCGTTGCGCCGCAGTTCCCCATGGTCCCGGCCGACATCCCCGATGCAATCCGCATGACCGTGGACGAGTGGGTCAACGTGATCGATCGCGCCATAGTGCTGGTCGGCGACGACCACGTCGCGCTCGGCAGCGATTTCGATGGCGGGCCGCCGCTGCCGCGCGGGATGCGCGATGTCCGCGATCTCCCCATGATTACGGATGCCATGTTGCGTCGAGGGTATTCCGATGAGCGCATTCGCAAGTTTCTGGGCGGCAATCTGCTCCGGGTCTTCCGCCAGATCACCCGGGAGTGAGAACACTTGGTGGGGCAGACGATCGGTTTATGTCGTCTGCCAGCGCTCCGCAGAGGAGGCAGACCACTAAAGGCGATGGTCTGCCCCACCAAAGTGACGTAACGTTTTAAC
>PMVV01000087.1 GCA_003166475.1 Bryobacterales bacterium | reverse complement strand
AATAGCTCAGATGACCCTCCAAGAACAAGCGCTTAATTCCGCGACGCCTCGACGCTTTCTTCCACAATCCGCCCGTCAAACATGCGGATGGTGCGGTCCGCGAACTGCGCGTACCGCGGATCGTGCGTCACCATGCAGATGGTGGCGCCATTGCGGTGCAGATCCTTCAGCAAATTCATGACCGCTTCGCCGTTGGCCGAATCCAGGTTTCCAGTCGGCTCATCCGCCAGCAGAATGGCCGGATCGCCGCCCAGTGCGCGCGCCACCGCCACGCGCTGCTGCTGACCGCCCGAGAGTTGCGACGGATAGTGCTTCATGCGATGCGACATGCCCACGCGCTCCAGCGCCTCCTGCACGCGCTTCTTGCGCTCGGCCGATCCCATCCCGCGATACGTCAGCGGCAATTCCACGTTCTCATACACCGTCAGATCGCCGATCAGGTTGAACGCCTGAAAGATGAAGCCGATCTCCCGGTTGCGAATCCGCGCGCGTTCGGAAAGCTTCAGCCCGCTTACCGGCCGGTTGTTCAAGGTATACGTGCCGTCGCTCGGCGTATCCAGCAGGCCCAGAATAGCCAGCAGGGTCGACTTGCCGCAGCCCGACGGTCCGGCAATCGAAAGGTACTCGCCTTTCTTCAGATCCAGTTGTATCCCGGACAGGGCGTGGGTCTCGACCTCGTCGGTCACGAACACCTTCGTCACACCGTCCAGGACAATCAGCGACTCTTTTCCGTTAGTGCCCATTTGGTCTCCATTACATTACGTTTCGTTCGCGGGTTTAGTTCAACTTTATTCGATCGTACTGGTCCCANNACCCGGTCGCCCACATTCAGCCCGGTGCGCACCTCGATGGTATTCACCGAAGCGCGGCCGAGCGTTACCTGCACGCGATTGGCGTACTTGCCCTCGGGCTCCATCTTGAACAGGCTGACCTTGCTGTCCGCCTGCCCGAACACCGGCCGGCCCATGAAGACCACATCGTCGAGCCGCATCAGCTCGATGGTTCCATCCACGCTCAAATCCGGCCGGGCGCCCGCCGGCAGCGCCCCTTCCAGCCTGCAATCCACGGTCACAGTGCCGTTCAATACCGCCGGGTCGATGCGCGAAACCTTGCCCTTCACCAGGCCGTTGCGCGTGTCGATCACGGCCGGCTGCCCGATGGTGACGTCCTTGGCCTGGGTCTCCGCGATCTTGAGCTCGGCCTTCAGGTGCGACGGTTGCGCCACTTTGCCCAGCGCGGTACCGGCCAGCACTTTCTGCCCTTCCTCCACCTTCTGGGCTTCCGGCAGCGCCTGCAGCATGCCTTCCGCGCCGGCCCGCACCTTGAGCTCCTCCACCTGCTGCAGTTTCAGCTTGTACTCCGCCTCAAGCTGGTCGACCTTGACTTTCGACGCGGCCAACTGGGCCTCCACCGATTCCTGGTTGATGCTGAGCCGCTTTTCCTCGATCCCGTTGCGGGTGGACAACTCCTGCGCGGTCACGTCCGAAATCTTGGCATCCACCGGGGCTACCAGGCCCTCTTTCACCAGAGCGTCGTCGCGCTCGGCCTTGAGCTGCGCGGAATGGTAATCGGCGGACACTTGGGCGGCGTTGGCTTGCAGGTCCAGCCCTTGCTTTTCCAGCGTCACCCGCAGGTCGGTATAAGCGGCTTGCGCAGCTTTCAGAGTGAATTGGGCATCCAGCAGGGCGGTCTGCAACTCCTGATTGGTCATGATCAGGATGATGCTGTCCGGCTTCACCGGCGTGCCGGGCTTGATGAGGATCTTCTCGATGCGGCCGTCCGTTTGGGCCGGGATCAGCAGGGTGTCTTCGGGGATCAGCGTGCCCAAGCCGTGGACCTCCAGGACCATAGGACCGCGCCGCACCGTATCGGGCCACAGGGTGGAAAGCTCCACGCCGGGCGCGGCGGGTTTCAGCCGCCCCTTGAAGACAAATGGGATTCCCACGTAGTACCCCACGGGCACGAGGGCGACGATGATGATTAACCCAATGATAATGCGCTTGATGAGGCGTTTCTTGGCTGCGTCTTTTCTCGGTACATCCATGTTTGGTTCCGCGGACGAAAGGGCACGGCGCCTGCCAATCGTTCCGGGGCTGGTAACATTATGACTCCTTTGGGGGAAAAAGGTTAGGGGCGGGCGGCGGGGAAGGTAGAAGTGTCCGGTTTTGGGAATGGCCGTTCCGAGAGTGGGGCAGACGATCGTTTTGTGTCGTCTGCCCAGACGCAAGAGCGGCAGACCACAGAAGGCGATGGTCTGCCCCACAGAGTGAGTTGCTCGAGGATGAACCGTAATGCTTCGGCTGCCATCCCGCGCGCTTCCTCCAGCGTCCGGCCAGCGGTAATGCAGCCCGGAAGATCCGGAAAACCGACGCCGAAATCGGAATCCCGGTCCTTGCTAAACCTCCTTCCAGCGACGGATCGTCTCAGTTTGATCCCGGTCTGTATTTCGATGCTCTTGAGAGTCCCTATCGGGACATCCCGTTTCCCTACCCCTTGGTGAGCGCGAATGCCAGCAACAATAGCCCCACGGGAATCAGGAGTATCACGGCGAGAACAATCCACGACCCACGGTTGCCAAAATTGAACGTCAAACCCAGTCCGATACGCTTCTCGACAAACAACGCCGGGTCGTGCGGGTTGTAGTAGAACTGATCCCCATGCCAGCACGCCTCAGGCGTGATTTCTCCGGCTTCCGCCCCACTTTCCGCGTGGCGCCGAAGCGAGAACCAGATCATTACCGCGAGGAAACTGAAAGACGCGATGTAGAAAATCACCAGCGTCCGTGCGGCGACTATGTGAAGGGGCAAAAGTCCAGCCGCCGAGAAGGCCGTAGCGATCACCGAGGCAATTACAATCAGAACCATCGGAACGGCCGGGTTCCGAGCGCTTCTGCGCGAACCCCACGAGCTAAGTATGAGTATTCCCAATTGGAACAGGACGATCAGTGTACCTAAAAGCAACGGACCGTAGACACCCGTAAGACTTCGCGTGGACCATCCGTTGGGAATCCCGTTTGCGCCCCAGTGCACGGGGAAGCGAGCCGGAATTGCGTCCCAATGAAGATGAAGGTAAAGCGCCGTGCCGGTCAGGATGGCAAGTGGGATCGCAAACAACAGCCCTTGCCGGAATAGACGATCATCCGCATCCGTCAATCGCGCCTCGCGCGTCGAAGGCGCAGGCAAGGCAAGATGCCGAATTTCGGTCCGTCGCCGCGAGAAAATCCAGCCGGCGGCAATCAGCGGTATCAGAAATGCGGCCTCCGCCCACAGGACCGCCCAAGACAATGGCAGCCACAGTGAGACAAACAAGGCCGCGGCCGTCCAGGGCAGCAGGCGGAGTTCATAGCGCCGCAAGGCTTGCCGGCCTTCATCGCCATATCGAATCTCGCGTGGAACGGCGGCTCCGAAGAGGCGATCGGGCCGCGGCGCGAACGGCAGCGCATGCAGGCTCGCGAGAGCCATGGCGAGGGGCAGCAACAAATAGAGCCGGACAGACATCATGTTTCCAACTTTTCGGCAACCAGCCGTAACTCGATGGCAATGTCCCGAGGCGACAGGCCCTCGGCGCGCATCTGCGCGACCATCTGGCGGATACGCCGCTGGAATCCAGTGACTTTCTTGCGGCTTGCGCCGGGAGGGGGGTGGCGGTCGATCACCGTGGCGCGCCGCCCGTGCTGCAAGTCCAGCCACCCTTCCTCGGCAAGTTGGCGGTAGGCCTGCGCGACGGTATTGAAAGTGATGCCAAGTTCCAGGGCTAAACGGCGAACCGAAGGAAGAAGATCTCCCGGCGCCAGATCGCCGTCCACCAGGTGCGTGCGCATGGCATCGACAATCTGTCGATAGTTCGGGACAGGTGAATCCAGATCGATTCGTATTATCGGCGCTCGTTTTGCCATCTGTGCACTGTACGTATACAGTATACAGTGAGTCGCCCTGGCTGTCAACGCCCTGGGGGGCAGGTTGTCAATTCAGCCGCGCCGGCTCTTGAGCGATAATAGCGGCTAGAGGTGTTGGAGTTCACCTTGAACCGCCCGTTGGGCAGATGACTCCTACATAGGATCTTCCCCAATGGCGAACGAGAGTCCGTTGAACGAGGGCCAGCGGCGGCGGCTTTTCAGCAACGCCCAGTATGCCGACAAGCTCCTGTCCGATATCGAGGCCATTCTCAACGCGTCGGAATCGAAATCGATTTTCCCGAAGTACGCTGCGGATCTCTCACCGCCTCAAGCGAAGTTGATTCGCAGCTACATAGCCCGCTTCCGCAATCAACTCGCACGCGCAATGGACGGTTTGAGTATCGTCTCCGAGACACCCGCCCTGGGCTCTCTCCACTCCATCCGGGTGACCCTGACATTCGTGCGAGTCGCGGTCCAGGAGATGGCTCCCCATTATCTGCGCGGCTATGGCGAGTTGGCTGAGAGTGTGGCGCCTCAACTCCAGGGCCTCTGCGCCGAGCTGGAAGGTTTACTGGAGAGGCTGGGTGCAGCCTTGGCGGACGCTCCGGCAGCCGACCTCGAAGCCCGGCTGGAGCGCCTCCAAACTGCCGGAGGACTCGATCTGCTCCGGCTGACAGATCGCATCGTCGCCGATCGCGGACTGGTGGAGCTGCGTCCCCGTCTCGCGATGATTGTGGAGCGCCTGGAATCCAATCGGCTTGAGATTGCCGTGTTCGGCAGGGTCAGTTCGGGAAAGTCGTCTCTACTGAACCACGTCCTCGAAACCACCGCATTGCCGGTGGGCGTGAATCCCATCACGGCGGTCCCCACCAGGCTGATTCACGGCAGCCAGGCTTTGCTGACTGCAAGCTTCGCGGATCGCCGGGTGGAGCGGCTACCCATCGAGCGCCTGCCGGAGTTTGTGAGCGAGTTGCACAACCCCGCCAACGGCAAGGGTGTCGTGCGCCTGGTGGTGGAACTGCCTTCCCAGCGTTTGCGAAGCGGCCTCGCATTTGTGGACACGCCCGGCCTGGGTTCGCTGGCGACGGCGGGAGCGGCGGAGACGTTGGCGTATCTGCCGCAATGCGATCTCGGCGTGGTGCTGATCGCCGCCGGAAGTCCTCTCAACGACGAGGATCTCTCCACCATCCTGTGCCTCTATGAAGCGGCCATCCCGGTAAAGGTTCTGCTGAGCAAGGCGGACCTGCTATCGCCTTCCGATCTCGAGTCCGCGCTCGAGTACACCGCCAGCCAGCTTCGCACGCACCTGGGTGCGGAGATTGGCGTACATCCGGTCAGCACGGCCGCCTCGCACGCGCATCTCCTGGAACAATGGTTCTCCGGAGAGATCGCCCCGCTCTACGAGAAGCATCGACAGCTCGCGCAAGAGTCGAGCCGCAGAAAAACCGCTGCGCTGCGCGAGGCGGTGGTAGCGGCGCTTAAGGCGAAACTGAACGGCGGCGGAACCGGTCAGGCGCTGCAGGGTGAAGAACTCCTCGCCCTGGAGCGCGACTTGCGCGAGGCGGCCGGCAGCCTGGAACAGGCCAGGGTGTTCTGTCTGGGCGCCTCCGACGAAATGCGCGGCTTGACGCCGCAAGCGCTGCGGCAAGCGGCGGATGCCCTGCTGGAGATGTGGAGCAGCGCCGCCGTCACGAACGCCATTGCCAAGACGGCCGCCTCTGCAACCCAGGTGTACACACACCTCCAGGAACTCGCCCGCACGCTGGCGGCGGCATTACAGAGGGCCGCCAAGGCGCTGGGCAGTAACGACGCGCCGCCAGAGGAGGAACTCCTGCGCGCCGTTCACGAGATGCCGCGCTTCGATCCTCCACCGGTGAGCGCGAACTTCGATCGCCCCTGGATTCGGTATCCCAGAACGCTGGCGCGCAAAAGGATCTACGGCAAGCTTCGGCTGCTCCTCGAAGAGCCGCTATCGCAGGCATTCACCACACACGGGCGGCTGGTCGAGAACTGGGCCCGCGGAGCCTTGGCGGAACTCCAGTTGAGGTTCGATTCTTCGGCGGATGCCTACCGCGCGCAGGTGGCCAGGTTACTGTCCCAAGGGTCTGTGGCAACCGGGGAGCGAGAGGCGATTCTCGAGGATCTGACCCGCCTCGGTGAGGCCGGCGGAAAATGAGCCCCGGCGCGAGCAGCGTCGATTCCCGGCAATATCGTTTCACCTTCGCCATCGAAGCGCTCTCCCAAGTTCCGCCCGACTTCGTTCTGCCGCCTGAATTCAGGGCGTTCGACGCCGGCGTGTTTCTGCCACGCGGCGATGTGGACTGGTTGGGCCGCCGCAGATACCCTGCGCGGATTCTGCTCCTGAGTGACCGCGAGGCGATGGTGGCGCCTCATCCAGCGGCCGGAGAGCTGCCCGTCAGAGTGTCGCTGGACCGCATCGAGCGCGTCGAGTGGGGCCGCATCCTACTAACCGGCTGGATCGTCCTGACCTGGGATGGCGGCCAGATAAGCTTGCCGTACAACACGCGCGCCAGAGGCCCGGTCGAGAAGTGCATGAAGACGCTCCAGGATCGCTGGTTGCCGGCTGCGCCAGCCCGCCCGGCCCCTCCCACATGGGCCTTCGGGGAACCGCTCGATCTGAAGTTCGAGTATGCGCGGTCCGCGGAACTGATCGACGGAGAAGCCCCCTTGGCGCAATTCTTCCAGCCCGCGGTTCGCGGATTGCGCCGGCGCTCTTGGTTTCGCAGGAACGACTCGTCGGCCGGCGATCTGGTGTTAGTAACTTCGCGGCGGTTGCTCTGGATCACCGAACGGCACAAGGGGAGCTATGGACGATACGGCACGGTCAGCCATTCGACTCGCCTGTCATCGATTGCAGGGGTGCGATGCGTCTGGACGCAACGCGCAGGCAGTTTGGAGATTGCCTTTCGCTCCGGTGACCCATGGCACATTCCCGTCCGCGAAGACCAAAAGCAAGAGGCGCGCAGGTTCGAAGCGGCAGTCCGCAGCATGTTATAACTGTGGGGCAGGCTCTCAGCCTGCGGCGGCCTCTCAGGCCGCCCTTACACCGATTCCAGTCGGTCCAGATCCTCCCGGATGCGTGGCGCGTCCTGTCCGGCCGATGCGATCAGCTTCTCAATGGTGGCGATCAGAGTGTCGAGCCGCGCGATCGAGTCCTTTTCCAAGGTAAGCAGCGCTGCGCCGACGACCTCCTCCCACTGAGACGCCAGCCGCGATAGGTTCATGAACACCACATCGGCCACTCTGCGCTCGAAGTGTCGCTTCACCGTGCCTTGCAACAGCGACATGGGAACCGCCAATGAAACTAACTCCCAGTTATGATCGAAGATCCGGCCGACCCGGATATCCGGTGAACGCGGGTCCTGCGCCGCAAGTTCCACCTGCGTCGTCTCCAGAGGCACGCCCAGAGCCTCCAAGGTCTGCTTCGCCAGCCGGTTCCGAAAATCCTGGAGAGACTGCGAAAGCTGGCGGCTGGCGCGCCGACCCGGTTCCAGGAACTCGCCGCGATGCCGCAGGGAGAGCGCGGCCATCTCCCGCGTCACGCCGGCGCGCAGCCATTCGTCGAAGCGTTCCATCGCCACACTCAGGCTGCGGGTCCATGCGGGAAACTCCCGCTCCAGGCCATCGAGAAGCCGCTGGCATACGGGCGCTTCATCCCGCCGCAGGATCTCTTCGAACGTGCTGCGGGCGCCCGCGGCCGCGTGCCGCGCGACCAGCCGCAGAGTCAGGCGCGTATCGTCCAGAGCCTCCTTCTGCCCAACAATCCGCTCGCGCAGTTGCGCCCGCTCGGACTCGGCCGACTCGGCTGACTTCAGCGCGATGTTGAGATAGCCGCGGCACTCGGCCGCGAGCGACGCGGCTTTGTGCCGCAAGATGGCGGCGTGTTCCTCGCCGGCGCCAGTGCGGGCGCGCGCGAGAAGCCGCTGGTCGAGTTGTTCGCGCAGATACTCGAAGCCGGGCCGGATGGAGTAAGAAAACACCGGCACGGATCCGTTCCAATATCGCCCCAGTTGTTCGTGAACGAAGCCTTCGACCTGGCTCCGCTCATCCGCGGCGAGCGTATCGACTTTAGTCAGCAGCACCGAGACATTAGGAGTGAACCGGCTCAGATTGCGAATCAGTTCCACGTCATGCGCGGAGAGCGGCGGATCGACTCCCACCGCGACCAGCGCTAGCCCCGTGTTCGGCAGCCATTCCGTAGAGGCATCCGTGTTGTGCTCGAAGACGCTGTCGAGTCCCGGCGTGTCGACGAAACAGATGCCGCGATAGCGTTCCATCGCGGGCACTTCCAGATGCACTGAGGCAACCTGCTTCGCATTGCCGGGGTTGGCTGTCTCAGAGACATAATCCACGATCTGGGTCGGCGAAATCGGCGTCGCGTGTCCATCCAGGAAGCGGACTTCGGCCCTCTCCTTGGGGCCGAACTCAACCCCGGTGATGACGGAAGTAACCGGAATCACTCCGGTGGGAAGTAATGGCTCGCCCAGCAGATGGTTGAGGAAGCTGCTCTTGCCGGCTTTGAACCGCCCGAACACCGCGACGTTGAGTGTCTCGGCGCGCGCGAATGCGCGGCAGCTCTCCAGAAAGTACCGCAGGTCCGCGATCTGGTAGCGGTCGCAGAGTTCCGCGGCTACCTCCAGTAGGGTAATCGGCGAGCCTTTCATCTTATCCTATGAACGCCGGCAGCGCGTCCATTCGCAGCGGCAGAAACTTGACGCGCCGTCCCAGCCGGTATTGGGGCTGCGCGGCCAGGCGGCACATAGCCACAATCTGCCCGGGGTTGCCCCGCGCGGACCGCAGCACTTGACTCCGGAAACCATCCAATTCCAGTGAGTCCAGCTTGTATGCCGCGACGGCCGCCTCAAACAGCCCGGCCGCCTCGGCGCGCTTGAGCGGCCGCAGGCGGATCTCCTCTCGCGGGTCCCATAACAGCCGCCGAAGGTAGCCCAAGGATTCGCGCGAGCGGGCAGTCACAATCAAACAGTTACCCTTACTGTGATAGATGGCCTGCAAGAACCGGTACATGCGCGGATCGGCGTCCGTCACATCTTCGAGAAAGATGGCCCGCGGCTCGTGTTTCAGCGCGTCAAGCACGGCAGGCTTCAATGACATACTGGTGGCGTCAGCGATACGGCAGGCGAGCATGCCCGCTAACTGCACCAGAAGATCGTGTAACACTCGCGGTCCGCGGATGAGCAAGTAAGGTGCGGCACACCCGCACACCGCTTCCGCCAGGAGCCGCGTTTTGCCCATGCCCGGAGGACCGGTAATCAGCCGCGATTGACGTGTCTGAAGCGCGCATTCTAACTCCCGGACCTCGTCCCGCCGGCCCGCCAGCGGGATCAACCGGTCGTCGATGGCGCTCCGGTCAGCCGCCTTCATTCGCCGTGGCCGCCTTCTTCTGCACGCGGACTGTCAGGACGTCGGAAATCGCCATCAGGCCGGTGTCCATCATCTCCTCAACCACCGGTACCAGGCGCGCCAGGTTCTCAGCGGTATCGACAATCGAAATCAGGATCGGCTGATCGTGGCGCGTGAGATGATGTTTATGCATTTCGGCCGTCTCGCCGTAGCCTTCCAGGCCGCGAAACACCGTCGCGCCGGCGATCTTCATCTCCCGGCACTTAAGCACGATGGCCTCATACAACGGCTTCCCACCATAGCGGTCGGATTCCGCAATGTGAATTCGCAGCAGCCTAGCGGGTTTTCCCGGCAGCATCGGGGGCCTCCATCGCGGTCTTGCCGCGCACCAGCCTGACCATCTCCACATCCGATGTCACAATCAGTCCGTCTTCCAGCATGCCCTCAATCGTCTCCGCGGCGGCGGCAATCTTATCGGGCGAGTCGATCACCGAAAGCATGATGGGCACGTCGCGCATAGGATGGAACACACTGCGCTTGTGCTCGTGACCCTTCGCGCCGTATCCCATAATGCCCCGATAGACGGTGGCGCCGGCGATGTCCATCATCCGCAGCTTGTTCACGATGGCGTCGTAAAGCGGTTGGCCGTGCCACTTATCGGCTTCGCCCAGGTAAACGCGCAGCAGCGTGGCGGGTCCCTGTTTGTGTTCGTGCGGCAGCTTCGGCTCGGGCTTGACGGATTTGTGCGCGAACTTCACCACCGTGGTGTCCTGCACCTCGATCAGCCCGTCGTTCACCATCTCATACAGCGTGGGCAGGATCTCTTCCACCTTTTCGGCCGTCTCGACAAATTCGATGCGGATCGGCAGGTGCTGCGCCAGCACCTCCACCTTGGGCGTGTGCATCAGTTGGTGCGAGCCGAAGCCCGAGTAAGCTCGCGTGGCCGTGGCGCCCGAGACACCCTTGTGCATCAGGAAGGTCATGATGGAGTCGTGCAGCGCCATCATATGATGCTGAGTGTCTTCGTTGATGAAGATAGTGACTTTCTTAGCGGGACCTTTAGTCAGCATGATGTGCTCCTACCGCCCACTCGCCAAAACCGAGCCCAGCCACACCCCCAGATACCCGAGCACCACGCTGCCCCCCACATACAACAGGCCCAGCCAGCGCTCGCCGTCGCGAACCGCCTGGTAGGTTTCGTATTCGAAGCTCGAGAACGTCGTGTACCCGCCGAGAACCCCCACCACCAGAAACAGCCGCCAGTTGGGATGCGGTTGAAATCGCTCGGTCAGCAGCGTCATCAGGATTCCGATGAAGAATGCGCCCGTGATATTGATGACGAAGGTGCCCAGCGGAAAGCGGCCGCCGTACTTCGCCATGATCCAGGTTCCCGCCACATAGCGGGCCAGGCCGCCGAGGCCGGCGCCCGCCAGCACTACCAGGTATTTGTCCAACCGTATGCGTCTCCTTTCGTGTCATACATCCAGATCCCCCACCGGCTCGCCGAACGCCGACTCTTTCAGTTCCCGCTCCTGCTCCGGCAGCAGGTGGCGCGGCATGAAACGGGCATTCGCAATCGCGGTCGGAATCACCGCGCTGCCGATGACAGTGGCCACCAGGTGCGAGTACTGATTCTGGTCGATGATGCCGTGATTGAGGCCGAACAGCGCCGAAATCGTGCCGAAAGTGAGTCCGGTGGACATCATCAGCGAGTAGTAAATCCCGTCGTGCCCGCGGTAGCCGAAGGCGCGCACCGTGGGCAGCAGACCGGCGAGCTTCGACACCATCTTCGCAAAAAACAGCGTGACGAAGGCGAGCGGAGCGGCCACCAGCGCGGGCACCGAAACGAAGCTGCCGGCGCGGATGAAGTAGAACGGCGTCAGCAAGCCGAAGGTCAAGGTGCGCAGGCGGCGGATGAGGAAGTGATCTTTGCCGACCGTGCCTGCCAGAACCATGCCAATAAGATACGCGGGCAACACTGCCTCGCTGCCGGACCAGACGGCCAGTCCGCCCAATCCGAAAAGCAGGAAGAGCAGGTACTTGGTCTCCAGTTCCGACACGCGCCCGCCGTATCGCGCGAAGAACCATTGCGTCACGAACGGCAGCGCCAAAAAGAATACCAGGCAGGTTCCCAGGAAGATGAAGGTCTTGATGGTGAAGGGCGAGAAAATCAGGCCCAGCGCGATCACCGTGCCCAGGTCGTTGATGAAGCAGGCCGCCAGGATGGCCTTGCCGTAAACGGTCTGATTGAACCCGAGTTCCAGCATCACCGCGTAGACCACCGCGACCGAAGTGGTGGAGAGCGCCACGCCCGCGAGCCAACTGGGACGCCACCCCCAATGGAGGACATAGTGCGCCATCAGGGCTGCGCCGAAAAACGGTCCGAAGAAGCCGGCCAGGCCGACCGCCGTGGATTCCTTCCACTTGGCGCGGAACACGGCGGGGTCCAGCTCGGCGCCCGCCAGGAAGGTCAGCACGATGGCGCCGGTGCCCGCCAGGAACGTGATCCACTCCGCCTTGGCATTCAACACACCGCGGCCCACCAGCGCGCCGATAACGAGCTGCGCAACCGTACCGACTACGATTTCGGAGAGCGCCGTCGAGATGCGCAGCCAGTTGGCCGCCAGAACCGCAAGCAGCGCCAGCGCTAGCCAGAGAGCGGCAACGAACCACATTTGATCCATTACAGAATGTCCTCAATCTGTTTTGTGGTTTGCTGCGGGGCGGGTTGGCCGGACTCCCACAGTTGAACCACTGTTAGGAGTCATTGGCCGCCCAGGGACAGCGTTACGCGAACTCCACCGCTCTCAATTTAAAACTACATCGAAGCGCGCGAAAAATCAAGCAGCCTGAGTGGGGCAGGCCCTCGGCCTGCGGCGGCCTCTCAGGCCGCCTCTCGCGACCGGCAATTCCCCACCACAAGCTCTGTTACTATGTTTAGTCACCGAAAACCGCGGCTCCCGGCCGATCCGCGCATCCTAATCGCCGCCGCCCGTAGTCCTCGGGCGAACGGTGGAACAGAGGTTCAAGATGAAACTGCATCCGATCGATGTTGCCATCATCGTCGTCTACGTGGCGACCTCCGTGCTGCTGGGCTACTGGGTCTCCCACCGCGCCTCGCGCGACACCAAGGCGTACTTCCTGGGCGGCAACACCCTGCCGTGGTATCTCCTGGGCGTGTCCAACGCCTCCGGCATGTTCGACATCGCCGGCACCATGTGGCTAGTCTACCTGATGTTCATTTACGGGCTGAAGAGCGTCTGGATCCCCTGGCTGTGGCCGGTCTTCAACCAGATCTTCCTGATGGTTTATCTTTCGACATGGCTGCGCCGCTCCAACGTCACCACCGGCGCGGAGTGGATCCGCACGCGCTTCGGCAAAGGCCGCGGCGCGGAGCTTTCCCACATAATCGTAGTGATCTACGCGCTGGTCAGCGTCATCGGTTTTCTCACATACGGCTTCAAAGGCATCGGCAAATTCGCCGTCGATTTCCTGCCCTGGCATCTTTCCGCCAATGTGTATGCGCTGATCCTGATGGGCATCACCACCTTCTACGTGGTGAAAGGCGGCATGTTCAGCGTGGTGATCACCGAGGTGCTGCAGTTCTGCATCCTGTCGGTCGCGTCGCTGGCCATCGGCATCATCGCCATCTCGCGCGTATCGCCGGAGGCCTTGCGCCGCGTGATTCCGGCAGGTTGGGAACAGATCTGGTTTGGCTGGCACCTGAACCTGGATTGGTCCCACCTGATCGCCGCCGTCAACACCAAGATCGCCGAGGATGGCTACACCATCTTCGGCGCATTCTTCATGATGATGCTCTTCAAAGGCATCCTCATCAGCATGGCCGGACCCGCGCCTAACTACGACATGCAGCGCATCCTTTCCACCAAGAATCCGCGCGAAGCTTCCATGATGAGCGCCATGGTGAACGTGGTGCTCAACGTGCCCCGCTATTTCATGATCACCGGCCTCACCATCCTGGCGCTGGTGTTCTACAGCGATAAGATCCGCGCCATGGGTCAGGCCATGGACTTCGAGATGGTGCTGCCCGACGCGCTCAGCCAGTTCGTCCCCGCCGGTTTGTTGGGCCTGCTGGTTGCCGGACTGCTGGCCGCCTTCATGTCCAACTTCGCCGCCACGGTCAACGCCGCGCCGCCCTACATTGTGAACGACCTCTACCGCAAGTACATCAACCCGCACGCCAGTGAGCGGACTTATGTCCGGCTGAGTTATCTGGCGTCGTTCTCCGTGGTGATCCTGGGGATTTCCTTCGGCTGGTTCGTAACCTCCATCAATACCGTGATCCAGTGGATCGTCTCGGCGCTGTGGGGCGGCTACACCGCTTCCAACGTTCTGAAGTGGTATTGGTGGCGCTTCAACGGCTACGGTTATTTCTGGGGCATGGTCACCGGCATCGCCGGATCGCTGATCATTCCTTGGGCGCTGCCCAGCGTGTCTCCGCTCAATTCGTTCCCCATCATCGTGGGCCTCGCGCTGGTCGGCTGCATCGTCGGAACGCTCCAGACCAAGCCGGAAGATGACGCCGTGCTCATGGACTTCTACAAACGGGTGAATCCCTGGGGCTTCTGGGGTCCCATTCGCGAGAAGGTGATGCGGGAAGATCCGTCCTTCAAGCCGAACCCGGACTTCGCCCGCGACATGTTCAACATCGTGGTGGGCATCGCCTGGCAAACCAGCCTGATCGCGTTCCCGGTGTACATCGTGATTCGCCGCTACGAGATCGCGGCGTGGGCCATAGCGGTGGTTGTGGTCACCTCCATCACCCTGAAGTTCACCTGGTACGACCATCTGAAGAAGATGGAGATCGCACCCGCGTAAATGGAGGGCGGGCTTTAGCCCGCGCGGGACTTCAGTCCCGCGGCAGTTGCGCAACCAGTGCGGCTGTGACAATCATGAATCATGAGCGCCGAGCCAGTCGAGACGGACGATTTCGCCAGCCTCTACCGCCGCGCCTTCGCGGAATTTGGAGCGCGCGCGCTGTGGAACAAGCGTCTCATCGAGACACCCACTAAAGAAGATGCCCTTGTTGTAGCCCGCGCCCTGCGCATCGAGGGCAATCGTGCCGCGCGAATTGGCCGAACAAATCGAACGCGCCTGTCATGCCGCTGTCTAAGCTGCAGACGGATATTCTCACGGTCCTGGCGTCGCACCGGGATCCGGAGAGTCATAACCGGAATGCGCCGCGCTATTCAGACGATGTCGACTTCTTTCACGACCGCGAAGAACGCGTGGCCATCGCGGCCTTGGACGATGCGCAGTCCTGGAGGCCGCGGGCTAATGACATCACACGGCTGGAATGGGTGGTTGACAGCGACTACCGGTTTTTTCCAACGGTAAGGGACGACACGTTTGGGTACGTCCTGCACCCGGTTGACCTCGCCATGAATAAGACGATGGCAGCGGCCGGCCGCCGGGAAGTGCGCGACGTTGTTGACTTGGTCACGGTCCATAAGACGATCCTCCCGCTCGGCGCTTTGATTTGGGCCGCCGTTGAAAAATCGCCGGGCTTCACACCCGAGGGCCTGATTGCCGAGATCCGGCGGAACGCCCACTATCCGGCGCCCGATTGGCGCGCTTTGATCATGAGTGAGCCCGTCGATCCCGCGGACATATCGGCGCGCCTTCGCAGCGCCCTCGACGAGGCTGAGGCTTTCGTCACGCGGATGCCGACCAGCAAGATGGGTTTGTTGTTTCTGCAGAACGGAGAGGTCACTCAACCCGATCCCGACCTTTTGGAGACTTACGAGACCCACGCCGGCCAGCGGCGGGGCCACTGGCCGACTAACCCCGATATCGCCGCCGCCATGTTCGAACGCCTCAAAAAGCGGTCGATCTAAGGGGCGCCCCCATCAGCCCGCGGCCAGGATCTCATCGATCTGGCGTAGTGCTTGCTCCTCAAACCCGAGGTTCTTCACCGCCCCCACGCACTGCTCCACCTGCTCCACCCGGCTGGCCCCCACCAAAGCGCTGGCCATCACCCCGTGCCGCAGCACCCAAGCGAGCGCCATTTGCGCGAGCGTCTGTCCGCGGCCCGCAGCTATCTCATCGAGCGCCCGTACCTGCGCGAGCCGCGCCTCGCTCACGTCCGCCGGCTTCAGGAACGTGCCGGGCTTCGACGCGCGCGAGCCCTCCGGAATCCCCTTCACGTAGCGGTCCGTCAGCAGGCCTTGCGCCAGCGGAGAAAATGCAATGCCCCCGACGCCTTCCGCCGCCAGCCGTTCGAAGAGCCCCTCTTCCGCCGTGCGCACAAACATCGAATACTTCATCTGGTGGATCAGGCACGGCGTGCCAAGTTGCCGCAGGATCGCCACCGCACGCGCCGTCTGTTCCGGATTGTAGTTGGAGATGCCGGCATAGAGAGCCTTGCCCGCGCGCACAGCGCTATCGAGCGCCGACATAGTCTCTTCGATCGGCGTGTCCGGGTCGGGGCGGTGCGAATAGAAGATATCCACATAGTCGAGGCCCATCCGCTTCAAACTTTGGTCCAGACTGGCCAGCAGATATTTCCGCGATCCCCATTCGCCATAGGGGCCCGGCCACATCAGGTACCCGGCCTTGGTCGATAGGATCAGTTCATCGCGCCAGGCGCCCAGATCCGCGCGCAAAGCCCGGCCGAAGTTCTCCTCGGCCGACCCCGGCGGCGGCCCGTAGTTGTTGGCCAGGTCGAAGTGCGTGATACCCAGATCGAATGCGCGGCACAGCATCGCGCGCATGTTCTCGAACGCATCCACGCCGCCGAAGTTGTGCCAGAGTCCGAGCGAGATGGTCGGCAATCGCAGCCCGCTCGCGCCGCAGCGGCGGTAAGCCATTTTGTCGTAGCGTTGTTCGTCGGGAAGATGCATAAGCCTTCTCCTTAGGACACAAGTGTATTACAACCGCTCCATTTTAAGTTGCGGCCATGCTGCTTGGTGGGGCAGGCCCTCTGCTGGGGCGCCCTCTGGACCCGGCCTCGACGCATCGTGCACTCCCCCGTCCACGCTGAAAACAAAAGGCAAAGGGCAATCCGTCTACCTGAACCCGGTCGCCGCCATGCTAAGCTCACACCGGGAAGAGCGCACTCGGCCGCGCCCCACTCACGAATCCAAAACCCAGTATCCCCTATATTCCACCAGCCACGGCGAACAGAGCCAGCCCCGGGAACTTTCCCCTGCCCGCAGGTGTCTATAATGGTTCTAGGGAAGGCTCCCCGTGGCCACCTCAATTCTGGACCTCAACGCGCAGAAGCCGGCAGCGACGGATTCCGAGGATCTGGCGCTGGTTCGCTCCCTCCGGGAAGGATCGGAGTGTGCCTACGAGACGCTGCTATTGCGATTCCAACAGCCTGTCTATAATCTCGCTCTACGGCTGTTGAACGACCCGTCCGACGCCTCCGACGTGGTCCAGGAAGTGTTTCTCAAGGTATTCCGGAATGTGGGCCATTTTCGCTGCCAGAGCAGCCTCAAGACTTGGCTCTTCCGCATTGCCATCAACGAAGCCCATAACCAGCGCCGTTGGTTTTTCCGGCACCGTAACCGGGAGGTCGGCATCGAAGACGAGCAGGAGGATTCCAGAAGCCGCGCCGACACGCTGGCCGACGCCGCGCGGTCTCCCTTCGATTACGTGCTCGATCGGGAGAAAGAAGCCATGATCGAAGCCGCGCTGACCCGCATCAATCCCACGTTCCGGGCCGCGGTGGTTTTGCGCGATATCACGGATATGAGCTACGAGGAGATCGCGGAGGTTTTGCAGGTTTCCCTCGGTACCGTGAAGTCGCGAATTCTGCGGGGCCGCGAGGCCTTGCGGCAAGAGTTGGAAAGGAAGTTGCAATCGCAACCGGCGATGCAATGGTTGCCAAAGACGGCCGAGTAGGTGCTATGAGTTGCCAAACGGTGCGAAATTCGCTGTCGGAATTCCTGGACCAAAGAGTGGCCGGGGATGAACTGGCGCGCGTGGCCGGGCACCTGGCTGGATGCCGGGAGTGCGCGGCGTATCTGCGCGGTCTTTCCGAGTTGCGCGATGGTCTGAAGAGTCTGCCGCCGGTGGCGGTTCCCAGTCGCCTGCGGACACAATTGGCTGTGCTCGCCTCGCGCGAACGCGCCCGCTGGAACGGTACCAGAACGCTGCCCCTGGCGTTGCACACCTGGGCCGTCAATATCAAGCTGGCCGTCGATAATCTGATGCGCCCGCTGGCGCTGCCTCTCACCGGAGGTTTAGTTTCCGCCCTGTTGCTGTTCAGCCTGCTGGTGCCCACGCTGGGTTTCCGGCCCAGTGTCCTGAACGACGTCCCGACCGGGTTCTACACGGCCGCCACTCTGGTGGAAGTTTCCCCGCTTGGCATCAATAGCGATGAGACCGTGGTGGCATTGTATGTCGACGCCAAGGGCCAGGCGATGGATTATTCCGTGCAGCAGGGGCGGGTCAGCCCGGAAATGCAGGCGGATCTCAGCAAGATGATGTTCTTCAGCCGGTTTACGCCGGCCACCTGGTTCGGCCAGCCCACCAACGGCAAGGTGCTGGTTTCCTTCCGCCGCATCAACTACGTGGTCCGCGGCTAGTGGGGCGGACCTCCAGGCCCACGAATCGCGACGAAGCGGCACTCGGCGAGAGCGCGGGCAGGCGGCCTGAGAGGCCGCCGCAGGCCGAGGGCCTGCCCCACATGACAGGTCTCTAACCGTGGCGCGCCAGAAACTCGGCCAACATTTCCTGACTCGCGGCTCGGTCCTCGAACGCATTGCCCGCGCCGCATGTCCCGACCGCGAACCGCTGGTCGTCGAAATCGGTCCCGGCCGCGGCGCTCTCACCACCCACCTGCTGGCCCGCGCGGATCGCGTCATCGCCATCGAAATCGATCGCGGCCTGGCGCAAAGGCTCGCGCAAACGGTGGGGCACGCGGCTGCCGGGAATCTCGAAGTCGTCGAGGCCAATGCCCTCGAAATCGACCTGGCCCAATGGGGACCGGCAACCATCACGGGCAATCTCCCTTACTACGCCGCCACCGCCATTCTGGAGCGGGTGATGGCGCTCGGCCCGTTGGTGCGCCGCGGCGTGTTCCTCACCCAGAAGGAAGTGGCCGAGCGCATCACCGCGTCCCCCGGCAGCCGCGCCTATGGATATCTCAGCGTAGCCATGCAGTTGTCCGCCGATATCGAGCTGTTGTTTGAAGTGTCCCCGGCCGCCTTCCATCCGCCGCCCAAGGTGGATTCCGCGGTGCTGCGCTTCGTGCCGCACGATCGCGCCGCCGAGATGGGCATCGCCGACCGGCTGGACTTCCTCCGTTTCGTGGCGCTCTGTTTCCGGCAGAAGCGCAAGATCCTGCGCAACAATCTGGCCGCCAAGTACGGCGCCGCCGTGGATGCTTGGCCGGAAGTTATGGTACGCGCCGAACAGATCGGCATCCCGGTGTTTGCCGCCATGTACCGCCGTCTTGTAACATGACCCTGAGGTAGTGTATGAAGCCGAACGTTCTCCCCATCGTCGCGATCGGTTTGTGTCTGTCCGGCGCCGCGCAGGTGGCTGCCCAGATACAGGAGGAATCGCCCGCGCCCAAGGTCCTGATGGTGACGCGCGAGCAGATCAAGGAAGGCCGTGAGGCGGCGCACGTCAAGGCCGAAGAAGCCTGGCCCCGCATGTTTCAGAAGGGGAACGTCAAGACGCATTACCTGGGGATGGCCACGGAAGCGGGGCCCTCGGAAGCTTGGTTTCTCGAACCATACGACTCGTTTGGCGGCATGGAAAAGGAGCGCGCGGAGATCGAACAATCGCCGCTCGCTGCCGATCTGGAAGTAGCCAATGTGCAGGACGGCGACCTGCGCACCGGCTCGCGAACCCTGCTGGCGGTGTTCCGCGGCGACCTCAGCTATCACCCGGCCGAAGCCATGTCGTCTTTGCCGAAGTGCCGCCATATGGCGGTCACCGTGCTTCGCATCAAGTATGGCCAAGATGCGGAATTGGCGCAGGCCGCCAAACTGCTGATCGATGGCGACGACAAGTCTGGCTCCGACCAGCCGGTTCTCGCCTATCAGGTGGTTTCCGGCGGGCCGTCCGGCACCTACCTGCTCTTCTCGCCGATGGATTCCCTCGCGCACATGGACGCGGCCCCGGCGCGCATGGCGGCCGCGCGCCAAGCCATGGGCGAACGCAACCGGCAGCATTTCGACACGCTCGCACCGGATGTGGTGCAGTCGAGCGAGAGCCTGCTCTTCGCGTTCAATCCACGGATGAGCTACGTCTCGAAGGAGTTCGCCGCGGCAGACCCGGACTTCTGGATTCCCAAGCCGAAGCCGCCCGCCAAGCGCAAACCGTAATCGTCTTGTGGGGCAGGCCCTCGGCCTGCGGCGGCCTCTCAGCCCGCCTCTTGTTGGTCGTTGCCTCTTACCAGCGCAGCTTCAGGTTCGCCTCGAACTTTTCTTCTGACCGCAGCAGTTCCTCCCAGGTCACCGTGCGGTTCTGGTAGGCCGCGGTCCGGCCCAGAATCGCGGTCAGGTTGCTCTCCACCGCCTGATCGGCGTTGTTCAGCAGCTTGCCGGTCTGAATGCTATCGATGAACGCCTTTACGTTGTTGATGGCGCCCTGCCGGAAGGTGTCGTCCTTCTTCGCGCCCTCCCAGGCGTTCTCGCCGGTGATGCGCACCAGGCCGCCGTAGTGCGAATCGACGGCGCCTTTGATGCCGAAGCATCGCACGCAAAGATCGCTGAAGCTATTGGTCAACTGGTTCGAGCTGAAATCCGCCTGCACGCCGTTGGGGTACGTGAAGTTCACCAGGAAGTGGTCGTAGGCGTCTCCACAGTCGAAGCGAGTGCCGCTCCAATCCGTGCGTCCACCCGAGCCGTAGGCCGCCAGCGGATGCCCCCCGAGGAACCAGTTGGCGAGGTCGATCACATGGATATTCTGCTCCACGATGATATCGCCGCCCAAGACGCGGTCCATGTAGAAATTCAGGATGCGCCCCTGGCCGGGGTCCATGCCCGGCTTCGCCTTATCGGGCGAAGGCCTGCCGGCATAGTAGAAGACTTGGGCGAAGACAGGCTTGCCGATATCGCCGCGTTCGACTCGCGCCACCGCATCCTGGAACACGGGCTGCGAGCGCGTCTGAAAGTCCACCAGGAAGCTGCGCTTCCCTTGGGCGCGTTTGCCGCTCTCGACGATGCTGCGGCAACCGGGAACATCCACCGCCACGGGCTTGGCCAGATAGACATGTTTGCCCGCGTCGACCGCGGCGCGCGCCTGCTCGGGATGGAAATAGGGCGGCGTCTCGATGGCCACCGCGTCCACTTTCGATGCGATGAGTTCGCGATAGGCGTCCGGTCCATAATAGGTGCGCGAGGGATCCACCTTGAAGCTGGATTGCGTGGCATCCAGGCGGTCGCGAATGACATCGGCCAGGGCCACGATGCGCGCGCCCGCGAACTCCGGAAAGAACGCGCCAATCCAGTTGCCGCGGCCGCCGCAACCAATCAGGCCGACTTCGACGGCCGAATTGGCCTGCGTGCCGAAAACCGTTTCCGGCTTAAGCAGGAGCACTCCGGCGGCTGCGGTCTTGAAGAAATCGCGGCGCGCCGGCTGCGACGAATGCTGCGAGGAATCAGGTTCCACAAATGCCTCCAGCGGTAGTTTAACGCATATCGGGTCTTTTTATTGGAGGGCGGGCTTTAGCCCNNGCGCGGGGCTTCAGCCCCGCGGTTTTCGATTAGCGCGGCGGAGTTTCAAGTTGCCGCTCCAGCGCATCCAGCCTTCCGTTGAGGTCGCTGAGCGTGGCCTGCTCCGCTTGCAGCGCATTGGCGAGCTCGCTTTCGCGCGCCCTCAACTGCCGATCCGCACCGCGGCCTGCGAGCATTTTAGAATGTATGCGCATGTCTTCCAGTTGCGCGCGGCGTCCGGCATCGGTCTCGGCCGCAATCTCCTGTTCGATCTTGGCCACCCGTTCGTTGGAATCCGCCTGGTGCGCGGTTTCAGCGGCGATCTGCGGCATGCGCGGACCGAGCGTGACCGTTTTCTCGAGGTGGCGTTGTCCGCGTTCGCGGTTTGCGCGGCCGCCGGGGCTGCCGCCAGCGCCGCCAATAAAACGATCGTGCCAAATCGGAAGAGCTTGTTCATTCTGGTCTGTCCCTATCGTCAGTAATATTAACGGCGCCCGGCAGGAAGGGAAACTTTTCCGCGCAGCCGTCCGTACTACGAGGGAGGCTTTTATGCCGCAATTTAACTTTCTCGGCACCGTGAAGCAGGATCTGACTTTCGCCGCGCGCACGCTCCTTAAGAATCCCGGTTTCACCGCCGCCGTGGCCGTGTCGGTGGCGTTGGCGATCGCCGCGAACTCCACGGTCTTCGGCATCGTGAACGGCCTCCTGCTCGGCGCGCTGCCCGTGCGGGAACCCTCCCGGCTGGTGAGCTTGAACCAGGGCAACACATTCTCCTACTTGGACTACATCGACTACCGTGACCAGACGTCCCAGGTGTTCGAGGGGATCGCGGCGCACTTCCCTTTCATCCCAGCTAATTTGGGCGGCGCCGGCGAGCCGGAAAGGATCTGGGGCCAGGTGGCGTCGGGCAATTACTTCCCGGTAGTCGGCGTCACGCCCTCGCTTGGACGGGCTTTCACGCCAGCGGAGGACCGCGCCGCCGGCGGTAACCCGGTGGTCGTGCTCGGCAACGGATTGTGGCGCCGCCGTTTTGCGGCTTCGCCGGACGCCGTCGGCCGGCAAGTCGCGCTCAACGGCCAGAGCTACACGGTCGTCGGAGTCATGCCGCCGGGATTCCACGGCACGGACCGCGCGGTGCTGGCCGATTTCTGGGTGCCACTGGCAATGTATGGGCGGATCATGCCGGACTTGGCCAAGGACAATATGGTCGCGGGCCGCAACGCTCGTTGGTTAATGCTGGACGGGCGGCTCAAGCCGGGCGTCAGCCGGAAACAGGCGGCCGCCGCATTGAACGTGGTCCAGAAACGCCTGGATAACGCGTACCGCAAAAGCGAGAAGCCGCGCGACGCGATCCGCCTCGGCGATTCCGGCGGATTGGCCGGTGGCCTGGACCGTTTCGCCATTAGCTTTATGGCGGTGCTGGCGGTCTTGGTGGGCATGGTGCTCCTCATCGCGTGCTCCAACGTCGCCAACCTGATGCTGGCGCGCGCCATGGCACGGCAGCGCGAGATCGGCTTGCGGCTGGCGCTGGGCGCCAGCCGGCGGCGTCTGATCCGCCAGTTGCTGACCGAAAGCGTGCTGCTTTCGGCGATCGGCGCAGTTGGCGGTTTTGCTTTGGCCGCCGCCGCGACTCTGGCCATTTCGCGTTTCACTTTGCCAATCCCGTTGCCGATTCAGTTCGATTTCGCGCCCGACGCGCGTGTGCTGTGGTTCACCGCAGCCCTCGCCGTGGTGACCGGCCTCGTCTTCGGCCTCGTGCCAGCCCTGCGCGCCACGCGCCCCGATCTGGTGACGGCTCTGAAAGAGCAAACTACCGCCTTCGGCAGCTCCCGTCGCCTGGGCATGCGCAATCTGCTGGTGGTCGTACAGGTATCCCTGTCGTTGGTGCTGCTGGCTGGCGCGGGCCTGTTCCTGCGCAGCCTCGAAAAGGCTTCCTCCATCGATATCGGGATGCGCCCCGATCGGGTGTTGCTGATGGCCACCAATCCCAAGCTCAGCCAATACTCCCCGGAGAAGACCAGCCAGTATCTCGCTCGGCTTCGCGAGCGTGTATCCGCGTTGCCAGGCGTCCGGTCGGTAAGTTATCTCGACAGTGTTCCTCTGAGCATCGGCGGAACTTCCCTGGATTTCAAGGCGGATGGCGTCAAAGACGCGAAGCAGATCGCTGCCGATGTTTATTTCGCCGGTTCGCACCTCTTCGCGACCATGGGCATCCCGTTGCTGCACGGCCGCGATTTCGACAAGCAAGCCGACGCAGCGTCCATCATCCTGAATGAGAGGATGGCGCAGCACATGTTTCCACACGCCGATCCGATCGGCCGGCGCATTATGGAATCGGGCAAGGCGTACGAGGTTATCGGCGTCGCCAAGAACTTCAAATCGCGCACCCTGGGCGAAGAGCCTTCCGATGTGGCGTTCCTTTACCTGGAGGCCCGCCCCGAGGACGTGTTCAGCTTCTACGGCATCTCGATCGTGGTAAAGACTGCAGGCGATCCAAACGCCATGATCCGCCCTGTGCGACAGGAGATCGCCTCGCTCGATCCAAACCTGGCCGTATCCGGCACCGAGACGATGCGCGAGCATGTGAACGGCGCGTTGCTGATCCCCAGGCTCAGCGCCGTTTTGCTGGGGGTGTTTGGCGCGGTCGGCCTGACGCTGGCGACGGTGGGGCTGTACGGCGTGATGAGCTACTCGGTGCGGCGGCGCACGCGGGAGATTGGCATCCGCATGGCGCTGGGCGCGCGCTCGGGCGGCGTCCTCGGGCTGGTGGCCAGGCAGGGATTGGCGCTGGCGGGAATTGGCGTGGCGATTGGCCTCGCCTTGGCCCTGATGGGTAGCCGGTTCGCGGCGAGCCTGCTGTACGGCGTCAGCGCCACCGATCCGCTGACATTCATCGTGGTTCCGGCTCTGCTGCTGGCGGTGGCGGCGCTCGCGGTTCTGCTGCCCGCCCGCCGCGCGGCCAGGACAGTTCCGCTTAGGGCGTTGCGCTACGAGTGAGGTGGGGCAGACCTCCTATCCATCAGTTTTTTGGCGCGCCGCGACGATTCTTGTGGGGCACGTTGTCAACGTCGAAGATCGTTTTCGTATCAGAAGGCTTGGCCAAGGCATCGTCCTGGACCCGTCATTTCACTTCAGTGACTTCGAAATCGATGGACTGCGTGGCCGTGCCGCGTTTGGCCGGTGAGTTCTTATCCACCGCCGTAACCCGCAGGGTGAAATCGCCGGAATGGAGCTGGTTGCCAAGCCGAAAATCATCGGCTACCAGAAGGCGTTGGCGATCCGGCTGATCCTTGCCGTCCACGACCATTGGTTTGCTGCTTCCCAGCGCCTGTTGGTCGCGAAATAGCGTAGCCTGTACCTCCACATGAATCGAACCGTCCGCGCCGGGCTGAGCGTTCAGAACCTGGCACGCATAAAAGATCCTTTGGCCTGCATGATACCTCACGAGGCTGGCCCCTCCCGGCGAGGCGCTGAGTGCGATGCCTGAGAGCGATAGCCCGCCGTGGGTCAAGTCCGGCACTTCCACGAAGTCGCTGGCCGATCCGATGCGGTCCGTCTGCCGGTCGCGCACCGCGCCGCGAATCTGGTAGGCCCCTGGCCTCTTCACTGCCAACTCCAGGCGTTGCAGCAAACCGTCAGCGAGCGCTTTCTGAAAGCCGTCTGGCGTCAGCGACACGGTGTAGCTTTTATCGAATGTATCCAGAGGCTTGCTCTCCCCGCCATAAATCACGGCCAGAATGTCGAACACTGCTTTACGCCGGCCGTCGCTTTCCGTGCTGAAAGCCAAGTCGCGCGCGTCCACCTGCAAGACCGTATCGAGAATGGAACCGGCAGGCGCTCCCGCGTTCCAGAATCTGGTGGAGATTCTGACGCGAACGTTCGGAATGGCGAAAGGCGAGGAGACCGCGGCCACGAGCCGCTGGTTGCCGCTCCCCGGCGTTGGCTGTGCCTGCTCCTCTTCATAGAGGCTGGAATGGAACCTCGCCGTCAATCCTGGCCGCGTAACCCGGACCGCGATCCTGCGAAACCGTGGCTCGCCACGGGTGCCCTTTGCGGCGGAGACGGATGGTTTGTAACCGATGAGATAATACCCGACCTGGTCATTCATCACGCGGCCCATGGCGCCCGAGAGGTCATTGTCATCCTTGATAGAAATACCCCCCGTCCTGTGTGCGATCTCAGCCAGCTCTTGCTGGGTGTTCACCAGTTCTGTTTGCCGCGCTTGCGCGCAGCCGTCGCCGCTCATATCGGCTTCTGAACTGAGTGTGAGCAGTCCGCGCGGATCGATCGTATCGACTGCCACCGCAGAGCGGTTCGCATGGGTCAAGAAGGCGTTGTATGCTTCCTTCAGAGCCTCATTCACGTCCCCGGTGCCCTGCCCGCGCATCAGCGGCACGCCTTCGGAGAACAGCAGGATCGACTTGCGTCCCGGCAGTTCCCGCAAACCATCGACTACGCGGCGGAGCGCCGAAATGCTCAACCGGCCATAATATTCCGAGCGGTGATCGTTGATCAGTTCCTGACAGGGATCCACGTGCGGATCCGATCCGCAGAGCGATCGACCCAGATATGCGTCTTCGTCCTGGATCCCGCCTGTAGACGCCCCGAGCCTGTGATTGAACCAGACGCAACTGAAATCGCTATCCTGCACTCCGGGCCTGTGATTCGGAATCGAACGAAACTTCGCCAGAGCCGCACGCATCAGCCGTTTGTCCGCCGTAAGCTGTTCGAGCGCCCCGAGCCTGCCGCTGGTCGTGATGACAGCCACCAGATCGCCTGGCTGGACCTGCTCCTCTACAAAGCGCTCGAGTGCGCGATGCACGCTCGCAAAGCTCTCTTCGCCGATGCCCAAATCGTCCACAACCACGGCGATCGTGCGATTCGCCTGCCCCGGCGCGAGCCGCGCCGCAGCGATCGGTGGAAGCGCCACGCCGTGCTGGCCGACGGTCGAATGCGGCGCGGCGGGTGCCCGTGGCGCCTGCCCCGCAATGAAGGAAAAGTTAGTAATACGCTGCGGCTTGCCGTTTTCGAGGACCTCGAAATCCGCAGACTCCAAATCGCTGAGGTGATTCCCGTTTCGATCGGTGACGATAACGTCGACCTGCACCAGGTCCACGGTCACGCGTACGAGCGGTTCTTCGCGGGTTGGCTCCGACCTAGGGTTCTGTGCCGGGCCAGTGGCGCCTGCAAAAAGCAACGCGGCTGAGACCCTGAACAACAGCGGCGATATCCGCACAAATTCGGTTTCAGCGGCCAGCACAGATCACCGCCTGAAGCACCGGTTTCCACGTCATCTGCCGACCAGCGGAATTTGGGTTCAACGTCATTTGCCGGGGCCAGGCTCCTCATACTCGCGCTCAATGAACCGTGTCAGACAAATTCTTGAATGTGGAGTCCTGCCCCCCCTCGTCTCACTCATCCATCGCGCACCGGAACCCCAGCGTCCCGGCGCGATCCTTGGAAGGCGCCATCAGCAGATACTTCCCGTGCTCGTTCAGCTTGTACGCCTGCGGGAAATACCACATCGATCCTTGCGGCCGATAGTAACTGCCGCCGCGCACGACGCCCGAGCGCGTATGTTCATCCACGAACTCGTCGGTCCATTGCCATATGTTGCCGGTCATGTCCATCACCCCGAAGGGACTGGCGCCCGCCGGATGCGCATCCACATCCGCGGGGCCGGGCAGGTCGCGGCCCTTGTAAGGCGCTGCAACCGCGCGCTCGTCCCACGAGTTGCCCCAGGGATACAGCCGTCCATCCGTGCCTTGCGCCGCATATTGCCATTCCCACTCGTGCGGCAATCGCTTGCCGGCCCAAGCGGCATAAGCCCGCGCATCTTCCAGCGAGACCCAGGTGACCGGCTTGTTCGCCCAGCCGTCCGGATAGGTTCCGTTGCGCCAGTCCTTCAGGAAGTTGTGGTCGTCCTGCGGATGGTATTGCGCGGCGTCCAGAAACTTCTTGAACCCGGCATTGGTCACGGGATAGCGGTCGATGTAGAACGGCTTCATCGTGAGCAGGTGGTGGTGGCCGCGCCGGGGCGCGTCTTCCCACGGATACTGCACGTCCAACCCGGCCCAGTTGAAGCCCTCGATCTCGATGCCGGTCACCCGGAAGTCGAATGCGCCGGCCGGCACGTGCACCATACCCGGCGGGCTTGCGGAGGGCAGCTTGGTGGGCGCGGTCTCTACAATATGTTGCGGCAGGAACTTCCACTCGTTGGAAAGGCTGGCGAGCGGCACGCGCGCCCATTGCCGCGTTTGCGCCAGCGTGGCATCCAGGTTCCGCGGAGCGACGCCCGGCAGGACCGCCAGAATCGCGCCGAAGCCTTTGGCCTCCATCGCGAAGCTCAACACCGCGCCGGCGCCGTCGATGCGTGGCTTAATTTCCGCGCCGCTCCACACATCGTAATAGCGCGCGCCCTCCACATGGCGCACCTGGATCTGTTCGCCGCCGACATCGTATTCGTTGCGATTGACCACCGTCCACAGTGTGCGCCCTTCGCCGGGAAAGCGAGTGGCAAACACTCCATATTGCAGGGTGGGCGCGTAGGGCTCCCACTCGCGCGCCACCAGCAATTCCGCGAACTGGCGCTCGATGTACGCGACCCGCCGCAGCGCCTCGGCGTCACGCGGGGCGATCTGGTTCCAGATGCCCCAGATGTTCTCCCAACTCTCATAGCCTACGCCGTTGAAGAACGCGGCTTGCAGATTGTCCGTCTTGTCGCGCGCCCAGCGGTCGCAAACATTGATCATGTGGCGCGGCTCCAGCCATTTCAGCTTGCTGACCAGGGGCGCGAACGGATACTTCCAGTAGCCCCAGCTCTGGTTATTCCACATCAACATCTCGTCGGCGCTGGGCGACCCTTCCGGCTCGAACGTCACGGGATGGCCGGTCTGGTCGGAAGCCGTCCGGTAGGCGCGCGGCATGCCATTGAACGTATCGCCGTTCACGCCATCGGCGCCGATCTCGGCCATAAGCTCCGCAGCCGCGCTCCAGTACGGCTGGCCCACGTCGCGCGTGCCGGTGTCCCAGGGCATGCTCGGAAAGAAGACCCGCACGCCGCGACGATGGAAATCTTCGACCATGCGGCGCAAGCCTGGAACGCCGCCCGGTAAATCGCGAGCCAGGTCCCACTGATTGCGGTTGTCGATGCCGATATTCGGATACACGGGCCAGATCAGGACGCTGTCGATGCCGCCGTAGCGCTTGTCGAGATCGTCCAGGTAGCGGTCGACGGTATACTTCCCGGCCGCCGGATCGTAGAAATAGCGCTCCTCGGCCATCATTTGCGGCTGGATGAAGTTGCGCTGCGTCCACAGGAGTTCGGGCCGCCGGTATTCGGTGTCGTCGTAGCCCATGCGGATGAGGCGCTCGTGCCGCCACTGGCGCAGGTCGTTGAGCCACGCCTCGTGCTCGCCTCCCGTGGCCATCTGCCATTCGCTCAGTTCCTCTACCCAATCGGGGGTGGATCGTCCGCCGGGACCGGGTATCTGGCTTCCATCCGGAGGATATCGGGTATCCTGTGCCGCCACCACGAGCGTTGCTGTGAAGAAGATGCCGACGAGTCGCTTCATCACCGAAGAACATATCACGCGTAAGCCGCAGATGATTAAGATTTCGCAATACGCCGCAACCCGGTAAAGTTTTCCGGCACAGGGAACAAATGGACGAAAACTCACCAAATCGGACGCGTAAGTCCTTGACATTCAGCGCACGGGGCATCGGCGCGAAAATTGCTCTACGGTGTGCGAGGAGCTTATGACACGCATTACACTCAGCGCAGGTTTTCTGGCGGCGACGCTGCTTACCGGCGGTTGCGCGACCAAGAAGTATGTACAGACCACCACCGCACCGATCCAGGCCAAGGTGGACCAGGTCGGCGACCAAACCAATAAGAACGGCCAGCAGATCCAGCAGACCCGCACTGACCTGACGGCCAACATCAATGGAGTGGACGAGAAGGCCCAGAACGGCATCAGCGCCGCGAAAGAGATAGGCATGACCGCCCAGAACGGCGCGCAAAACGCCATGAACAGGGCCAACCAGGCGGCGGAACTGGCCGGCAAGGACTCGGAGGAGATCAGAACTCTGCGGGCTCAGGTTTCCAACCTCGACGACTACAAGCAAGTCTCCGATCTGACCATCCCGTTCGGGTTTAACAAGTACACGCTCACGCCCAAAGACCGCGAGGATCTGGACAACATGGTGGCGAATGCCTCTAAGAACAAGCGCTACTTCATCGCCGTGGAAGGCTTCACGGACCGCGTTGGCTCGCGCCAATACAATGAGGCGCTCAGCCGCAAACGGGCCGATGCCGTAACCGCGTATCTGGTGGCCAAGCACGACATTCCCATTTACCGCATCCACATGATTGGACTTGGGGCGGAGAAGCCGTTGGACGACGGCCGCACCCGCGCCGCGCGCGCCAAGAACCGCCGCGTGGAAATCAAGGTTTTCAGCGCCGACGAGAGTTATTCCCTCTCGCAGTTGCCCTCGTCCCGGCAACAGGCTCAACTATCGCAGCAATAACACCGCCGGCCGCGCAATGCCGTCGTTAAGCGTCGGGTGGGTCCCTCGGGGCCCGCCCCTTTTTTTTGCCATGTTATGCGAGACTTCTTGCGCGCGCAGGCTGTGTGCGCAACGCCCGCCACCAGATATATAGACACAGCAGGCCGGTGGTCACCTCCAGCAAGGTTCCCGTGAAAACCAGGCCGTGGGATCGGCGCCGCAGCACCTGGCCCATAACCGCTCCGGTGAGTTGCAGACCCAATCCCCCGCTGAGTAACATTAGGCGGCGGTCGGGGCGGCGCGCAGTGACCAAGAGCGACCATAAGGCCAGGTCCAGAATTACCCAACAGATATTCAGGTAAAGGCTGATGAGCGTCATCCGCGCGTTCATGCTCATTCGGGAGCCGCGGTGGACGGCTAAGAGAACAGCACAGATCGCGACCGCGCCCGGGAAGAGCCAGTAGCGCGCGATCGTTGTTTGCTTGGAATCCCGGGCGGCTTGCCGGATAAAGGCGACCACCAGGCAGAACACAAGTACATCCAGGACCACCTCATCAATCCAGTAGTAACCGTCCTGCACCGTTTGGGGCGCGGCCTGAAGTCCGATCTCTACCACCGTTGACGCGAGTAGAGATAGCACATAGGCGAAGACAAACGGGTACTCCCGGTAACTTCCGCGCATCAAGGCGGAGATCACCCGTAGGTTAAGCCACAGGCCAATCGCCCAAGCGCCATACTGAAGGGCCAGCCGCATTCTCCTCCGCGGGAAGGCCTTTCCTTTTGCCGGAGATCACGTGGCGGCGCTGTTCAAGCTGTTTTGCCGTCCCACGGATCGGGCGGGAAGGTCGGGCCATGCGCTACTTTACCATCCCACGGATCGGGCGGGAAAGTGGGGCCATGGGCAACTTTGCCGTCCCACGGGTCGGGCGGGAAGGTGGGGCCGTGCGCAACCTTGCCATCCCACGGGTCGGGCGGGAAAGTGGGGCCATGCGAAACTTGCGGACCCGCCACTGCGGCGAATCCATAAGCCGCCATCCAAACCAGGACCGCCAGGCATACCGCCAAGCGAACTAACCGGCTCTTCGAGACAACGTTCATATATTTCTCCCTTGTAGTGAAATCCAACACCAGCATACGCCGGACATCATCCGGGCACTTCACTTTCAGAAAATCGGACTGATGTAACCGGTAGTGGTAAAGTTTGGGTTTTGTTTCACTCGAAGTGTATCGCAGATTTGGGGTAGCCAGAGGATAACACCGGAGGCAGCGGGGTTTTTCGCGTATTAATACTAACAAATCGCCGACGCAACGTTAGCGAAACGCTAACCAATAGGAGTTCCCTAGTCGCCAGGGGTGTACTGCCGTTGTTCGCGCAAGGTCCTCTCGGCATAGTTGCCGTCCGCCAGGAAAGGCCTCTGGCCGGGCCATTGCAGGCGCATGTCCGCGGCCACCTCGTCGACCATGGCCATCGTGACGACCTTGGTCTCCAGGGCGAATGCAGTGAGCAGAAGATTGTCGCACATGGCGTTGATTAGCCGGGGAATGCCCTGCGTACGGAAGTGGATCTCGCGCAGAATCTCGGGCGGAAAAACGGTCTGTTCTTTCAATCCGGCCCGCGTCAGCCGGGACTGAATATACTCCAGCGTCTCTTCCAGTTGTAAAGGCTCCAGTACGCAGCGCAGAGCCACGCGCTGCTTCAACTGGCGGAATTCGGGGGCTTCCAGTTTGCGGTCCAGTTCGGGCTGGCCGGCCAGCAGAATCTGGAGCATCTTCCCGCGCCGGTTTTCCAGATTGCCCAACAACCGGATTTCTTCGAGTACATCCCAATCCAGGTTGTGCGCTTCATCGACGATAAGCACCGTGGTACGCCCCAGGTTGGCGCGCTCGAGGATCATCTCGTTCAGGGCGAACAGCACCTCGGTCTTGGAAGTGCGCGTGCATCGCAGGCCGAAATCGTAGGCGACCATTTCGAAGAACTGCTGGACATTCAGCCGGGAGTTGAATAGCGAGGCGTAAGCGATCTGCTGGGAATGCAGGAAGTCGCGCAAGCATTCCAGCATGGTGGTCTTGCCGGTGCCTACTTCGCCGGTAAGCACTACGAATCCCTTGCGGCTCTGCACGCCGTAGATCAGGTTGGCGAGAGCTTCCTCATGTTGCGCGCTCCGGAACAGGAACGACGGGTCCGGACTCATGTTGAAGGGGTTCTCGGCGAAACCAAAGAAGGCTTTATACATTGGCAGACGGGCTTGTGCTTATCTTAGCATGGTGGGGCAGGAGACCGGGTTGAAGAGCGGGCAGGATTGCCT